>SCQD01000211.1 GCA_004299145.1 Methylococcaceae bacterium | reverse complement strand
TGGTTTCTCCGGCCACGATCACGCCCTGGAGGCTGTCCAGTTGCCCGGGCCGCGCCAGTTCCAGCAAGGGCTCGTAGAGCGACGGCAGACACAGCAGGTGGCTGGGGGCGGCGGCGGCGCACAGTGCGGCGATGGCCCCAGGGTCGCGCCGGCTGCTTTCCGGCGGGATGCACAGCGTCCCGCCGCCGCTCAGGGTCCAGAAAATGCCGGCCACCGAACTGTCGAAAGCGAACGGCGACAGCAACAGAAAACCGCCCGGCGCCGCCGGATAAAAGCGGAAGCGCGCCGCCGTGGAAGCCGCCGCGTTGGCGTGGCTGACCAGCACGCCCTTGGGTGCGCCGGTCGAGCCGGAGGTGTAAATCAGATAAGCCGCGTTGGCGGGCCGCGCGCGCGCCGGCGGGCGTTGTTCCGGCTGTGCCGCGACCTTCGGCCAGTCGCGATCCAGGCATAGCGTCGACAGGCTATGCCTGGCACGGTCATCAATGGCGTTGTTTGGATTGCCCTCACCCCAGCCCTCTCCCGGAGGGAGAGGGGGAACAAAGCCGCCATTGATGACCGTGCAAGGCATGGCGCCGGGCAGCGCCGCCGCCAGCCGCTGCTGGGTCAACAACAGCGCCGCGCCGCAGTCCGCCAGCAGTTCGGCGATGCGCGCCGGCGGATAATCCGGCGCCAGCGGCACGTAAGCGCCGCCGGCCTTGAGTATGCCCAGCAGGCCGACGATCGCCTCCGGCGAACGCTCCAGGCACAAACCGACGTTGACTTCCGGGCCGACGCCGTGCGCGAGCAGGTAATGCGCCAGTTGGTTGGCGCGCCGGTCGAGTTCGCCGTAGCACAGTTGCTCGGTGCCGCAGCGCAGGGCGATGCGTTCGGGATGTTTACGCGCTTGCGCCTCGAAGTCGGCGTGCAGCAATGCATTGGCGGGTATCGCCTCCTCCGTGGGCGCACTCCACCCGAGCAACTGCCGGTACTCCCCCGCGCCCAGCAAAGACAGCTCGTTCAGCCGGCATTGCGGGCGCGCGACGACGTCTTCCAGCAGCCGGGTCAAGTGTGCGGCCATGCGGACGATGGTGGCGGGTTCAAACAAGTCGGTGCTGTATTCGAACACGGCGGCTATGCCGTCGCGCTCGGTGACGTGCAGGGTCAGATCCGATTTCGCCGTGCCGAAGTCGATTTCCAGCGGTTGAATCGTCAGGCCCGCCACTTCCGGCGCGCCTGCCGGCAGGTTGTGCAAAACGAACACCACCTGGAAAAACGGGCTGTAACTGCGGTCCCGCACCGGGTTCAAGGCTTCGACCAGCTTTTCGAACGGCAAGTCCTGGTGTCCCAGCGCGCCCACGCAAACCGCCTGCATGCGTTGCAACAGTTCCACGAAACGCGGATTGCCGGACAAATCACCGCGCAACACCAGCATGTTGGCGAACAGGCCGATCAAGGCTTCGAATTCCGGCCGGCCGCGGTTGGCGACCGAAGCGCCCAGGCAAATGTCCGCCTGTCCGCTGTAGCGGTGCAGCAACACGTTGAAAGCCGACACCAGGGTGACGAACAGCGTGACGCCGTGCTGCCGGCTCAAGGCGCGCAGCGGGTCCAGCAAAGCCGGCGGCAAGCGGAAGGCGTGCGTCGCCCCGCTGTCGCTTTGCAGCGACGGGCGCGGGTAGTCGATGGGCAATTCCAGCAGCGGCGGCGCTCCTTCCAGGGTTTTGCGCCAATAAGCGATGAGCCGCTCCAGGCGCTCGCCCTGCATCCAGCCGCGCTGCCAATGGGCGAAATCGCGGTATTGCAGCGGCAAATCCGCCAACGGCGCGGGCCGTCCTTCGCCATAAGCCCGGTACAGCGCGGCGAACTCACGAAACAGAATGCCGGCCGACCAGCCGTCGGCGATGATGTGATGCAGCGTGAACAGCAGCACGTGGTCGCGCTCGCCCAAAACCAGCAGGGTCACGCGCAGCAGCGGCCCGCCGGCGAGGTCGAAAGGTTTTCTGCCTTCGGCCTGTGCCAGATGGAGGATTTCCGCTTCCTGTGCGGCGACGGACAGGTGGCTCAAGTTGTGAACCTCGACGGCATGACCGTTCAAGCGGGGCACAACGACTTGCACCGGTTGGCCGTCGACCATGTCGAAACGGGTGCGCAGGATTTGATGGCGCTCGACGATGCCGTCGATGGCCCGTTCC
>SCQD01000210.1 GCA_004299145.1 Methylococcaceae bacterium | reverse complement strand
ATGTTTTGTCTTCGCCTACGCTATCGCTCCGACTCCGACAAAACATCCGGCCCTACGGCTACGCGGGGGTCGTCGTACACCGCTCCGCGCTATCGCGCTTCGCTTCCTGTACTCCTTCATGGAATTCCATAACGAATAAGCAAAAATTCTAACTCTTAAGTCGTACGAATAGCTTTTCATTTTGTTCACCTAAATTTCGGTGGCCGCGCTTAAGATGGTTGCGCGGCGAAACCAAGCTTGCATAGTAAATAACTTAGATTGAAAACCCCGTATGTCGATAGAAAGCGTAATATTACGCAAACGTATCACGACGCTAAAAAAGAGGGTTCGATCAAACCGCCGCTATGCACTTTAGTTCAACCGAGCAATGCTTTCTGGAACAGCGCCTGGGGCGGCATCACTGCCAATTGCGCTTGAATCTGGAGGCGGAACGCGAATACCGGGCGAGCGATTAAAAACCGGCAGGGGGGAAGGCGGGCGCAGCCTGATCCGGCTGGCGCTGCGGCTGTCGTTGCTGCAACCGCTGGGCCGGCGCAACGCCCGCGCTCTGCGCATCCACCATAACGAAGACATTGGCGAGGTCGCCTTTCTTTTCCGTGAGGAGGTTTCGATATACCCAGCACCTGGAATAAGAAGCAGGACAAGTGCGTTTCCTGCTTGATTTGTCGCGGGCAATCCCCCAAAATCGCACGCCGCCGGCGAGTTCAACAGCAGTGAAAAGATTATTTCCTTAGTATCGGCGTTTGTGGATCTGGAGTGACATTATGAGTGATGAGAGTGTTGATACCAGCAAGCGCCAATTCCTGACCACGACCGCCTCCATGGTGGGTGCCGTCGGTGCGGGTTTTATGGCGGTGCCGTTCGTTTCCTCCATGCAACCCAGCGCCAGGGCACAGGCTGCCGGGGCGCCGGTGGAGGTCGATATCGGCAAGCTGGAACCGGGACAAATGATCCGCGTGAAATGGCGCGGACGACCGGTATGGATTTTGCGGCGCACGGAAGAAACGCTGAAAGATTTGGTGACCCTGGACAGCCAGTTGCGCGATCCGCAGTCTAAAGAGTCTACACAGCCCAAATCCGCGCAAAACCCCGCGCGCGCGATCAAGCCTGAATATTTCGTGACGCTGGGGCTGTGTACCCACTTGGGCTGCGTGCCGACTTTCCGCCCCGAAGTGGCGCCGGAGGACTTGGGCAAAGACTGGAAGGGCGGATTTTTCTGTCCTTGCCACGGCTCCCGCTTCGATCTGGCCGGGCGTGTTTATAAAGGCGTGCCGGCGCCCACCAACCTGGAAATCCCACCGTATCGCTATTTGAGCGATGCGCGTATTGTCATTGGCGACGACGAGGCTGACGCCTGATGGTTAAATATCTGGTAGCACTGTTAGGCTGGGTGGACGAGCGCTTCCCGGTCAGCAAGGTGTGGAACGAGCACCTTGCCAAATATTACGCGCCGAAGAACTTCAACTTCTGGTACTTCTTCGGTTCTCTGGCCATGCTGGTCTTGGTTCTCCAATTGCTCACCGGCCTTTGGCTGACCATGCACTACAAGCCCGACGCCACGCTGGCGTTCGATTCCGTCGAATACATCATGCGCGACGTGAATTGGGGCTGGTTGATCCGCTATCTGCACTCCACCGGCGCTTCGGCCTTTTTCATCGTGGTGTACATGCACATGTTCCGCGGCATGATGTACGGGTCGTACAAAAAGCCGCGCGAAGTGATATGGCTGTTGGGCATGGCGATGTTTTTGGCGCTGATGGGCGAAGCCTTCATGGGCTATTTGCTGCCCTGGGGCCAGATGTCTTACTGGGGCGCGCAGGTGATCATCTCCCTGTTCGGCGCGATTCCCTGGGTCGGCGAGGCTTTGGCGCAGTGGATACGCGGCGACTATCTGATCTCCGACGCCACCCTGAACCGGTTTTTCGCCTTCCACGTCATGCTGATACCGCTGATTCTGGTCGTGCTGGTGTACGTGCACATCGTGGCTTTGCACCACGTCGGTTCCAACAACCCCGACGGCATCGAGATCAAAAAGCACAAAAACGCCGACGGCGTGCCCGTCGACGGCATTCCGTTCCATCCTTACTACACGGTCAAGGATTTGGTGGGCGTCGCGGTGTTTGCGCTGGTGTTCGCCTGGGTGGTGTTCTATGCCCCGGAAATGAACGGCCTGTTTTTGGAATACGCCAACTTTATACCGGCCAATCCGATCGCCACGCCGGAGCACATCGCCCCGGTCTGGTATTTCACGCCGTTTTATTCCATTTTGCGCGCCGTGCCCAACAAGCTGGGCGGGGTCATCGCCATGTTTTCGGCCATTATCCTGCTGTTTCTGCTGCCCTGGCTGGACCGCTGCCGGACGCGCTCGATCCGTTATCGCAGCCCTTTCTACAAAATCGGGCTGGGCATATTTACCGTCAGCTTCCTGGGCCTGGGCTATCTGGGCACGCAGCCGGTAACCCCGGCGGCGACGCTGTTGGCCCAGTTGTTTTCCCTGGTTTATTTTGTGTTCTTCCTGGCCATGCCGGTTTATTCGCGCTGGGACCAAGGCCAACCCGTGCCGGAAAGGCTGACGCCGAACATCCCCATCCTGGAACGGCCGGGGCTGCCCTGGTGTGTACTGCGCTGGCTGGTCGATAAAATCCAGGCGCACCCGCAATATCAAAAGCTCATGCCGGTGGTGACGGCGCGGGCGGAGGACGTCTACAACAAACTGCCTCCCTTCATCAAGGTCCAGGTCGAGCGATTCTGCAAATGAACAGATTGATTTTTTTACTCTTGTGGCTGCCGCTGGCGGCGTTTGCTTCCGAATCGGCCCACTTGGACGACGCGCCGGTGGACGTCTATGATCAGGCCTCGCTGCAACGCGGCGCAAAGCTGTACGTCGATTACTGCCAAGGCTGCCATTCCTTGAAATACGTGCGTTATTCGCGCCTTGCCAAGGATATCGGGATGGCGGAAACCGAAGTCATGAGCCAGTTCCAGCATGGCGTCGGCAATAGCGGCGACACCATGCGCACGGCCATGACCGACGACAACGGCATCGCCTGGTTTGGCGTGGCGCCGCCCGATTTGACGTTGACGGTGCGGGCGCGCGGCGCCGATTGGGTTTATACCTATTTACGCAGCTTTTATCTGGACCCGGCCAAGCCCACCGGCGTCAATAACTTGCTGTTCAAGGACGTGGCCATGCCCAACGTCATGGGCGAGTTGCAGGGACAGCAAGAGCGGGTGGCCGACGCTCATGGCGGTTACAGCCTGAAACTGGTGGAAAAGGGCCGCCTGGACGCGAACAAGTTCGATCAGGCCGTGGGTGATTTGACCAACTTCCTGGCCTACGTCGCCGAACCCGCGCAGCTGGACCGCTCCCACTACGGCAAGTTCGTGCTGCTGTTCCTGATCATACTGCTGGTGGTACTCTACAAACTCAAAAAAGAATATTGGCGAGATATTCATTGACCCCATACCCCATTGCACAAGGACGTGCAGCTTTTTTCGGCGTCCACAGCGTGGACGCGCCGAAACCTACCTTGGGCCTTCATGTTAGAATTGATGGATTATTCAACGATCCAATCAGTGAGGTTCTGATCCGTGGCCATCGCAGCTAGCCGCAAATCGACGATGACGCTTTACTCCTACCCGCGCTGTCTGCACAGCCACCGGGCGAGAATCGTCCTGCAGGAAAAAGGCATCAGTGCAGAGGTGGATTTTATTACCATCACAGAACCGACCACGGAACTGCTGGAACTTAATCCCTATGGCTCCATGCCGACGCTGGTGGACAGAGATCTGGTGCTGTATCAGCCGGACATCATCATGGAATATCTGGACGAGCGTTTTCCCCATCCACCGCTGTACCCCATGGACCCCGTGTCGCGCGCCCGTTCGCGTTTGCTGACCTATCGCATCGAGCAGGACTGGTATCGGCTGTACGACTTGATCCAGAAAGGCGATGACAAGCAGGCAGCCAAAGCCAGGAAATTGCTGCGGGAAAACCTATTGTCTGCACTGCCGGTTTTTGCCGCCAAACCTTATTTTCTCAGTGATGAATTTACTTTGGTGGATTGCACCGTAGCGCCGTTGTTATGGCGCTTGTCCAGCCTCAACGTCGAATTGCCGCGCCAGGCGGAATCGATACGCCACTATGCCAAGCGCGTATTCGAGCGCGATGCGTTCCAGGCCAGTCTCAACGAAGATGAACAGGAAATGGCCGGCTCAGGTTTGGCAGTTACGGTTTAGTCATGACATCTTTACGACCTTATCTGATCCGTGCGATTTACGACTGGATTTTGCACAACAATCTGACCCCGTATCTGCTGGTCAACGCCCTGGCCGACGGGGTGCTGGTGCCGCAGCAATACGTGCAAAAAGACGGCAGCATCATTCTCAATCTCCGTCCTGAAGCCGTGCAAGCCTTGTTGCTGGGCGATCACTACGTCGAATTCACCGCCCGTTTCGGCGGAGTACCGCAGAGCGTCACGGTGCCGGTGCCGGCGGTAATGGCGATTTATGCGAAGGAAAACGGCAGAGGCATGGTGTTCGAAGCGGAAGAGGGCGACAGCCAACCGCCGCCGCCTCACGAGCCCCCCAAGGATACCAAGCGGCCCAAGCCCAAAAAGCCGGTACTGACCTTGGTGAAGTAAGTTTTCCCCCTAAACCCCGCCCAGTTGGCGGGGTTTTTTATTGGCCGGACCGGACTGCCGAATTTGCACGGACATCTTTACCTCTCGCGTTGCCGGCAGCGGCAAAATAGCGCTCCTGCCTTTAAATTCCGGCCGCTACTGTCTATGCAGCGTCGCCGTAATAGTCGAAAATGTTAAGCCGTTCGCACAATCATGGGCGTTACCGTAAAAGTCGCAGCCTTCCTGGAAAAAACAACAACGAGAGTCTGAGAGAATGCAGCCCAAAGAAGCTCTACGTATACCCCTGGACCGGATTACCGGTTTGCGTTTCATGCGCGGCGTCAAAGCTTTCAGCACGTCGGAAGTCGGCGGCAAGGCCAAGTGCCTGGGGCTCTGGCTTATCGGCCTGATGATTGCGGTCAACGTGCTCAACGTCGTCAACAGCTACGTGGGCCGCGACTTCATGACCGCCGTCGAAAACCGCAACGTCAGCGGCTTTGCCTGGCAGGCGTTCTTTTACATCCTGGTATTTGCCGCTTCCACCGGCGTCGCCGTTTACGTCAAATACTCCGAAGAACGCCTGGGTCTGCTATGGCGCAAATGGCTGACCAAACGCCTGATCGACCGCTATATGGAGCGCAGAAACTTCTACCGTCTGTATGCGTCGGGAGAAATCACCAACCCGGACCAACGCATCACCGACGACGTTAAAGCGTTTACCGTCACCACTTTATCTTTCACCCTCATGTTTCTTAACGGTGCATTCACCGTGGTGGCGTTTTCCGGGGTGCTTTGGCTGATCAACCCCTGGCTGTTCGGGGCCGCCGTGCTCTATGCCGGCATCGGTTCCTGGGCCAGCTATTATCTGGGGCACTCGCTGGTCGGCCTGAACTACAACCAGTTCGACAAGGAAGCCCTGTTCCGCGCCGATTTTGTGCACGTGCGCGAAAACGCCGAATCCATTGCGCTGCTGCACCGCGAAGAACGGCTGAAAAGCGGCATGATGCACCACTTGGGCGAATTGGTGACCAATTTCAAAAACATCATTCTGGTCAACCGTAACCTGGGGTTTTTTACCATCGGCTACAACTACCTCGCCCAGATAGTTCCCATCCTGATCGTGGCGCCGTTGTTTTTCCGGGGCGAAATCGAATTCGGCGTGGTCACCCAGTCCGCCATGGCGTTTACCCACTTGCTGGGTGCTTTTTCGCTGATCGTCACTAATTTTCAGTCGATTTCCACCTTCACCGCCGTGATTGCCCGCCTGGGTTCGCTGGAAGAAGCCATCGACAACGATGGTCAGCGCCATGTATTGGCCATGGAACAAGATGCCGCGGCTGTGCCCGCAGAGTCTCCTGCAGAGGCGCCGGCCATCGAGATTACCGAAGAAAACGATCACGTCGAGCATAAACATCTGACCCTGCTGTCGCCGCACGATGGCCGCAAGCTGGTGAAAGACTTGACCGTCAGAGTGCCGTTCGGCACCCGCCTGCTGATTTCCGGGCCGAACGAGGACGCCAAGATGGCCTTGTTCAGGGCAACGGCCGGTATCTGGAGCGGCGGCGAGGGACAAATAGTGCGCCCCCCCTTCGGCCAGATTTACTTCTTGCCGGAACGCCCGTATTTGCCTTCCGTCACCCTGCGCGAACTGCTGGTAAGAACCGGCCAGGAAGAGGATGTTGCCGATGAGCTGCTGATCGCCGAGCTGCGCGCCTTGCGCATAGACTCGGTCATCAAAAGAGCCGGTGGCTTCGATGTCGCCCACAACTGGAAAGACATATTGTCGTTGGGCGAGCAGCAATTATTGGCTTTTGTCCGTCTGGTGCTGGTTTCCCCACGTTTTGTGTTCCTGGAAAGGGTGGGGCACGCCCTCAGCCGTGAAGACGCCGCCAATGTATTGGAAGTGCTGGCCCAAAAATCCATCACCTACATCACCGTCGGTAGGCACGGCGTGCGAGACGACGACGACAAGCTCAAGCACTATGACGCCGTATTGGAGCTGATGGTCGATGGCAATTGGATTTGGAGCCCGATCAAAGAGGGGAAGATAGCCACGCCGGCTAAATAACTAGCCTGTTGCTGCTCTGATTACGCAACCATTAATCCCCCTGAGCGCCGCACCGGATGGGTGACGGCGTGCGCCAGCACAGCCTCGTTGGGCATGAGCAGGCTGAACCAGCGCTTGGCGCGCGTAATACCCGTGTAAACCAGTTCCCGCGTCAGTATGGGACTCACCGCATCAGGCAACAGCAAACCCACGTGGGTAAATTCCGAGCCCTGCGACTTATGCACGGTCATGGCATACACGGTTTCGACGTCGGTCAGACGGCTGGGCAAAACCTGCTTGAGTGTATGGTCCGGCTGCCGGAACACCACGCGCAGCCGACCGGTCGAGCGGTCATAGCGTGCGTGACGTTCATTGTCAGGGGCGGCACGCACGCCATGATTGCTCCCCTCACCCCTGCTCTCTTCCGAAGGGAGAGGGAGAATAATGTTGCTGCGAGTTTCATGGCTGTGATCCATTGCCTCTGGAAACGCCAGGGCGATGCCGATGTCGCCGTTCATCAAGCCCAGGCTGTAATCGTTGCGCGTCACCAGCACCGGCCTGCCTTCATACCAGCCCTGGGTTTGCCCGATGAGCCTGGCCTTATGCAACGCGGCAGCGATGCGCTGGTTCAGCTGCTCCACACCCCAAGGACCGCGGCGCAGCGCGCACAACAGCTGAAACTGATCGAACGCCGCCAGCACCGTCCCGGCCCAGACGGCATAGTCCTGCGCATCCGCGTCCGGCCCAGGCCGCGAGGCGTGCATCAGTTCCAGATAATGGCGATACCCCCGCACCGGTTCCACCGCCGCCGCCTCGGCAAAATGCCCGGCCCCGCCTTCGATCACCAAACGCTCCAGCCTGCCATCGTCCTGGCCGTGCAGCACCAGGCTGGCAATATCCGCATAAGCGGCACGGCGTGACCATACCTTCCTGGCCTCATCGACACTGCCTGCATTGACCGCCAATGCGAGCTGGCCGATGCCGCTGTCCCGGCGAAAACGATGGCTGACGCGCAGCATGGCGACCTGCTGCGCCAACGGGCCGCCCGCCCCGGCGTGGCCGCCGACGTCGACGCCTGCAACCTCACGCAGCCAGCCGATGGTGTCCGGGACATAGCTCGCACTGCCGGCGCCGCGGCAAAGATCACCCAGCACCGACCCCGCTTCCACCGAAGCGAGCTGATCCTTATCGCCCAGCAAAACCAGGCGGGTATCCGGGCGTAGCGCGTCCAGCAGCGCCGCCATCATTTCCAGGTCTATCATCGAGGCCTCGTCGACCACCACCCAATCGGCGTGCAACGGGTTGGCGGCGTCATGCCGCAAGCGGCGCGTGCCCTGCCGCGATCCCAGCAGCCGGTGCAGCGTCGTCGCTTCGGTCGGAATGCCCTGTTGCAGTGCGGAAGGCAGCCTGGCGATGGCATTGCCGATGGACTCGGTCAAGCGCGCGGCGGCTTTGCCGGTGGGCGCCGCCAGACGGATGCGCAGCTTGCGCTGCGCCGCGCCTTGCAACAGCGCCAGCAGCTTGACCACGGTGGTGGTTTTGCCGGTGCCTGGTCCACCCGTGATGACGGAAAAGCTCCCCCGCGCCGCCAGCGCGCAGGCGACTTTTTGCCAATCCGTCGTGCCGGCCTGGCCGGGAAACAGTTCGGCCAAACGCACTGACAAGTCTTGCGGCGGCGTCGGCGGAAATTGCAAGCGCGCCTGGATGGCCGCCGCCACCTGCCGCTCGTAGTTCCAATAGCGCCGTAAATACAGGCGCTGGCCGATCAGCACCAGCGGGCTGTTGCCGGGGCCGGTTGACACCAGCGGCGATGCAGCCAGCGCTTGCAGCCAGCCATCCGGCGTCTGGCCGGCCAGTATCCGGGAAGGCCGATCAGCCAAAGCCTGCCCGAACTCGCCTTCCGGCGGCAAAGACAGCGTCTCGTCCGGCGCGTCCAGGGTCGCGGCCAGATCCAGGCAGATATGGCCACGGCCCAGTTGGTGGCTGGCCAGAGCGGCGGCCAGCAGCAGCAGCGGATCGGCGCCGGCGTCGAGTTCGTGCAGAAAACGCAGAAAAGCGCGGTCCAGGCTGCGCAGCCAGCCACGCTGCACCCAGGCGTCGATGAGCGTCAGCAGCGCTTGGAGCGGCATGGGAATCCCGGCTTAGCTGCCGGTACTCAACAATCCTTTAACCCCAAAACGTCCTGCATGTCGTACAAGCCAGGCTGCCGGCTCATCAGCCAGCGGGCGGCGCGCACGGCGCCGTGCGCAAAAGTCATGCGGCTGCTGGCTTTGTGAGTGATTTCCACCCGCTCGCCTTCGTCGGCAAACATCACCGTATGCTCGCCGACGATGTCGCCGGCGCGCAGGGTGGCGAAGCCGATGGATTTCCGGTCGCGGGCGCCGGTAATGCCTTCGCGGGCATACACGGCGCAATCTTTTAAATCGCGGCCCAAGGTCTGCGCCACCACTTCCCCCATGCGCAACGCCGTGCCGGAGGGAGCGTCAACTTTGTGGCGGTGATGCGCTTCGAGGACTTCGATGTCGGTGTATTCGCCCATGACTTTGGCGGCGATTTCCAGCAGCTTGAAGCAAAGATTGACGCCCACGCTCATATTGGGTGCCATCATGATGGCGATGTCCTGCGCCGCCGCCGTGATCTGCGCTTTTTGCTCCGGTGTGAAGCCGGTGGTGCCGATCACCATGCGCTTGCCATGGGCGCGGCACAGCGCCAGATGCTCCAAAGTGGCTTCAGGCCGGGTAAAATCGATGACGACGTCGAAGCCGTCCAAAACCGGCGCCAAACCTTCGGCTATGGTAATGCCCAGCGCCGAGGTTCCGGTCAGGTTGCCCACGTCCAGGCCCAGCACCGGACTGCCCGGCCGTTCGGTGGCTGCCGTCAGGGTCACGCCTTCGGCTTCCCGGCATGCTTGAACCAGGCTGCGCCCCATGCGCCCCGCCGTACCGCAAATGCATATTCTGGTCATATGTTGGCCTCGTTATGGAATGTGGGTCATGTCACGCCGCGTGCGTGGCTAGGTGATGGCGAAATTTTATCATGCACAGCCTCGCGCTCACCGGCCGATGGCAGGGCTGGGGTGAGGACATAAAAAGCAGGGGGGGCGTGAACGATTACAAAAATACGAGAATTTCCATGCAAATCTGGATCGACGCCGATGCCTGCCCCAATGTGATCAAGGACGTGCTGTTTCGCGCCGCAGAACGGGTCAAAGTCAGCACTACCCTGGTGGCCAACCAGGCGATACGCACCCCGCCGTCGCCATACATTCGCGCGGTGCGGGTATCGGGCGGGTTCGACGTGGCCGACAATTACATCGTGGCGCAAGTGCGGCCGGGCGATTTGGTGATTACCGCCGATATTCCGCTGGCCGACGCCGTTATCGCCAAAAGCGCTCACGCGCTGAATCCGCGTGGCGAGTTTTACACCCCGGAAAATATCAAGCAGCGGCTGGCCATGCGCGATTTCATGGATCAATTGCGCGGCAGCGGGGTACAAACCGAGGGGCCCGCGCCTTTCAGTACCGGCGACCAGCGCGCCTTCGCCAATCAATTGGACCGGTTTCTGACGCGGCACAAAAAAAACGCCGCCGGATAACGAATCCGGCGGCGCGAATGAACGGGAGCGTGTGAGGCTATCTTTTGATGCGGAAACGCGATACCTGCTCGCGCAAGTGCTTGGCCAGGCTGGCCAACTGCTCGCTGGACATCGCCGTCTGCCCGGCTGCGTGCGCGGTTTCATGGGAAATTTCGCTGATGCTGACCACGCTGCGGTTGATTTCGTCGGCGGTGATGCTTTGCTCCTCGGCCGCCGTGGCGATTTGCGTGTTCATATCCTTGATGTTGTCGATCATGTGGTTGATCGCTTCCAAAGACTTGCCGGCGTGGGTGGCCTGCTGCACGCTGTCCTTGGCGCTGCTGCTGCCTTTGGACATGGCGTTCACGGCCTCGTTGGCGCCGGCCTGCAAGCGCTCGATCATACCCTGGATTTCCTGGGTGGACTGCTGGGTACGGCTGGCCAGGGTGCGCACTTCATCGGCCACCACGGCGAAGCCGCGCCCTTGTTCACCCGCCCGCGCCGCTTCGATGGCGGCGTTGAGCGCCAGCAGGTTGGTTTGTTCGGCGATGTTGCGGATCACGTCCAACACCGCGCCGATGCTGACGCTGTCTTCTTTGAGCCGGCTGATGGCGTCGCCGGTGCGCTCCACTTCGTTGGCCAGAATATTGATGCTGGAAATGGCGTCTTTCACCACTTTAAAGCCGCCGCGCGCCTGCTGGTCGGCTTCCTGGGCGGCCGAAGCGGCGTTGGCGGCGTTGCGGGCCACTTCCTGCACGGCGGTGGACATTTCATTCATGGCCGCCGCCACCTGTTCGGTCTGCATGTTTTGATTATTGACCCGGTCGCGGCTGCTTTCGGTAATCCCGGATAGTTGTTGCGATGCCGTCGCCAACTGCTCGGAACTGGCGAGGATTTCCTTCATCATGTTGACGATGGCTTTTTGCGCGGTGGCGAGTTTCCAGGCCATCCAGGAGAAATCGTCCTTGCCGGGCAAAGCCTGGGCCGCCGTCAAATCTCCGTCAGCCATGGCGCTGAGCGCGGTGACGATGTGCTCGGCCCGCTTGGCGGAATGATCGCCCAGATAAACCGCCAACCAGGCCAGCAACAAGGAAATCGCCACGGAAGCCAACAAACCAGGACTGGTGATGTCGAAAGCGTTGCCGCTGGTTTTCAGGTCCACCACCGTAATCACGATATGGCCGACGATGGAGATGCCGGCCAGATAATACATTTGCTTGCGTATGGACAGGCTGTTGATAAATTCATTCATGGGTTCGCACGCTCCCGTAGTTTTTTTATGATTTCTCGTATTTGTTATACCGAGTTTTGACTATAGCGTCAAAATTCGAACGCACTGATGCATGGGCTTTACTGACTTTTTGACGCAAATCTGCGTTTTCGCCGCATTCCAGCTCGCTCTCGCCGTAGCAGTAAGCACTATGCGTGCCAATGCCCGTCATCGATTTTGCTACACTGCGTATTGCGCTTGCAACAGCGGCCATGCATCAACCCGACACTGCTTTGAGGAAACTGCCATGAACGATACTCTGCCTTTAAAGGTCTATGACGAAGCGGAAATCCAGGCCAAACTGGCCGCTGATCTGCCGCACTGGTATTTTGAAAACGGCTGGATACGCCGCAAGTACAAAACCACCGGCTGGAAAAGCAGCCTGATGGTGGTCAATACCGTCGGCCATTTGGCGGAAGCGGCCTGGCACCATCCGGACCTTGCGGTTTCCTACGCATTCGTCATCGTCAAGCTGGTCACCCACTCCGCCAAAGGCGTTACCGACCGGGATTTTGCGCTGGCCAGGAAAATTGAGGCGGTGGTGCAATGGCGGCCTGCTCAGGAAACCGATGGCTTGCTGGAAGGCACGCCGGATGATCCCCGTTTCAAGTATCTTAAGTACGACTAATCGAAACACTACCGTGACTGAAGTGCAGAGCGACGCGCCGGAAATCGAAGGCGTCATCAAATATCACCTGGACTACCGTCCGGCACCGGCCAGCCCTTTAGTTGGTTTTGCAGATTTGAACGCCTGGCGCAGCCTGTTGTGGCGCTTGGGTTTGATCGGCCAGGATCCAGCTCGCTATGGCGGCTTGGGCTACGGCAACGTCAGCGTGCGATCAAGCCCGGGCTATTTTGGGATAACCGGCACCCAAACCGGCCATCTCCCGCACTTGACGGCGCAACACTACGTGCAGGTCCTGCGCGCCGAGCCGGACGAGAATTACCTGCAAGCGGAAGGCCCGATAGCCCCCTCCTCGGAAGCGCTCACCCACGCCGCCGTGTACGCCGCGTCCAGCCGGGTCGACTGCGTCGTACACGTACACAGCCCGGAAATCTGGCAACGGGTCGGCGCACTGGCTTTGCCCTGCGTACCTGCCCACATCGCCTACGGCACGCCGGCCATGGCGGAACAGGTCGGCGCGCTGGTGCGCCGCCAGCCCGATCAGGGCGTCATCGCCATGCTGGGCCACGAGGATGGCCTGATCTCTTATGGCGCAACGCCGGAGCAGGCCTGCTGGCTGCTGGTGCGCGCTCTGGCGGAGAGCTACGCGAAGGAGAGACCGTGAGCGGCGTGCTGTTCGGCATCATCGTTTATATCGCCCTGCAACTGGTGGTGGGCATTTTCATGTCGCACCGCATCCGCGACGAAGCCGATTACCTGCTGGCCGGACGCAGCATCGGTTTCGGCCTGGGCACGTTCAGCGTGTTCGCCACCTGGTTCGGCGCCGAAACCTGCATCGGCGCCGCCGGCGCCATTTATGAACAAGGTCTGTCGGGCGGCAGCGCCGATCCCTTCGGTTATGCCGCCTGCCTGTTCATCATGGCGCTGCTGTTCGCCGTGCCGCTGTGGCACCGGCAGCTCACCACGCTGGCCGATTTGTTTCACAGCCGCTACTCGCCCGGCGTGGAGCGCACCGCAGTGTTGATGCTGGCGCCGACTTCCGTGATGTGGGCAGCGGCGCAAATCCGCGCTTTTGGCCAGGTGGTATCGGCGTCCTCGGCGCTGGAAGTGGACATCGCCATCACGGCGGCGGCGGCGGTGGTGATCGTCTACACCTTATACGGCGGCCTGTTGGCTGACGTGATGACCGATTTGATCCAGGGCATCGCGCTGATCATCGGCTTGGCCATTCTGCTGTGGGTGATCGCCGATGCCGGCGGCGGCCTGCAAACCTCGTTCGCCGCGATCGAGCCGGAGCGCCTGCAACTGTTCGGCGGGCCGCAAACGCCCTGGCTGGACGTGGCGGAACACTGGGCCATCCCGATTTGCGGCTCGGTGTTTGCGCAAGAACTGGTGGCGCGCATCCTCTCCAGCCGCTCGCCGCAGACGGCGCGCACGGCCTGCCTGGCGGGCGGCGGCTTGTATCTGGCGGTGGGTTTGATTCCGGTGTTCATCGGCCTGGTCGGCAACCGGCTGTTGCCGGGGCTGGCCGACCCGGAACAACTGCTGCCCCGGCTGGCGCTGCAACACCTGTCGCCGTTTCTGTACGTGCTGTTCGCCGGCGCGCTGATTTCCGCCATCCTCTCCACGGTGGACAGCGCCCTGCTGGCTGCTTCCGCGCTGATCTCGCACAACCTAATCGTGCCGCTCAGGCCGGACATGGACGAAGCCACCAAAGTGCGCAGCGCGCGCCTGATGGTATTCATTTTCGGCTTGATCGCCTACGGACTGGCGCTGGCCAGCGACGGCGTACACGACCTGGTGGAAGAAGCGTCGGCATTCGGCAGCGCCGGCGTATTCACGGTGGCTTTGTTCGCCCTGTATACGCGCCGGGTGGGGGATTGCTACAGCGCTTATGCGGCGCTGGTGGGCGGCATGCTGACCTGGCTGGCCGGCCACTATTATCTGGATTTGCAACATCCTTATTTATTGTCGTTGGCCGCCGCCGTCACCGCTTACGCGCTGGTGGCGCTGGCCGAGGCGGGTGGTGTCGTGGGAAAGTCCTAATGATAGGGCTTCCGTTGCGGCATAAGGTGAGCGCCGGCCTATCCGTCCTGAAACGCCCGACTGTCTTAACCGCCCACGGCAATTGTGCAAAAATGACCACCCCCATTGCCGCCATCGAGTAAACCCACCCCGTGAAGGAACACCACGCCGACCCCGCCGCCGCTGCATCCCGCGAACTGTTCCGCCACGTCAGCGCCGACAAAGCCGCTTTTTACCGCAGCATCATGCTGGCTTTCGCCGCCGCCAAGCGCCAGTTCCGCCTGCACTTGCGCCCCGACGACGTGCTGGCGGATGCCGACTGGCAGGGCGCGCCGCCCAAACTCGAAGAAATCCAGCTGGCGCTGGCGCAGCTGGCGGAATGGGGCAACCTGGAAGCGCAGCCGGACACGGCGCGCGTCGCCAGCATCGGCGATTTTTACCGCGCCCGCTATTTGTACCGGCTGTCCCAAGGCGGCGAAGCGGTGGAAGCGGCGTTGGCGGTGTTCAGCGCAACACTGCAACGCCGCGCGGAGTTGCAGACGGTGGCGCTGGAAGACATCGCCAACCGGCTGCAAGCCCTGGCGGCGCTGGCCGACGAGGCCCAGCCCGATGCCGCCAAGGTGCACGAAACCCTGCGCGACCTGGTGCGCGTGTTCGAAAGCCTGGCCGACAACGCCCAGGCCTTCATGGCCGGCATCGGCCGCAGCATCGAGCTGCAACAGGCGGAAGCCAACGCCGTCGTTGCCTACAAAAAGCGGCTGATCGATTACCTGGAACGCTTCATCGGCGACCTGGTGGGCCGCTCAGGCGCCATCGCTCAGCGCATCATCGGCCTTGCGCCCCGCATCGAACCCTTGTTGTGGCAGGCGGCCCAGCGCGAAGCGCGCGACGCGGCGCCCGGCGACGCCGCCGGTCAGGCCGACGCGCTGGCAGAGCGGCAACACGCTTGGCGCGAACGCTGGCAGGGCCTGTGCCGCTGGTTCGTCAGCCAGGGCCACGGCCAGCCGCAGGCGGAGGTGCTGCGTTCCAAGGCGCGCGCGGCGATTCCGCTGTTGCTCGCCGCCGTCGCCACCCTGAACGAACGGCGCAGCGGCCGCAGCGACCGTTCGGCGGATTTCCGCGTGCTGGCCGGCTGGTTCGCGGATTGCAACGATGAAGCCCAGGGCCACCGGCTGGCGCGGGCCGCTTTTGCCCTCAACCCGGCCCGGCACTTTTCCCTGCAAGCCGAGGATAGCGATGTTCCTGCCGCCACGCCCTGGGCCGAGGCGCCGCCGATTCCCATCCACCCGCGCTTGCGCGAATACGGCGAGGCCGCGCCGCGCGGTCCCTTGCCCAAGATTAAAGATCGTCACAATGACCGCGAAAAATTGGCTTGGCTGTTTGCCGAGGAACACCGTCAGGTGGAAGCCGCGCGCCGCCGGCTGGCCTCCGGCCAGCCCACCCGCTTGTCGCAACTGGGCCGCCTGGACGCCGCCGCGTTTCCGCTGTTTCTGAACTTGCTGGGCGAAGCCCTGACCGCCCAGGCGACGCCGGACGCCACGGTGGAACTGCACACGGCGGACGGGTTGTTGCAGATACGTTTGGAGCCGCTGGGGGTTGAGACGCGGGCGGAAGTCGTGACCGAGTCGGGGGTCTTTGCCGGGCGCGATCATTTGCTTACCATATCGCCGGCGCGGGTGGCGGCGTGAGCGTGCCTGACAGCCGCCGCGTAGCGGAATCACTAAGGCTGCTGGAATCGCCATGTTTTGCCATGAATCCTAACGCAACGGCTCAGGCCGCTTCCGCGTGCAGTTTGATGCCCAATGCTCTGACGAGCTTCATGACGGTGAAAAAACTCGGGTTTCCATCGCCTGACAGGGCTTTGTATAAACCTTCACGGCTGATGCCGGAGTTCTTGGCAAGCTGCGTCATATTGCGCGTTCTGGCAATGACGCCCATGGCCTTCAGCAGAAACGCCGGGTCATCTTCCGCTTGCGCCAGTTCAAGTGCCGCTTCGAAGTAGGCAGCAATGTCCGCCTCGGTTTTGAGGTATTCCGCAGAATCATAACGGGTAAAAATTTCGGCCATGCGAGATTATTCCTTCCAGTCTTTGGCAATGGTTTTCGCCTGTTGAATATCGCGCGGCTGGCTCGACTTATCGCCACCGCACAGCAATACCACCAGACACTGGCCGCGCCGCATGAAGTACAATCGGTAACCAGGGCCATAGTGGATACGCGCTTCGCTAACGCCATCACCGACCGGCTCGACATCGCCGAAATGGCCATCCGCCATTCGATCCAGCCGCGTTTGAATGCGCGCTCTCGCTTGTCGGTCGCCAAGGTCGGTCAACCAGCGTTTGAACGTTTCGCTTTGGATGATTTCGAGCATGGATTGATTGTGAACCATGATTCACAATCAAGCAATTCCATTTGCCTGTTAAAGTGTTGCAGATATTCTCACCGGCACTCCCATGCAAACGCCAAAATCAAGCTTGTTTGACGACCGCGTAGCGGAAAAAGTCAGGCAGGACAGCCGCGACATCAGCCGCCAGCAAGCCCGCTACCGGCGCGACGAATTCAGCGGCGCGCTCAGGGCCTTGCTGATGACGCCGCTGATGACGCCGGTCCACGCGGAATTTGCGGCGGTGCGCCGCCACGCCGACGAACTGCGCGCCTGGTTTGCGCGCGAAACCGGCTGGGCGCTGCACATCGAGCGCGATTGCGCGCGGCTGTACAAGCGCCCCGCCGACCTGACCGACGCCGGCCGCGGCCTGCCCGGTTACGACCGCCGCCGCTACGTGCTGCTGTGCCTGGCCTTGGCGGTGCTGGAACGCGCCGACCCGCAAATCACCCTGCACCTGCTGGGCGAGCGCCTGCTGACGCTGGCGGCGGAACCGGCCTTGACCGAGCGCGGCTTCACCTTTTCCCTGCAAGCGCCGCACGAGCGGCGCGAACTGGTGGCCGTGTGCCGCAGTCTGCTGGAATGGGGCGTGCTGCAACGGGTGGCCGGCGATGAAGAAGGCTACGTGCGCAGCGGCGGCGAAGGCGCCGACGCCCTCTACGACGTACACCGCCGCGTGCTGGCCGGGGTGCTGGCGGCGGTGCGCGGTCCTTCGACCTGGCCGGCGGACAGCCGCCGCGAAGCGGGATCACTAAGGCTGCTAGAAGCTGCGCCGGCCGACTTCGACGCGCGCTTGCAGGCCCTGGTGGCGGAACACGTGGCCGACAGCGACGAAGGCCGCCGTAGCGCCGCGCGCCATCACCTGGCGCGCCGCTTGTTGGACGATCCGGTGGTGTACCTGGACGCGCTCGACGGCGAACTGCGCGCTTATTTTCTCAACCAGCGCGGCCCCATGGCGGCGCGCTTGTGCGAAGCGGCGGGATTGACGGCGGAACAGCGCGCCGAAGGGTTGGCGCTGGTCGACGACGGCGGCGAGCTGACCGACCTCGCCATGCCTGCCGAAGGCACCGACGCCCACGTCACCCTGCTGGTGGCGGAATTGCTGGCGACAGCGCTACGCCAGACTGCCGGCGAAGCGGAATCACTAAGGCTGCTGGACAGCCGCCGCGAAGCGGAAAAACTAAGGCTGCTGGACAGCCGCCGCGAAGCGGAAAAACTAAGGCTGCTGGACTGCGACGTCATCGCCTTTGTTGCCGGTGCCAAAGCAACCTACGGTCGCTATTGGCGCAAATCGGCCAGAGAGCCCGGCGCCGAGCGCGAACTGGCACAGCAGGCGCTGGACAAACTGCAAAAACTGCAATTGATCGCGCGCGACGGCGCGGCCATCCAGCCCCTGCCGGCGCTGGCGCGCTTTGCCCTGGGCGAGGCGGAAATCAAACAAACCGCCGTGGCGCAACCTGCCCAGCAAAGCCTGTTTGATCTTTTGTAACTGGATATTTTCAAAGAGAGGAAACAAGTATGAAAATATACACAGCCATTGTTGAGCGTTGTCAATATACCGGGTTTTATGTGGGGTTCATTCCTGGCTTCCAGGGCGCGCATACGCAGGCGGAAACGCTGGATGAATTAAACCAAAACCTTCGGGAAGTCGTTGCAATGTTGCTTGAGGATGGTGAGCCCATGACAGTTGACGAACTTCTTAACGCCAGAGTCTAGCCCAACGCTCCAGCGGACTCCGCTAACCATACCCCCTTTTCCATGACCGACCTGTTTGCCGATCTCCCCGTCGCCGACACCCGCCCCGAGCTGCCCGAACCGGCTCTGGCGCGCTGGCAGCCGTTGCGCCTGGGGCTGGTGGAACTGTTCCGCTACGACAGCGAAGAATTCTGGTTCCGCGACGGCCATTTGCTGCTGCGCGGCAACAACGGCACCGGCAAATCCAAGGTGCTGTCGCTGACCCTGCCGTTTCTGTTCGATGCTCAGCTCAAGCCCTCGCGCATTGAGCCGGACGGCGACCCCGGCAAAAAAATGGCCTGGAACCTGCTGCTGGGCGAGCACGAACGGCGTACCGGCTACGCCTGGATCGAATTCGGCCGTCTCGACGCCGACGGCCAGCCGCGCTACCTCACCCTCGGCGCCGGCCTGGCGGCGGTGGCGGCGCGTCCCCAGGTGGACCCCTGGTATTTTGTGCTGGAAGCGCGGCGCATCGGCCAGGACTTCTGGCTCACCAGTCGCGAGCGCGTGGTGTTGAACCGCGACGCGCTGGCCAACCAGCTCGAAGGCTGCGGCCAGGTTTTCGCCACGGCGGACGCCTACCGCCGCGCCGTGGACGAACGTCTGTTCCGTTTGGGCCAGGCGCGCTACGCCGCGCTGATGGACACGCTGATCCAGTTGCGCCAGCCGCAGCTCTCCAAAAAACCCGACGAAGGCAGCCTGTCGGACGCCCTCACCGAAGCGCTGCCGCCTTTGTCCGCCGACCTGCTCACCGACGTGGCCGACGCCCTCAACCAGTTGGAAGAATACCGGCGCGAGCTGGAAGAATACGAAGCGCTGGCGCGGGCGGTGGGGCAGTTCAACCGGCGCTACCAGGTTTATGCCGGCACCCAGACGCGCCGCCAGGCGCGCCAGTTGCGCGGCGCCCAGTCCGGCTTCGAAGGCGCCAGCCGCGAACTCAACGCCGCGCGCGCCGCTTTGCAAACGGCGCAGGCCGAGGAAGCACAGCGGCAGGCGCAGCACGCCCAGGCGGAATTGGCGCTGGAGCAATGCCGCACGCGCCTGGAAGCCTTGCAGGCCGACCCGGCCAACCAGGACGCCAACCGCCTGGAACAAGCGGTGCGCGAGATGGATGCGCGCCGCCGCGACGCCGAGGCCGCCCGGCGCGCCCTGGAAGAATCGCAGCGGCGCTGGCAGCGGGAAAGCGCGCAGACGCAAGAACGCGCCGCCCAGTTGGCGCAGGCGGAACAGGCGCTGGCCGCGGCGCGGCAACCGGCCGCCGTGCTGGCCCAGGACGCGGGCATCGCCGAAGGCTATGGCGCCAGCCCACTGGCCGCCGCCGACCCGGCGGCGCTGGCCGAGCTGGAAACGCTGGCGTTCGACACGGCGCGCGGCGAGCTGCGCCAACTGGCGGCGACGCGGCGTGAACAGATCGCGCTGGTGCAGCGGCTGCGCGCCGAACTGGATCAGGCCGAGCAGCACCGGCTGCAAATGCAGCGGGTGCGCGACGAGCGCAGCGACGAAGCCGGCGAAGCCGCGCTGCGCCGCGACCAGGCCGACGCCGAGGTCGAACGACAGGGTCGCGTCCTGCTGGATGCCTGGCAGGGCCATTTCGACGGCCTGCGCCAGTTGCGTCTGGACGATGCGCAAGCGCCGCTGGCCGCCCTGGCGGACTGGGTGGTGCAGTTGCAGGGCGACAACCCGGCGCGGCGCGCCCTGCAAGCGGCCCAGCAGCAGGCCAGCCAGCGTTTGGCGGAACGGCAGGCGGCGCTGGACCGCGAGCAGCGCGAATGCCTGGACGAACAGCAAGCCTTGCTGGAAGAGCGCGCCCGCCTGGAGCGCGGCGAAGACGCCCAGCCGCCGGCGCCTTATCCGCGCGCCGCTGAAGTCCGCCAGGGCCGTGCCGGCGCGCCGTTGTGGCAGTTACTCGAATTCCGCCCCCACCTGGACGCCGCGCAGCGCGCTGGGCTGGAAGCCGCCCTGGAAGCCTCCGCTCTGCTCGACGCCTGGGTGACGCCCGACGGCAGCCTGCAAACCGCCGACGGTAACCAGCCCCTGCACGACACGCAGTGGCAACAACGCCCGCGCCGCGACGACGCCCTGGCGAACTGGCTGATGCCGGCGGCCATTGCCGAAGCGCCGGTGGCGGCGGAGCGGGTGGCGCGTCTGCTGCAAGGCATCGCCTGCGGCGGCGACGATCCGGGCGACGCCGAAGCCTGGATCGCCGCGGACGGGCGCTTCCGCCTCGGCGCGCTGGCCGGCGCCTGGAGCAAACCAGCCGCCGCCTACATCGGTTATGCCGCCCGCGCCGCCGCCCGGGCGCGCCGGCTGGCGGAAATCGACGCGCGTTTGCAGCAACTGGCGGCAGCGCTGCAAGCTTTGCAGGCCTATTTTGAGGAACTGGCCGGGCAGCGCCGGCAAGCCGCCGCCGAATGGCAAAACGCGCCGGGCGACGACGGCCTGCGCACCGCCCATGCCGACGCTGCGGCCCGTGCCCGTGAATACCAGATGGCGCGCAGCCGCCTGGACCAGGCCGAGGCCCAGTTTCGCGACGCCGAGCAAAAACGCCAGACGGCAGCCGAGCGGCTGGCGAGCGACGCCAGGGATTTGCGCCTGCCCGAGCAGCAGGCCGCGCTGGAGCGTCTGCAACACACGCTGGCCGAATTCGGCGAATCGCTGCACGCGGTGTTTGCCGCCGCGCAGGAGCTGCGCCGCGCCCTGCCGGAATTGCAGCGCCAGCAACAGCGCGAAGACGAAGCCCGGCTGGCGGTGCAGCAAGGCGAGGAAGACCTGGCGCACCGACGCGGCGAAGCCGAAGCGGCGCGGGTACGCTTCGAGACCTTGCGCGAGTCGGTCGGTGCGCGCGTCGACGAATTGCAGCAGCGCTTGGTACAGGCGCGCGAGGCGGTGCGGGAACACGACGCCGCCGGCAAAGCCGCGAGCGAAGCGCTGCGCAAAGTGGGCGAAGCCCGCGCCCGCGCCGAGCAAAAAGCCCAGGATTGCGCAGCCACGTTGCAAGAACGCAGCGCGGCGCGCCAGCAGGCCATCGCCGCTTTGCAAGGCTTTGCCGCCACCGGGCTGTTGAGCCTGGCCCTGCCCGAGGCGGAACTGCCAGACAGCCGCCGCGCAGCGGAAGAACTAAGGCTGCTTGACTCGCGCCAGCCCTGGAGCATCGAGCCGGCGCTGAATCTGGCGCGCCGCGCCGAACAGGCGCTGACCCAGGTGAAAGACGACGACGAAGCCTGGTCGCGCATCCAAAGCCAGGTGTCGCAGGATTACAGCGAACTACTGCGCGCGCTGGCGGCGCTGAGCCACCAGGCGCAGGCCGAGACCAACGACTACGGCCTGATCGTCACCATCGTTTACCAGAATCGCCCGGAGCGCCCCGACCAACTCACCACCCGTCTGGCCGGCGAAATCGCCCAGCGCCGCGAACTACTCACCGCCGGCGAGCGCAAAGTGCTGGAAAACCACCTGCAAGCGGAAATCGCCGCCGCCGTGCAAAAACTGCTGCAAGACGCCGAACGGCAGGTGCAGGGCATCAACGCCGAACTGGCCAAGCGCCCCACCTCCACCGGCGTGCGTTTCCGCCTGCTGTGGCAGCCGCTGGCCGAAGGCGCCGAGGGCGCGCCGGTGGGACTGGAAGCCGCGCGCAAGCGCTTGCTCAACACCAGCACCGACCTGTGGTCGGCGGAAGACCGCCAGGTGGTGGGCGCCATGCTGCACGAGCGCATCGCCGCCGAACGCGCCCGCGTCGACGCCGGCGGCGGCAGCCTGCTGGAACAGCTGTCGCGCGCGCTGGATTACCGCCGCTGGCATAGCTTCCGCGTGCAGCGCTGGCAGGACGGGCAATGGCGCAAGCTGTCCGGTCCGGCTTCCAGCGGCGAGCGGGCGCTGGGCTTGACCGTGCCGCTGTTCGCCGCCGTCGCCAGCTTTTACAGCCAGGGCGGCTATGCCCACGCGCCCCGCCTGGTGTTGCTGGACGAAGCCTTCGCCGGCATCGACGACGCGGCGCGCGCCCACTGCATGGGCTTGATCCGCGAGTTCGACCTCGATTTCGTCATCACCAGCGAACGGGAATGGGCCTGCTACGCGGCGCTGCCCGGCGTGTCCATCTGCCAGTTGCAGCGGCGCGAAGGCGTAGACGCCGTGTTCGTGTCGCGCTGGACTTGGGACGGACAGGCGCGGCGCCGCGAAGACGACCCCGACCGGCGCTTCGCTCCCGAAGACACCGCGTGAGCAGCTCCCCCGACCCTCGCTTGCTGCGCCTGCTGGGCGGCGAGCCGCTGGCGGCGCTGCGGCAACGGCTGCGCAAGCGCTTCGAGGGCGCCGCCGCCGACGCGGCCATCGCGGACTTTCGCCTGGGTAATCTCACCCCCGAGGAACACGCCGCCCTGGCCGGGCTGCTCGGCCGCCCGGCGCGCTTTGCCAGCTCTCTGCTGGTGGATGTGCGCGCCATCGATGCCGCCTTGCAGCGCGCAGGTCTCGCCGCCGGCTTGCGCGACGCGCTGCAACAACTGGATGGGCCGATTATCGACCGCGCCGCGCAGCGCCGCTTGCTGCATAGCCAATGGGAGCGGGTGCGCGGTGCCTGCGGGCATGCAGCGCTGGCCGCCGTGCTGCATACCCCCGGCAGCCTGGGTTTGTTGAAGCGCTTGTCCGGGCAAGACCCCGACCGCGCCGCCCAGCAAGTCGATCATGCCCAGGCGGTGCTGAGCCGCTTGCCGGCGCCGGGCCTGCCGCGTGCCCAACTGGCCGCCGAAGTGCTGGGCGACGCCCACGCGCTGGATGACGGCAACGCCGTCGCTACTTTGGTGCTGATGGTTTTGCGGCGCGCCGCTGTGGCAGCGCTTGAAGAAACGGCTGAAGCAGATGCGGCGGATGCCGCCGGCAGCAGTAACCGCGAGCTATGGGCCAGCGTCGGCGTGCTGGTGAATGAACTGGCGCGCCCGGCGCTGTTTCTGAATCTGCCGGTCCAGGTGGTGGATGATTACGCCCCGCCCCTGGGCGAACCGGCCTATCTATCGCTGCGCGCGCTGCTGCGCTCACCACCGCGCTGGCAGGTGGCGGGGCGCGCCGTCTACGTCTGTGAAAACCCCAACCTGCTGGCCATCGCCGCCGACCGCCTGGGGCCGGACTGTGCGCCTTTGGTTTGTACCGACGGCATGCCCGCCGCCGCGCAGCGCGCCTTGCTCGCACAACTGGCGGACGCCGGCGCCGAGCTGCATTACCACGGCGACTTCGACTGGGCCGGCCTTACCATCGGCAATCACGTTCTGCGCGCCTACGGCGCCAAAGCCTGGCGTTTCGCCGCCGCCGATTATCTGGCCGCCATTCCCGCCGCACCGCAACCTGGCCGGCGTCTGACAGGCACGGCGGTTACCGCGCACTGGGATGCCGCGCTTACCCAAGCCATGTTGCAACAGCAGTTGGCCATCGACGAAGAAGCCGTGGTGGAGCATTTGCTGGCGGGTATGGCGCTGGGGTAAAGTTTGGGAGAGGGGGAATAAGGTCGCCGCGACTTTCATGGCAACCCGGCGCGCTCCGGTAAGGAGAGAACGGCAAAATGTTTAGCGCTTGGTATTCAGCCACGCTTCACGGCTGATATGTGCTTGCTGCAGGATTCGTTGTAACAGGTCTATAGCAATTTCTTGCCGATGTGGGTTTGGGAGTGTCAAAACGAGGTCGCCGTGTACCATGTACGGGTGTTTGCCGCCTTCGAAGGGGCCGGTAAAACCGAACGAGCGAAGCCCAACAACCAGATCGCGCCACGACACGGGCGACAATTTAGGCAACGTCCATCTCCCGGACCGGTTGGATGGAAACGCCAGCCAGATCCAGGATTTTCAATCCTCGACTGGTCCGTACCAAAATCCAGCCTTCTATCACTTCAGCAAGCTTTCGTCGGCATTCTTCCAGGGTTTTGCCGGTTGCCCAAACGCCTGGCAGTTCCGGTACTTCGCCATAATACGGCTCTTCGTCGTCAATCAGATCGTAATGGGCTTTTTCCAGCGCTACACGAATATAGTCACAAATCATGGTGTCACCTGAAGGTTAAAAATCATGGCATTACCAAGAAACAGCAGCACTGTTGCTTGGCAACGCCTTGCCCCGCCTGTGCGCGAGGGGAATTTTGCCCTCTTGCCTCAGAAAGTGGTTTCTGGTTTTGCAGGTCGGCATGCTTGGTCCTGGGTGTCAGGGAACTCCGGCGGCTCGTGGCCGGTGTTTGCCTTCACTTGACCACGCGCAAGTGCGGCTTTTTTGCCTTTTCCGCGAATTTCGACGACTCACTGAAAACCGTAGGCAAGACGCCCGCCGCGTAGGCCAGTTTGTCTTCGAACGAGGCAAGCCGATGCTCCGATCCCGCATCCCTGCACACAAACTCGATATGTCTTACCGCATCCCTCAGCGCTCCCAGGTCATGCTCGTCCACGATCAGCAATTCCGGCACGTCGTGCTTGGGATTTTTGGGGATGAGGGTAAACCATTTTTTGGAAGTGTCCTTGCCCTCCTTTGCCAACTGACGATATTGTTCCTCGGTCAATTCATAAAAGTACTCACCTTTGGGTTCGTAACCCAGTTCAAAAATGGCCTTGATGGCCGGACCTACCCTTAATAATAAGTCGAGAGGGTTCATTGCAAATCTCCAATATCATTCCCATGCGATGGCGTGCGGGAAATAGCATAAACCACGCATGACGTTTCCGGTACTTTAACGGAATACGAGCCGATAAGGTTAGGCTGGTTCCTAATTCTACTTTGTCAGATTCACTCCCGCGCTACCTGAGAGCGTCTGGCGTGGGATTCCTTGGCCTGTCGGCGCAAGCGGTGGCGTTTATTG
>SCQD01000209.1 GCA_004299145.1 Methylococcaceae bacterium | reverse complement strand
ACCGTCATCACCAGCCTGGGCGTGGAGGGTGATGCCACCGTGGCGCCGGCCACGATGAGCTTGCAGGGCATGAACACCGGACTCGCCGGCAACTACGTGCTGGGCGCCGACATCGACGCCAGCGGCACCAACACCTGGAACGGCAACTCGGGCTTCACGCCGGTGGGAACTTTGGGTGCCACCTTCACCGGCAGCTTCAGCGGCCTCGGCCACGCCATCACCGGGCTGACCATCAACCGTTCGGGCAGCGATAACCAGGGTCTGTTCGGCTATAGCACCGGCGCGCTGCGCAACGTCGGGCTGCTCAACAGCAGCATCAGCGGGCAGCATCAAGTAGGCACGCTGGCGGGCCGGAGCGGCGGCGCCGTCGGCTACAGTTACGCCGACGGCGGCAGCGTGACCGGCGGCAACGGCGTCGGTGGACTCGTAGGCTGGCAGGCTTTGAACAGCATCAGCTACAGCTATGCCAACGTCGGCGTGTCGGGTAACCAAATCCTCGGCGGCCTGGTCGGGCAATCGAGTGGTGGCATCAGCAACAGCTACGCGACCGGAACAGTCCACGGCGCAGGCACAGTTGGCGGCCTGCTAGGGCAGGTCAGCAACGTCACGGTCGCCAACAGCTATGCCACGGGCGCCGTCAGCGTCACCGGCGGCGGAGTGGTCGGCGGATTGGTCGGTAATATAGAGCCACTCACTTATCCCACCGTCACCAACAGCTACTGGGACACCGACACCACCCACCAACTCACCACTGCCGGCAATAATGGCACCGGCAAACTCACCGCCGAGATGAAGAGCCTCGCCACCTTCGCCGCTTGGGACATCGACGCCGCGGCCAATACCGGCAAGGTCTGGCGCATTTACGACGGCCAGACCTACCCGCTGCTCCGAAGCTTCCTGTCGCCCGCGACCCTGACCCCGGCGTTCACAGGCCCGGGCAGCTACGGCAACATCGCCGCCCACACCGCCAGCCCGGCCGTGGATGCCGGCAAGATTCTCGGCGGCACGCTGGCCGTCAGCAGCACCGGCACCGCCGGCCAGGCCACCACCAGACTGGAGGACGTCTACAGCACGCAGCGGGGCTACGACATCGCCTACGCGAGTAGTACCATCAGCGGCACCGGCAGTACCGCCAACAGCCTGCGCATCGGCGATGCGATCACCTGGACTTCCGGCACGCTCAAGCTGCACGCCGACCAGGACATCGCCATCAACGCCAACCTGAACGGCTCCGGCAGCGCCAGCCTGGCGCTGGAATACGGCCAGGGGGCGATCGCGGCGGGAAACACCAGCAACTACACCTTGAACAACGGCGCGAAGGTGAGTCTTCCGGCGGGCGGCAACTTCAGCACCAAACTGGGCAATGATGTCGTTGCAACGCCTTGGACCGTCATCACCAGCCTGGGCGTGGAGGGTGATGCCACCGTGGCGCCGGCCACGATGAGCTTGCAGGGCATGAACACCGGACTCGCCGGCAACTACGTGCTGGGCGCCGACATTGACGCCAGCGGCACCAGCACCTGGAACGCCAACCAGGGTTTCACGCCGGTGGGGTTTAATCTTATCTGCAACGTTGGCGCTTGCTTCACCGGCAAATTTGACGGCCTCGGCCATACCATCAGCAACCTGTCCATCAATCGCGATGTGGTTGACCCCGTGGGGCTGTTCGGCACTGCGGAGAACGCCGTGCTGCAAAACGTCGGGCTGCTGAACGTAAACCTCTACGGCGGCTCGGGTGGCACCGGCGCGCTGGCAGGCAGAATCGGCACCACCGCCGGCGGCACAGCCGTCCGCAACAGCTACGCCGATGGCGGCAGCGTGAAAGCGCGCAGCCATTTCGTCGGCGGGTTGGTCGGCGCTGCTGCTGTTGCTGCCGACAGCATCAGTTACAGCTATGCCAACGTCAGCGTCGAATCCTCCGATGGCGGCTTCGTCAACGAGGCCATTGCCGGCGGGCTGGTGGGATCGAACGCCGGCAGCATCAGTTACAGCTATGCCACCGGCAGCGTCACCGGCAACGCCGCCACTCCCGCCCATAACGTAGGCATCGGTGGGCTGGTAGGGAGGCAGACAGTCGTTGGCAGCATCAGCAACAGCTATGCCACGGGCGCCGTAAGCGGCGTCGGCGCCGGCAGCGACCTGGGCGGTCTGGTCGGCCAAGCAAACGCCGGCGGCGGTTCGGTCACCAGCAGTTACTGGGACATCACCACCACCGGCCAGGCCACCAGCGCCAACGTCACCGGCGGTGGGGGCGGCGACGGCACCGGCGTCGACACCACCGCGCTGATGCAGACCCAGTCTACGTTCACCGGCTTCGACTTTACCACCACTCCCGTCTGGCGCATTTACGAAGGCCACACCTACCCGCTGCTGAAGAACTTCCTCACCCCGCTCACCGTTACCGCCGGCAACGCGGCCAAGACCTACGACGGCTTGGCCTATAGCGGCGGCAACGGCGTCACTTACAGCATTGCCTCTCCCACGCTCTCGGGGACAGTGGCTTACAGCGGCACGGCGCAAGGGGCGATCAACTCGGGCAGCTATGCCATTACCCCCGGCGGTTACTGGTCGAACCAGCGCGGCTATAACATCAGCTACGCGGACGGCGCGCTGACGGTGAACAAGGCTGCGCTGACCGTTTTTGCCAATTCGGCGAGCAAAACTTACGACGGCCAGTCCTGGAGCGGCGACAACGGCGTGTCTTACAGCGGTTTCGTCAACGGCGAAGGCGCGGGCGTGCTGAGCGGCTCGCTGTCCTTCGGCGGCAATGCCCAGGGCGCGGTCAACGCCGGCAGCTACGCCATCACGCTGTCGGGGAGCCTGACGGCCAACAATTATGCCATCACGTATGCCGCCGGCTCGCTTGACGTCAATCAGGCGCCGCTGACCGGCTCCGCGCTGTCGGGCACGACGCGCAGGAGCTACGACGGTACGGCCACGGCCCTGCTGACGCCGGACAACTTTATGTTGAGCGGCTTCCTGGGCAGCGACGGCGCCGTGGTTACGCAAACCCAAGGCAGTTACGCCAGTGCCGACGCAGGCAGCAGCCTGCGGGTGACGGCCAGCCTGGCCCGCTCCGACTATCAGGCGGTGGGTAATACCAACCTGAACAACTACAACCTGCCCAGTACGGTGAGCGGAAACATCGGCGTCATCGATAAAGCGCCGCTGAGCATCACCGCCAACAACGCCGTCAAAACCTATGACCGTCAAGCTTACAGTGGCGGCAACGGCGTGACTTACGACGGCTTCGTCGACGGCGAGACCGCCGCTGTGCTGGGCGGTGCGCTGAGCTATGGCGGCGCTTCCCAGGGCGCGGTCGATGCAGGCGGCTATGCCATTACGCCCGGCGGCTTGAGTTCCGGCAATTACACTCTCAGCTACAGCGACGGCACGCTGACGGTGAATCCGGCCCGGCTGAACATCGTCGCCAATGCCCAGAGCAAAGTCTACGGCGCGAGCGATCCAGTGCTGACTTACAGCGCCGACGGCTGGGTCGCCGGCGACACGGCGGCGCTGCTCAGCGGCAACCTGAGCCGCGCCGCCGGCGAGAATGCGGGCAATTATCTGATCGGGCTTGGCAGCCTGGCGGCTAAAAACTACCGCTTTGCTGATTACCACGCCGCCAATCTGACCATTACGCCGGCCAGCTTGAGCATCACCGCGAATGCCCAGAGCAAGCTGTACGGGACGGATGATCCGGCGCTGACCTACAGCGCGGCAGGCTTCGTCAACGGCGAAACCACGGCGGCGCTCAGCGGCAGCCTGAGCCGCGCCGCGGGCGAGAACGCCGGCGACTACGCCATCGGTCAGGGAACCTTGGGCAGCCGCAACTACCGCATCGCCTATCAGGGCGCCGATCTGAGCATCACCCCGGCCAGTTTGAGCATCATCGCCAACGCCCAGAGCAAGGTCTACGGCGATGCCGATCCGGCGCTGACCTATAGCGCCACAGGCTTGGTCAACGGCGACACGGCGGCGGTGCTCAGCGGCAGCCTGACCCGCGCGGCGGGCGAGAACGCCGGCCACTATGCCATCGGTCCGGGCACGTTGGGCGACGGCAATTACCGTCTCGACTTCCACGCCGCCGACTTGACCATCATCCCGGCGACGCTGACCATCAGGGCCAACGCCCAGAGCAAGGTCTACGGTGCCGCCGACCGGGCCTTGACCTACAGGGCCAGCGGCTTTCGTTTTGACGACGGTAAAGCGCTGCTCAGCGGCGCGCTGGGCCGCGCGAAGGGCGAAAACGTCGGCAGCTATGCCATCGGCCAGGGCAGCCTGGCGGCCAACGGCAATTACCTGATCAACTACCTCGCCGCCGGCTACGCCATTGCCCCGGCGACGCTGACCATCGCGGCCAACACCCAGAGCAAGGTCTACGGCGAGGACGACCCGCGGCTGACCTATACCGCCCGTGGCTTCCGCTTCGACGACAACCGTGCGCTGCTGCACGGCGTGCTGGGCCGCGCGGCGGGTGAAGACGTGGGCAGTTACGCCATCGACCGGGGTACGCTGCGGGCCAACGGCAATTACCGCCTCGATTATCACGCCGCCAGCCTTGCCATTACTCCGGCCAGCTTGACCATCATGGCCGACGCCCAACGCAAAGTATTCGGCACAGCCGATCCGGCGTTGACCTACCGTGTCAGTGGGCTTCGCTTCGACGATGATCGTTCGTTGCTCAGCGGCGCGTTGAGCCGCGCGAAGGGCGAGAAGGTGGGGCGCTATGCCATCCAGCAGGGTTCCCTGGCGGCCAACGGCAATTACAGCATTGCCTATCAGTCCGCCTTCCTGGCCATCACGCCCGCGAAGTTGAGTCTGCTTCAGTAGGATGGGGATCAATGCTGTGAATCGAAACCTGCGGCGCGGCAGGGATGCTTCACTCGCCCAAACCCGCTAATCTTGCGTACGTCCCCGGTGCTATTGTCCTCTCCTGGAATCACCTCATGCGCTTCCTCAACCCCAAAACCGACTTTGCTTTCAAAAAAATCTTCGGATCGGAAGTAAAGCCGCGACGCCAACAAAGCCGGCTTGATGCCGATCCGCAAGGAAGGCGAAGGGCTGGAAGAGCGGCCTTGACAGGGCGGCTCCTGCATTGAAAAAAAAACCGGCTTCTGGCCGGTTTTTTTTTGGGGGGGGTGCTGGTTTTGCGCGGCAACTCACACCAAGACGTGGGGTGGCCCGGTTAGAATCGGCCATTTCCTGGTTCCCACGCGGCGTGTGGGAATGAGTCAACCAAACCAACCATGTTGTGTTCTTCCGGGCGAATAGTAATGTGACACTGGACAACCGAACCGAATTTATCCACGGCCTGTGGGACGAACTGGCCAATTTCGACGCCGCCCGTTCCGATGAGGCGCTGCTTCATCTCATGGGCGGCTTGTGTACGCTGACGCGGGCATGGGCTGTCACGTGGGTGGGGGCGGTACGGCTGGAAGCGCTGCTCCCCGGCGATGCGGCGCGAGGCTGGCGACCACGCATCATCCGCCATCTGCACCCCTCGCCGCCGTTGAGCGCCGCTACACAGGAACAGGCGGACCAGTTGGAGCAGGGGGAAATTGACGAAACCACCATGCGTAACCTGGAAGGCGCCGGCGTTTTTCGCGCCAACCGGTTGCGGGACCTGGTAGGCCCGGAGTGGTTCGAATCGCCTTACTACCGTGTTTATTATCAGGGGCTGGGCCATAAGGATGCGGTCTGGGTGGCCTCGCCGGTCAATAAGGACGCCGAATCCTGGTTGGGTATGTACCGCGCTCACGATCAACCGTTTTTTAGCGAATCCGAGCGCGATGAACTCGCCTACGTCCTGCGCGGGCTCAAATGGTTCCATCGGCAACTGATGCTGTCCCAAGGCCTGCTGGTGGCGAACAGCCCCCTGACGCCCGCCGAACGGCAGGTACTGCGTTTATTGCTGACAGGTCTTGCCGAAAAGGCGGTCGCCGGCGAGCTGGCGCGCAGCCATCACACGGTTCATGAATGCATCACGTCCATTTACCGCAAGTTCGGCGTGAACAACCGGGCCGCCCTGATGGCGCTGTGGCTGGGGCAGGCGGCGTAGGGTCAATGCTCCAGTGTACGGATTCCGATAGCTGTCATACCCCCTGATTAGGCGGTACAACCATTTAAAATATAAGGCTATGCTTCGCCTCCAAAATAACTGGAGAGCGAACAGCCATGAACCCCACCTACCGCCTGACCTTGCATGCCGCAGTCAAGAACAGCCTTCCAGCTGCTGAATTCGCCCTGCAACGCAGCCGTCGTACGACACTGGCGCAGGCGATAGCTCTGGCGTTTTCCAGTTCAACGGCTTTCGCCGCACCCGCCCTCACGGAACTGCCCAGCGGCGGCCAAATCACATCCGGACGGGCCGGCATCGCCGTCGACGGCTCCCATATGGACGTGAACCAAACCAGCCAGAACGCCAGCCTCAACTGGCAGACTTTCAATGTAGGCCGCAACGCCGAAGTCGAGTTCCACCAGCCCAACGCTTCGTCGGTCGCCGTCAACCGCATCGCCGATCCCGACGGCAGCCAGGTCATGGGCCGCATCGACGCCAATGGGCAGGTGTACCTGATCAACCCCAACGGCGTATTGTTCGGCAAGGACGCCCAAGTGAACGTCGGCGGCCTGGTGGCCTCCACCCTGGACATCGCCGACGCCGACGCGGCTTCCGGCAAGCGCACCTTCTCC
>SCQD01000019.1 GCA_004299145.1 Methylococcaceae bacterium | reverse complement strand
ACTGACCACTGACCACTGACCACTGACCACTGACCACTGACCACTGACCACTGACCACTGACCACTGACCACTGACCACTGACCACTATTCCTTAAATGCCAAAGCAATCCTGTCCATAAACGGCTTCAGCAGGTAATTCATGAAGGTTCTTTCGCCGGTTTTGATGATGATGTCGACCGGCATGCCAGGCTGGATCTGCAAATTGCCCAGGCGCAGCATGCCCTCATCGGTAATCACGACGCGGGAGGCGTAATAAGGGGCACCGGTGCGCTTGTCTTCGGTGCGGTCGGCGGAAACCATGGTGACTTCGCCTTCGATGACCGGCGTGGTGCTCATGTTGAACGCCGAAAGCCGCACGTCCGCTTTGAGGCCCACTTTGACCTTGTCGATGTCTTGCGGGCGAATCTGCGCTTGCAGGACCATGCGCTCCCCTTCCGGCACCACGTACATGATGTCTTCGCCCGGACGAATCACGCCGCCGATGGTGGAAATCGTCTTGCCCATCACCATGCCGGCAACCGGAGAGGTGAGGATGCTTTGATCCAGGTCGTACTGGGCGGCGATCTTGCGCTGGTAGCGGGCGATGGCTTCCTGCTTGATGGCTTCCAGATCGGTTTCCACTTCTTTCAGAAACTCCTGCTCGCGTTGCAGGATTTTCAGCTTCATTTCGCCGATGTTTTTGCGCGTCGAGGCGATTTCGCTTAAGTGCGAGGCCCGGTCGCCGGTGAGGCTGGCGATGGCGCGCTGCACCTCAAACACCTGGGTGCGCGCGACGTGGCCTTTTTCCAGCAGCTTGGTCAGGGCATTCAACTCTTCGCTGAACAGGGCGATTTGTTTGGCTTTGTTCTTTTCCAGCCCTTCCAAGCCGACGATGTGTTCGTGGAGGCCGGCGATGCTTTCCCGGTAAATGGCGATTTCGCCTTCCAGCGAGTGGCGTCTGGCCTGGAACAACTCGGTTTGCACGCGCAGAATTTCTTTCAAACGCGGGCTGGCTGCATCGCCCAGTAATTCTTCCGGGAACGTGATGTGATCCTGTTTATCCCGTTCGGCGATCAAGCGCGCTTCGATGGCGCGTGCCGACCAGTAAGCATCCTGCTCGATGTCCAGACCGGCGCGCCATTGGGTGTCGTCCAGCACCAGCAGTACGTCGCCCTTGTTCACGTGGTCGCCGTCGCGCACCGGAATTTCCTTGACCGTGCCGCCTTTCAGGTGCTGAATGGTTTTGTGGTTGGTATCCACGTTGACCACGCCGGGCGCCACTACGCCCTGATCCAGCGGGGCCAGCAATGACCAAAGCAAAAAAATGCCCAATACGCCGACGATCAACACCACGCCAAACCGTATGGCGGGAGCGGGGTCGGTTTCCAGCGTCAGATGAGCGGGCAGGGCGGCGGCGCTTTCGGCACTGGACAGAGCCTTTTTCCAGGCGCGTTTGAGAAAATCGATGTTCATAACTTGTGGCAATCCAGGGAAATCGTCTAGGAAGCGGCCGGCAACGCTGCCGGCGCAGGCGCTGCCGCCGCGGCCGGTGCTTGTGCGCCTCTGAGCGTAGCCAGAGCCTGGTCGCGTGGCGAGAAGAAGGTCAGCGTGCCCGCTTGGATCAGCATGATTTTGTCCGCTACGCTCAAAATGGAGGTGCGGTGGGTGATCAGCAGCACCGTGCGGCCTTCCGCTTTCAGCTGACGCACAGCGTTGAGCAAGGCCGCTTCGCCGACGTCGTCCAGATTGGCGTTGGGTTCGTCCAGCACCACCAATACCGGGTTGCCGTACAGCGCGCGCGCCAAGGCAATGCGCTGGCGCTGGCCGCCGGACAGCACCACGCCGCCGGCGCCGATGCGCGTATCGTAGCCGTTGGGAAATTGCAGCACCAATTCGTGCACGCCGGCGCGGCGCGCTGCTTCCACGACTTTTTCGGCATCGATATCTCCCATGCGCGCGATATTCTCCGCGACGGTGCCGTTAAACAATTCCACGTCCTGGGGCAAATAGCCCACATAATTGCCCAGATCTGATTTGTCCCAGCTATAGACGTCCGCGCCGTCCAGGCGCACCGAGCCGGAGTTGGGTTTCCATATGCCCATCAGCAGGCGCGCCAGCGAGGACTTTCCCGAAGCGCTGGGGCCGATGACGACGACGACCTCGCCGGGATTGACGTTGAAACTCAGTCCTTTGATGATCAGCGTCTGGCTGTTCGGCGGTGCGGCCATCAGAGCGGTGACGCTCAGCTTGCCGGTAGGCGCGGGCAGCTTCATGCCCTCTTCGCGGTGCGGGTGAGCTGCCAGCATCGCCGTCAGGCGGGTGTTGGCGTCGCGCGCGACCAAAAACTGCTTCCAGCTGGCGATGGCCAGTTCCACCGGGGACAGCGCGCGGCCCATCAGGATGGAAGCGGCGATCATGCCGCCGGAAGTCATTTCGTTTTGCAGGGTCAAATAAGCGCCGGCGCCCAGAATCAGCGATTGCTGGAACAGGCGGATAAACTTGGTGATGGCCATGATGGAGCCGGCGCGGTCGCTGGCGAGTGCCTGCAAAGCCATCACGCGATTGTTGTGGATCAGCCAGCGCCGGTAGATGTGGCCTATCATGCCGTGCGCTTCGATGACCTCGGAATTGCGCAGGTTGCTGGCGGCAAACTGGCTGGCGGCCGCCGCTTCCTGCTGCGCTTCTTTCAAGGGCTGGTGGGTGAGCTTTTCGTTGAGAAACGTCATGGCCACCAGGATGATCGCACCCACCAGCGCGATCATGCCCAGCATCGGGCTCAGGATAAAAATCACGATCAGATAGATGGGAAACCAGGGCGCGTCGAAAAACGCAAAAATGCCCTGGCCCGTCAAGAACTGGCGAATCTGCCCCAGATCCTGCATGGCTTGCGCCGGGTTGGTCGAGCCGTTGCGCAGCGACATGAGGTAAGCCGCTTCGAACACCCGCTTATTCAGCATGCCGTCCATTTGCGCGCCCACGCGCACCAGCGCCCTGGAGCGCGCAAACTCCAAACCGCCGATCAGCGCGTAAAACACCATGACGATCAGGGTGAGCATGACCAGGGTTTCGACGTTGCGGCTGTTCAGCACCCGGTCGTAGGTTTGCAGCATGTAGATGGAAGGCGTGAGCAGCAACATATTGATGATGAAGCTGAACACTCCGGTGTAAATGAAAGTTTTGCGGAACAAAAGAAGGGCGGAAAACAGTTCCGTACGCGCCTGGGATGGTTGCATGGTCTTAATAAAGCGCTGTGTGTCGTCTATGCATAAAGAAAAACAGGCCCATCGAAAACCCGGCAGGGCCGCCTGATTCGAGTCAAGCGCATCAGTTTAGCATGGCCGGCTGTCCTTAGTCCTGCACTTGGCCGGCGGCGCTGGCTTGAGCGCCAAACTCGATAAGGGATTTTCTCATGCGCCTGTCGCGGGTTCTGCGATGAACCTTGCAGAATCGGCAGGCGATTCGGTGCCGAATGTTCTCCAGTAACCGAGTCTTACAAAAACCACACAGGCTGTCTGCTGCTTTTTCTGGAAAGCAACTTTGATTGTAGCCCCTCCCAGGCTTTACTCAAGTTAAAATAAGCGGGCAACGCATTGTTTTGTCTGGATATTTTGTGGGGACACCCCGGAATCTGTCTCCTTTTTCCTCTTTGCGGCACACATGCTCAAATCACCGTGAAATCCGTTCCGCTCAAGGCCAGGCCGGCGCCCAGCAAGGCGATTGCCGTCGCCGCCCCGTTGCCGCCGCCGTCGGCGTCGTAAAACAATTCGCCGCTGCCGGGGTTATAGACGAGGTAGTCGTTGGCGTTCTGCGCTGCGCTGCCGACGGCGAAATTGGCGGCGTTCAAGGCGCCGGTGGCGGTCAACGCGGAAAATACGGCGTTTTCCAGCTGCAATGTGTCGTCGGCGACGGAAAAATCGGTGATGGTGTTTTGGGTCAGCGTGGTCAATTGGAACACATCGTTGCCCAGGCCGCCGGTGAGCGTGTCGGCGCCGCCGCCGCCCGCCAGGGTGTTGGCGGCGGAATTGCCTGTCAGCGCATTGGCAAGGGCATTGCCCGTGCCGTTGATCGCGCTGTTCCCGCTCAAGCCGAGGTTTTCCACGTTGCCGGGCAGTGTATAAGTCACTGAACTATTAACGGTGTCGGTGCCGCCGTTCGCCGCTTCCACCACGGTATCGCCGCTGCCGATGACATAAACATCGTTGCCGGCCAAACCGGTCAGGGTATTGGCGGCGGAATTGCCGGTCAACGTGTTGTCGAGAGCGTTGCCGGTTCCGTTGATCGCGCTGTTCCCGACCAGGGTGATATTTTCCGCGTTGTTGGGCAGGGTAAACGTCACCAAGCTTCTGACGCTATCGGTCCCTTCGTTCGATCTTTCCACCACGGTGTCGCCGCTGCCGACAAAATAAGCATCGTTGCCCGAGCCGCCGGTCAGCACATTGGCGGCGGAATTTTCGTTTCCGCCCAGTGAGTTGTCGAGGCTGTTGCCGGTGCCGTTGATCGCGCTGCTTCCGATCAGGCCGAGATGTTCCACGTTGTTGGGAAGGGTATAGCTGATCGTGCTATAGACGCGGTCCGTTCCCTGGTCCGAATACTCCGTGACGACGTCCAGATCGGAGCCGCTTTCGTAAACATAGTAACTATCGTCCCCCACGCCGCCGTACAGGCTGTCGACGGCTCCATCCAGGCCGGTGGAATAGTGCTCCTCGCCAAGGGCAAGGCAGCCATAGATGACGTCATCGCCGCCGTCGCCGTAGATTTTGTCTTCGTTGATGCCGCCGCTGATGGTGTCATTGCCGGCTCCGCCATAAGCGGTTTCGTAACCGTCGTTGCTGTCGCTGCCATCCTGCAGGCCGATCTCGAAACCGTAAAGCCAGTCGTTGCCCAAGCCTCCGTACATCATGTCGCTGCCGTATCCGCCGCTCAGGGTGTCGTTGCCGTCGCCGCCGTACAGCAAGTCGTCATTTTTGTTGCCTCTCAGCAGATCGTTGCCTTGGCCGCCGTCGAGTATGTCGTTCGCCTGCCAGCCATTGAGGTAATCGTTGCCGCCGTTGCCGAAGCCCACGTCGTTGCCGCCGTTGCCTTCCCAGTCCTGGGAGATGTTTTGGGTATCGACATAGGTTCTGTTGTGCTCCTTGCCGCCGCCGAATATGTTTTTGATGGCGCTGCCGATTTTGTCGATGGCATCGTCGATCGCATTATCCATTTGCGATTTGGAGAAGGTTTTCATGCCGGCGTGAAAAATGTCGGTAACACCGTCCGATACGGCGGAAGCGATATATTCCGGCACCGCGCCGATGTCGGAAACCGCCTGGTCATACAGCGAGGTGGCGATATTACTGGCGGAGAAGCGGGCGGCCGGTATGGAGACGCTGACATCGCCGATGGCGCCCAGGTCGGCGCCGATCTTGATCGCCGACAAGCCGTTGTTGCTGATCGCCGCGCCTATCGGGGCCGTTACATTGCCGATTTTGTTGACGTTGACCGTTAAATTGCCGGCCACGCTCAGCTCGCCGTCGTCATAACTCAAGGTCGCGCTGGTGATGGTGACGTTGTTGATTTTTACCGTGCCCGTCGCGGCCAGACTGTCGGTAGCGGTGCTCCAGACAAACGTGCCGTCGATGTCCAGGTATCCGAGGTCGATAAAGCCGGTAAAGTCGATTTGCCGGCTGTCGATGTCGAAACTCAGGCCGGCGGTGGTGAAGCCGAATAGCTTGACGTCGGCGTCGCCGCTGGCCGCCAGCGTTTTCAAATCGGCGTTCAGGTAGTCGATGTCCAAGGTGATGGGGCCTAGCGCCAACACCGTATCGCTGATGCTCAGCTGGGTGGGGGTGAATTTAAACGTGCTCTGCGCCAGGGTTTGCCCGAACAGCGCGATTTTACCGTCCCCCTGGAAGTATTGGTCGGTGGGCGAGAGCGCAAAACTCGCCGTCAGATCCGAGCCCGGCCTGACGCCGCTGATCACCAGCCAGTTGCCCAGCACCAGGTTTTCGATGAACAGGCTGCCGGACAGGCTGGTGAAATCGGTATTGGCGTGCAGAGCGAGCTGGCCGGTGATGCCCGCCAGTTCCACTTCGGCGTTCACTTCCATGCCTTCTTCCAGGTCCTGGCCGGCGATGCTGGTGGCGAAAGGCACGAAAGCGACCAAGGGATCCAGCGCCCCGTCCGTGTCGCTGTCGAAAGACACCAGGGTAAAGGGAATGTAGTCGAACAGTTCCTTGCTCAAGGAAAACAGCAAGGAAGCGGCCGGCCCCAGCGCCATGGCCTGCATCTGCGCCCACATGCGGACCATGTTGATGGGTTCATTGATGGTCAGGGTGAAAGCGAATTTTTCCGGATCGTTGAGGTCGGTGGACACTTCCAGGTCGATATCATACGGGTCCCACTTCATGTCGACGATGAAGCCGATGTTGTCCACCGCGGGCGGCAGGTAGGTGGCGCCGACTTGCAACGCCAGCCGGCGGATTTCCGCGTCTTTGAAGCCGAACGGATTTTTCCAGGACGACAACCCGCCATTGTTCGGATCGGTGGCGTCCAGCGCCGCCATGTAGGTGACCGATTCCGCTTCAAAGCCGTAGCCGCCCATGATGGTCAGCGTCGGTTCGCCGGTCTGGGTGGGATCGTAACCGGTCAGCGCCATGGTATTGGTCAGCTCGATCGAAGGTTCCAGGTCGGTGCTGATGGTCAGCCCCAAGGTTCTTTGCGTCTGCGTCAGGCTGAACTTGCCGATCTTGAGCAGGGTAAAGTCGGTGTTCAGCGCGCCGGTCAAAGACAAGCCTTCCTCCAGATCGACCGCCACTTCGGCGGCCAGACTGTCTATGCCCACATACCGGCTGATGAATTTAAAGATTTTGTTGTCCGAATGCTGCAAGTCGATTTCGCTGGCCAGCGTGAATCCCGAAGTGGTCAGCGCCGCTTCGACGCTGCTCAAGCCCAGGCCGTCCAGCAGGGGAATGCTGGGGAAGAGGGTCCCCAGGTCCAGCCCGCCGCTGGCCGCATAGTCCAGCTCCAGCGTGGTGCCGACGATGATGGTCAGCCGGTTGCCGTTCGCCAGGGACCCGGAAATCTGAAAATCCCCGTCATCGGCGCTGACGCTGAGATCGGTGACCGTGATGTTTTCCTGGCCGAACAGGGCGGTGAACACCGATTTGATGGCGGTGCCGACGAAAGGAATATTGCTGTCCTTGGGAAACAACTGATCCTTGCTGGTGGTAAAGGTATCCTCCGGTTGCCGCAAGGTGCCCGCTTTGTTCAGCAGATTGGCCGCCGGCTGGGGCACGTCGGTGACGGGGTCGACGTTGAAGGCCATGGCATAGTCGGCGAGGCTGGCCAAGCCGTCGCCATCGATGACCTTGAAACGGAAGTTGTCGTAATCCTCGCCGTTGGCGTCGGGCTCGGGGCTGAACGTCAGCTCGCCCAGGTCCGCCACGGCGATGGCTTGATTGGATTTGACGTTTTCACCGGCAAAAAGCAGCGCCCCGTTTTGTTCCAAACCGGTGATTTGTACTTTGGAAAAGGTGTTGCCCTTGAAGCCGAAGTCAGCGGCGCTGAAAGCATATTCGCCGTCCTCGTCCAGGGTGATGGCGCCGTCTTTGGCTGTAGGCGGATCGTCGGCGCCGCTGACGGTCACCGTCACGGTCCGGCTGGCGCCGCCCGTAGTGGCGACTTTGAACGTGTCCGTGACGCTTTGGTCGCCCTTGAGCGCCTGGACTTTATCGCTTTTGTTGTCGAGGCTGTAGCTCCAGGCGCCGTCCGTGCCGATGGAAAAGCTGCCGTAGCTGCCGGTCGCCTTGGTTTGCGCCACGAGGGTCGCGTCGCCTTTGTCGCGGTCGGTGGCCGTGAGGGTACCGCCGTCCGTCCGGGTGCCGTCCTCGGTCACGT
>SCQD01000208.1 GCA_004299145.1 Methylococcaceae bacterium | reverse complement strand
ACCGCCGAGGACTTGGCTGGCATCATCAATAAACGCCACCGCTTGCGCCGACAGGCCAAGGAATCCCACGCCAGACGCTCTCAGGTAGCGCGGGAGTGAATCTGACAAAGTAGAATTAAGTTGCGGGTTTTAGTCGCTTGCCGATTTTCATACCCCAGACAGGGAACCTTGACTTGGAAGCTCCTGCTTCCCGAAGCCGGCATTTCAAGCAACAAGCTTTGAAGCAAAAAAGCACAGTGTGAGAGTCCGGAATGCCTTTTGTCCACCATCCTCCGCAATCTGCGCCGACAATCTGCACTCCCGCAATTTTCTTCAGGCCGCCGACCGCTTATAGTATCGCCTCCCAGCCATCCGGCCTGGTTTTACGGCCGCACTTCGAGTTTTTCATGTACCAATACGATCAATACGACCAAACCCTCGTCGACGAGCGGGTCGCCCAGTTTCGCGACCAGACCCGGCGCTTTCTCGCCGGCCAGCTGACGGAAGACCAGTTCCGTCCGCTGCGTCTGATGAACGGTTTATACATCCAGACGCACGCCCCCATGCTGCGCGTGGGCATTCCTTATGGCCTGCTGTCGTCGCGCCAATTGCGCAAGCTGGCTCATATCGCCCGCACTTACGATAAGGGTTATGCCCACATCACCACCCGCCAGAACATCCAGTACAACTGGCCCAAATTGGAGCAAGTACCGGACATTTTGGCGGAGCTGGCGCAAGTGCAGATGCACGCCATCCAGACCAGCGGCAACTGTATCCGCAGCGTGACCAGCGACCATCTGGCCGGCATCGCCCCTGATGAAATCGTCGACCCGCGCCCTTTTTGCGAAATCATCCGCCAGTGGGCGACGCTGCACCCGGAGTTCGCGTTTTTGCCGCGCAAGTTCAAAATCGCCGTCAGCGGCGCGCAGCGTGATCGCGCCGCCACCCAGTTGCACGACATCGGCGTGCACGTGCTGCGCAACGCCGCCGGTGCAATGGGCTTTGAAATTCTGGTGGGCGGCGGCCTGGGCCGCACGCCCATCATCGGTCAGGTGATCCGGCCTTTCCTGGAACAGCAGCACCTGCTGTCATACCTGGAGGCCATCCTGCGCGTCTACAACCGTTTTGGCCGCCGCGACAACAAGTACAAAGCGCGCATCAAAATTCTGGTGAAAGAAGAAGGCCTGGACAACTTCCGTCAACAGGTGGAAGCCGAATGGCTGCGCATCCGCGACGGCCTGCTGCTGGATCAGGCGGAAGTCGACCGGGTCAGCGCGTTTTTTGCGCCACCACCCTATGCCGGCAACACCGCTGCCGATCTGACAGCCCTGGCTCAATCCGATGCGGCTTTTGGCCGCTGGTTGAAACACAACACCGTGCCCCACAAAGCCGCAGGGTATCGCGGGGTATTCGTGTCGTTGAAAGCCCCCGGCATTCCCCCCGGCGACATCACCGACCAGCAGTTGGACGCCGTGGCCGATCTGGCCGACCGCTACAGCTTTGGCCAGGTGCGCAGCGCCCACACGCAAAATCTGGTGCTGGCGGACGTGCCGGAAAATGCCTTGTTCGAGCTGTGGCGGCAATTGGCGGCGCTGAATCTGGCATCGCCGAACGTGGGCATGGCGACCGACATGATCTGCTGTCCTGGGCTGGATTTTTGTTCGCTGGCCAACGCCGCTTCGCTGTCGGTGGCGCAGGATATTTACCAGCGCCTGGACGATCTGGATTATCTCTACGACATCGGCGAAGTGCGCATCAATATTTCCGGCTGTATGAACGGCTGCGCCCATCAAACCGTGGGCCATATCGGCATACTCGGCGTCGATAAGCACGGCGAGGAGTGGTATCAGCTGACGCTGGGCGGCTCTTCCAGTAACGAGGCGACGCTGGGCGAGCGTTTGGGGCCGTCGGTGCCCAAGGCGGAAGTGGCCGACGTCGTCATGACCATACTCAAAGTTTATGTAGCACAACGCCGGGACGATGAAAGCTTTTTACAAGCGGTTTATCGCCTGGGGCTGGACCCTTTCAAGGAGCAGGTTTATGCAAATCGTTAAAGATGGCCGCGTGGTGGAAGATTGCTGGCAGCACCTGGACGACGCCCAAGCGGTGCCGGTCGCGGGCGACGTGACCGTTTCCTGCGCGCGTTGGGCCGGTGAAAATGCCGCTTTGACCAACCGCACCGGCCGCTTGGGAGTGCGCGTGAGCGGCGACGATCCACTGGAAGCCTTGGGACCTGTTGCAGGGCAGTTCCCGCTGCTGGTGGTCGAGTTTCCCGCCGTCGCCGATGGGCGCGGCTTTTCCCTGGCGCGGCTGCTGCGCGACCAATACGGTTATGACGGTGAATTGCGCGCGCGCGGCCACGTACTGCGCGACCAGGTGTTTTTCTTGCAGCGGGTAGGCTGCAATGCGTTCGAGTCCTGCCTGCTTGCCGCAGAGGAACTGTTGCCGGGCTTGAGCGATTTCAGCGTGCGCTATCAAGCCTCCCAGGACGAGCCGTTGCCGATTTACCGGCGGCGGTGATCTCCCCGCTTTGGCGGCTTAGGATATCAACCTCCCAACCGAGCCTATCAATGTAGGGTACGCTGTGCGTACCGTTCGACGCCCTTGAAGGTACGCACAGCGAGCCCTACCAGGTGGGCTCGACCCTGGAAAAATATCGTTTCGATAAATGCGCTATGCTGCTCTTGGTTGCGGTGATTTAACGAGAAGGTCATGACGATGAACAAAACGACCGTGGACGATATGTTGCTGGAAATGATCAGCCCCCGGCTGAAGGAAATCGAAGAGCGCTTTGGCCGGGGCGAGGGACTGACGCAGGACGACATCAATACCCTGCTGCTGAAAAGCACGCATGGGTCAATTGGAAACCCGCTTTGAAAACGCTCAGGTCAAAATGCAGGAGACCATCATTT
>SCQD01000207.1 GCA_004299145.1 Methylococcaceae bacterium | reverse complement strand
CGGGCAGGATGAGTTTGCCGTAGGCGGCCCCGAGCTCGATTACGGGCTGACCAGCTTCCGCCACATCCGTCACCGTCATCGCCACCGCCTGGTCGGTGAAGTTGCCCGCCGTATCCGTGGCCCGCACGCTGAAGTCATACACGTTGTTGGCGCCGCTGTCGGCGGGGACCTCAAAATCCGGCAGGAAGGCCAGGCTCACCGTGCCGTTGCTGAGGTCCATGGTGAATTTGGCGGCATCGGCGCCGGAGATACCGTAGGTCACGCCCGTGTCGCCATCCGCCGCTGCATCGTAAATCGTGGTGCCGGACGCGGTGTTTTCGGCTACGGTGGCCGTGGCGGCCGAGGTAAAGACGGGCGCGGTGGCATCCACCCGATAACCGGCGTTGTCGGCAACCAGGGCGTGGCTGAGCGTGGCATTGTTGCCGGCGGCGTCTTTGAGGGCGCCGCCGTTGAGGGCGAGGGCGTTGGCAGGAATGCCGATGCCGTTGGCATCGGTTTGATTGGCCTGAATGGCGTATTGGAACACCAGCGCCGTGCTGCCGCTGCCGGAGGCATAGCCGGCCTGCACCGTGGTGCCGCCGATAGTGAGCGCCAGTTGCGGCGTGCCGGTGACGGTGGTGGCTTCGCTCAGGGTAACGGTGACGCTGACCATGTCGCCGGCGTTGAGGGTGCTGTTCTGGAGGCCGGTGGCGCTGGTGATGGCGATGGTGCTGACTGTGGGGGCGGTAGCATCGACGGACAACACCTGGAGGGCGACGTAACCGTTGCCGTAGTCGAAGTTGTCGTAGACGTTGCCAAAGTTGAGGTAAACGTGGGCGTGACCCGAAGCCGAGGGCGTGGCCGACCAGTAATCGTGGTGGTCGTACCAGTCCAATGGCGTGCCGTAGCTATTCGTCCCCGTCCCCGTCCCGTTGTAGGCATCCCAGATAGCCAACAGGTCGTCATAAGTGGGGTTGGTTAGCGTACTGCCAGCCGATACGGGGGAGCCACCCACTGTCGTACCAAGCCGAAAACCTGTGGTTAATATCGTGTCTCCCTGAGTAGGCAGGGCAACCTGTATCCCGTTCAGCGATGTATAGCGGTAGGTGTTGTTGGTATTGCCTGCACCGCCGGTGGCGCCGTTGATATCCTGGGTGAAGAGACCGTCCAAGTCATCGTGGGTAGTGTAGTCCGCAGTATTGGTATAGCCAGCGCCCTGTGTGTCTGCATAGCTGCCGTCGCCACTGCGATCCCAGTAGTAATACCAGTTGCCGTCTACATACACGGGCAGGATGAGTTTGCCGTAGGCGGTCCCGAGGTCGATTACGGGCTGACCAGTCTCCAGTACATCCGTCACCGTCATCGCCACCGCCTGTTCGGTAAAGTTGCCTGCCGTATCCGTGGCCCGGACGCTGAAATCGTAGACGTTATTGGCGCCGTTGTCGGCGGGGGCTTCAAAATCTGGCAGGAAGGCTAGGCTCACCGTACCGTTAGTGGCGTCAATGGTGAATTTTGCAGCATCGGCACCGGTAAGGCCGTAGGTCACGCCCGCGTCGCCATCCGCCGCCGCATCGTAGATCGTGGTGCCGGAAGCGGTGTTTTCGGCAACGGTGACCGTAGTGCCGGAGGAGAAAACAGGCGCCTGGGTATCGCCGGTCAGACTCAGCGTATTGCCGGCGGCTCCGTTGTTGCCCGCCGTGTCGGTATAAGTCGCTGCGGCTACGGCGATGGCGCCGCTCAAGCTATTGCTGTTGGCGGTGGGCGTAAACGTCGCCGTGTAGATTTTGCCGCCGGCGTCCGCCGTCAATGCGCCCAAGCTGCCGCCGGTAACGGTTACGTCGTTGCCCGCAAATCCCGCCGGTATTTCCGAAAAGCTAAACGTCACCGTCGCCGTGTCGCCGGTTTTGAAACTGGTTTTATCGCTGCTGATCGTCACAGCGGGTGACACGCTATCCAGCGTGAAAGTCAAAGCCGTGGAATTGGGCGACTGATTGCCGGCGGCATCGCTCTGGCGTACCAGCACGGTGTGGGCGCCTTGTCCGGTCAGGGTAAAGCTGCTGCCCGTGCCCGGCTTCCAGCTGCCGTTGCCGTTGTTGTATTGCCAGGTGGCGCCGCTTTCCAGCCCGCTGACGCTGAGCACCCCGGACTGGGTGATGCCGTCACCGGCGCTGCTGCCGCTGCCGCTGTCGCTGGTCAGCGTCAGCGTCGGGGCGGCGGGCAGCACATTATCCAGCGTGAAAGTCAACGCCGTGGAGTTGGCAGACTGATTGCCGGCGGCATCGCTCTGGCGCACCAGCACGGTGTGGGCGCCCTGTCCAGTCAGGGTAAAACTGCTGCCCGTGCCCGCCTTCCAGCTGCCGTTGCCGTTGCTGTATTGCCAGGTGGCGCCGCTTTCCAAACCATCGACGGCGATGGTCCCGGACTGGGTGATGCCGTCGCCGGCGCTGCTGCCGCTGTCGGTGGTCAGCGCCAACGTCGGGGCGATGGGAACCCGCGTGTCGCCCTGGGTGTCGAGCACGTTGCTGGCCATGCCCGCGTTGCCGGCGGCGTCGGTGAATTGACCGGCCGTGACCAGGATGCTGCCCGTAAGGTTGTCGGCATCAGCCGTGGGCGTAAAACCGGCGCTATAGACCTTGGGATTTGCGCTGCTGACCGCCAGGCCGCTCAAAGTACCGCCGCTGACGGTGATATCGGCTGCACTGAAGTCCAGCGGCGCGGCGCTGAAAGTAAACGTCAGCGTGGCGCTATCGCCGGCCTTGAAAGTGGTTTGGCTGGCGGCAATGGTCAGCGTCGGTGCTTGCGCGTCGTCGTCGATGATGGTGGCCGTGGCGCTGGTTTGCGCCAAGGCCAGCCCTGTGCCGGGATTGCTCAAGTCCAGGCTGAACGTTTCGTCGGTCTCCAGCGTGGCGTCGCCCAGAATGGGAATGCTCACGGTCTGCGTTTTTTGCCCGATGGCGAAGCTGAGCGTGCCGCGCGCAGCGGTGTAATCGCTGCCGGCGCCGGCGGTGCCGTCCCGGGTGGCGTAGTCGACGCTGAGGGGGATCGCCGAAACCTGGTCCAGCGTCAGGGTGAACTGGGCGTTGCCGTTGCCGCTGTTGCCCTCGGTAACGCTGATGTCTTTGACGCTGAGCGTGGGCAGGTCGTCGTTTTGTATCGTGACGGTGGCGCTGGCCGGCGCGCCCAGGGCCACGGCCAGGCCGGCATCGAAGGCGCGGGGATTGCCCAGCAGAAACCGGAACGTCTCGTTCGGCTCGACGCGGGTGTTGCTGAGCAGCGCTATCAACACGGCGTGTTCGGTTTCGCCCGGCGCGAATTCCAGGCTGCCGCTGCTTTCCGTGTAATCGTCACCCGCCGTGGCGGTAACGGCCTGGGTTTTATAGTCCACATACAGAAAGTCGGGGGCGGCTTGCGAGAGCTTAACGGTGATCACGGCCACCGCGTCGCTTTC
>SCQD01000206.1 GCA_004299145.1 Methylococcaceae bacterium | reverse complement strand
TCCACTTCCGCCGCCACGGTGCGGTCCAGGTCGGCCAGGGTGCGCGGCACGATGCGGCCGTTTTCGATTTCGAACAACGCTTCCATGCGCCGTAATACGCGCACCCGGTTGGACACCATGACAACCGTGCAACGCCCGCGCAACCGATCCAATAGCCAGCTGAATACCTGTTCACTGTCCAGATCCAGCGCGGCGTCGGTTTTGTCGAACAGCAATACGCGCGGCCGGCGCACCAGCGCACGGGCGATACAGATGCGCTGGATCAAGCCCATGGGCAGTATGTTGCCGGCCTGGTTGTCCACCTGGGTTTCGTAGCCCATGGGCAGCATGGCGACGATGTCGTCCAGTCCGGCCAGACCGCCGGCCTCCAGCGCCGCATCGGTGCAGGCAGCATCGAACATGGCGATGTTGTCCAGTATGCTGCCGCGAAACAAAGTGCCGCGCGAAGGCACATATTCCACCAGGCCGCGCGTGTCGGTGGTGTCCCACTTCGCCATGTGGTAGTGATCCAGCACCACGGAGCCCTCCATCGCGCGCAACAGCCCCCGCAGCAACAGCAACAGCGTCGTGGTGCCGCTGGCGCTGCTGCCGATGATGCCGACCTGCGAGCCGGCCGGGATGCTCAAGTCGGCGTTTTGCAAGACCCAGGGCAGATTCGGCGCGTAACGAAAACCCAGCCCGCGCAGCTCCAGCCCGCCGCGTATCGTGGCGGGCAAAGGCTTGCTCTCCGGCTGGCGGAACGGCTGCATGTGGGAAATGCGCTGCAAGCGTTCGCGGGCGATGGCGGCGTCGGCATAGCGCAGCCAGAACAGGCAGGCGCTTTGGATGGGCTGCATGGAGCGGCTGGCCAGCATCATGCAGGCGGACAGGCCACCCACCGTCAGCATGCCGTCCCGCACCAGCGGACTGCCCAGCGCGATGAGGCTGAACATGACCAGCTGGCCGAACGCCATGCCGCTTTCCGCCGGCAGGCGGCTCCAAAAACCGGCGCGCAGGTTGATTTCCGCGGTGGATGCCTGCAACCTTTCGTAACGGCGCAGCATTTGCTCCTCCACCGTCTGCGCCTTGATCAAGTGCAAGCCCTGCAACACCTGTATGACGAAATCGAAGCGCCGGTCGTTACTCTCGGCCTGTTGGCGGCGCGCCAGCGCAAAATGGCGCCGCGCCACGATGACCAGCAGCAGATAGACCGCCAGTAATCCCAGCGGCACCCACACCAGCCAGCCGCCCAGATAAGCGACCGCGACCAGCAGCAGCACGGCGAAAGGCAGGTCCAGCACCACCTGGATAATCTGGCCGACGTAATAATTGGACAGGGTGCCGACCGCGTTCAAACGGTCCAGGTGTTCACCGATGCTCACCCGTTCATAGTCTTCCAGGCGGCAGTCCAGCAGGCGGTTCATCACCTGGCATCCGACCAGATGATCGAATTGGGCGCTCATCCGCCCGTTCATCACCGCCCTGATCCAGCGCAGCAGCGCGTCCAGCGTTACCGCCACGATGCCGCCGCCGGTCAGCCACCAGAAAGTGTCCATGGCCTGATTGGGAATCACGCGGTCGTAGACCTGCATCACCACCAGCGGCACCGCCAGCGACAGCAGATTGCCGCCGACGGACAGCAGCAGCACTTCCAGCGGATTCACCCACGCGCCCGGCAGCAACACATAGCCGTCGTACCAGGCCGTGCGCTGGAAAAAACGGGTGATCTGCGCTGCCGTCATCTATGGGTTGTCATGAAAACCACAAATTCAGACTACCATGGCAGGATCGGCGCCGCCATCCGCGCCTGCCGGCTCCGGCGGCGGCACGGCGTGAAAGTCTTCCTGGGCGATCGCCTGGCCGGAAGTGTCGGCAAAACCGCCATCGGCCGTGTCCGTCTGCGCCATCCAATCGCCGCTGCCGCCCGCCGCTCCGCCAAAATCACCCGCGTCGCCGCTGGTTTGGCTCAACCAATCACCGCCGGCCTGCTCCGTGCCCACCTGGCCGCCACCGCCGTCGAACCACGGATTGGCCGTAGCGCCGTCATTGGAAGCAACGCCGGCGGAGCCGCCGTCATCATGCTGTCCACCCCAGGTATCGCCCGATGCGCCGGGCGCCGCCTGTTCGCCGTTGCCGATGCCGTTGTCGGCGTGTTCCGTGTGGGTAGGGCGCTCACCGTCCGCTGCGGTATGAGTGTCGCCATCGTGGGCGTGTTCCGCGCCGTCGCTGTTGGTTCGGCTGGGTTCGCCCTGGTGATCGTCGTCATGCCCTCCGGCACCGGCTTGGCGCTCATCACGGTGCTCTCCGGCTTCGCTCCGGTGTTCGTCTCCATGCTCCCGGGACTCGGAACGGCGTTCATCCCGATCTTCCCTGGCTTCGCCGGAGCGGTGTTCGTCCCGATCTTCCCGGGCTACGTCGGAGCGGTGTTCGTCCCGATCTTCCCCGGTCTCGTTGGAGCGGCGTTCGTCCCGATCTCCCCTGGCTTCGTTGGAGCGGTGTTCGTCCCGATCTCCCCTGGCTTCGTTGGAGCGGTGTTCATCCCGATCTCCCCTGGCTTCGTTGGAGCGGTGTTCATCCCGATTTCCCCTGACCTCGTCGGAGCGGTGTTCGTCCCGATCTTCCCTTTCGGTAGCTGTGGAAGAAGATGCTTCAACAGTTACCGTTTCCGCTGTTTCAATAGCCGGCGATGTTTCATATGTCGGCGCCGTCGCTTCGGCCACTTCAGTGGGTGCAGTTTCAACCGGTGCAGGCGTTTCCGATTCGGCAGTTGTGGCAGGTGAGGTTTCAGTGGCTACCGGTTCGGTGATTTCAGTGATTGGCGATGTTTCAGCCGTTGGCGCAGTCGCTTCGGCCACTTCGGTGGGCGCCGTTTCAACCGATGCAGGCGTTTCCGACTCGCTGGTCGTTGAAGGTGAAGCTTCAGTGGTTACCGGTTCGGTGGTTTCAGTGGCCAGCGAGGTTTCAGATACCGGTGCCGAAGCTTCAGCAACTTCTGTCGGTGCGGCTTCGGCCGATACGGGCGCTTCCGATTCGATAGCCGTGGAAACTGGAGCTTCAGTCACTACCGTCTCGGCGGGTTCAGTGGCCGGCGAGGTTTCAGATACCGGCGCAGAAGTTTCAGCAACTTCTGCCGGTGCGACTTCAGCCGATGCGGGCGTTTCCGACCCGGTAGCTGTGGAAACCGGGGTTTCAATGACTACCGTTTCGGTGGCTTCAGTGGCCGGCGATGCTTCA
>SCQD01000205.1 GCA_004299145.1 Methylococcaceae bacterium | reverse complement strand
CCGGCACTTTGCCCGGCTGAAAGAGCCATCCGACATAGGGGACTTGCTGCGCAGCATTGATGGCTACGTGGGCACGCACATTCATCGTTCCCACGCTCCGCGTGGGAACGCATCCTGGGACGCTCTGCGTCCCGAGAGCGATCACAACCCGCCTTCACACCAGACAGGGGAGTGTTTGCTGCATGAAATAGGGAACGCGGAACGTCCCTGCCTGCACTCCAGCAGCCTTAGTGATTCCGCTCCGCAGCGGCTTTCCCACGTGGAGCGCGGGAATGAAATGAATCGAAGCGTCTTTGTTCTGGAACATTTTCGGCACGGTGCATCACTTGGGGCTGCTGGAAGCGCGGGAAGCCAGCGGGCGAGGCGCTGGCCGCCGGAGCGGGTGAGGGAGGAATGATTGACTTTTGGGGTTCCGCGGAAAAACCGCCGCTTACCACACTTTGGGCGAGAATTTGGCGTCGTTGCGGATGAGTATGGTATCTCCGCTTTGCGCAAGCACATACAACCCCTTTCGGTAGGCATAGCGCGCCACTTCGTTCGACATGACCATCGCCGCCACCGCCCCCATCAGGCGCACATCCCGATATTTGGGCAGCAGCCGCTTAATCTTGGCCAACCGCTGCAAGTGTTCGTCGACGTCGTCGATAAGCAGCTGACTTTTGCATTCCACCGCAATCGCTTCCTGATCATCGACCACCAACAGGTCGATTTCGGTTGATTCGTCATCACGCTCCGCATAAATATTGGGATGCACTTCATGCACGTCCCTGCCGCGTTCACGAAACACTCGCACCACCGCCGGGCGCACCATTTCCTGTACGAAATCACCGAGACGATTACCGAGATCACCGATTTTTTTACCCACTTCCTTGAGTAAACGATCCGTGTCCTGAAATTTGCGGTCCGTTTCTTGAAACTTGCGGTCCGTGTCTTGAAACTTGCGATCGGTATCCTGAAATTTACGGTCCGTTTCCTTCTGGCTCGTGGACAAGTCTTTAATCAGGCGGTCAGTTTCCTGAAACAGCCGCCAAACATCGTCAAAAGTGGGTTGTGCCGTGGACATTGTCATCCCTCAAGAAAAGTAAGCAATAAGCCAAAATATATCAGACATCTACCGGTTTGCTGCCGAATCTCGTGGCAGCCCCGTTTGTCCATGCAAGAAAGGCGCTTTTTTGCGCAAGGCGATTCCTTTGATCAGCGTATACAACGCCGGAATCACCAGCAACGTCAGCAGCATGGCCGACCCCACGCCGCCTATCATCGGCGCCGCCAGGCGCTTCATCACGTCGGCTCCGGCGCCCGTGGCCAGCATGACGGGCAGCAGGCCGACGATGTTGGCCAGGCCCGTCATCATCACCGGGCGGATGCGCTCCATGGCGCCGATCTGCACCGCCGCCAACAAGTCGTCGAGTGAGTTCAATTGTCCCGCTTCCCGCCGCCGCCGCACGGCTTCGCCCAGATAGGCCAACATCACGGCGCTGGTTTCGGCGGCCACGCCGGCCAGGGCGATCAAGCCCACCCATACCGCGATGCTCAGGTTGTAGCCCAGCCCGTACAGCGTCCACAGGCTGCCCACCAGCGCCAGCGGCACGCCCAGCATGACCATCAGCGTTTCGGCGACAGAGCGGAAGGTGAAGTAGTAAAGGATGAAGATCAGGCCCAGCGTCAGCGGCACGAATATTTTCAGGCGCTGCTGCACGCGCTCCATGGCTTCGTACTGCCCGGACCAGGCGAGGGTGTAGCCGGTGGGCAGTTCGATGTTCGCCTGGACCGCGCGCTTCAGTTCGTCCACGTAGCCGCCCAGGTCGCGCCGGGCCATGTCGACGTAGACGTAGCCGGCGAGCATGCCGTCTTCGTCGCGGATCATGGACGGGCCGCTGACCATGCGCAGGTCGGCCAGTTGCGCCAGCGGCACTTGAGCCCCGCCCGGCGCGCTCACCGTCAGCCGGCCCAGCTTGTCCAGGTCGTCACGCAGTTCGCGCAGATAGCGCAGGTTGACGGGATAGCGCTCGCGCCCTTCGATGGTGGTGGTGATGCTTTCGCCGCCGATGGCCGATTCGATGATGCGGCCCACGTCCGTGACGGTCAGGCCATAGCGGGCGATGGCGTCGCGCTGGATGGTGAAGTCGAGGAAATAGCCGCCGGAGACCCGTTCGGCATAGACGCTGCGGGTGCCGGACACGTCCTTGGCCACCATCTCGATGGACTTGCCGATGCTTTCGATGGTCTGCAAATCCGGCCCGAATATTTTGATGCCCACCGGCGTGCGCACGCCGGTGGTGAGCATGTCGAGCCGCGCCTTGATGGGCATGGTCCAAGCGTTGGTGACGCCGGGCAGTTGCAGGGCGCGGTCCATTTCGGCGATCAGGTCTTCGTATTCCAGTCCTGCCCGCCATTGTTCCTTGGGCTTGAGCTCCACCACCACTTCCATCATGGAAAACGGCGCGGGGTCAGTGGAGGTCTCGGCGCGGCCCGACTTGCCGAACACGCGCTCCACTTCGGGAAACGCTTTCAGCCGGCGATCCATTTCCTGCAACAGCTTGCCGGCTTCGGTGACGGAAATGCCCGGCAGCGTGGTGGGCATGTACAGAATGGTGCCTTCGTACAGCGGCGGCATGAATTCCGTGCCCATGCGCTGGAACGGCACGGCGCTGCTGGCCACCAGCAGCAGGGACAGCGCCAGCAGCATTGCGCGGTGGCGCAGGGCCAGCGCCAGCAGCGGCGCGTACAGCCGTTGCAGCAGCCGGGTGACCGGGTGGCGCCGTTCGGCGATGATGCGCCCGCGGATGAGCAGCGGCAGCAGGGCGGGAATCAGCGTGACGGCCAGCAGGGCGCTGACGGCGATGGACAGGTTTTTGGTCAGCGCCAGCGGGGTGAACAGCCGGCCTTCCTGGGCTTCCAGGGTGAATACCGGCATGAAGGCGATGGCGATCACCAGCAGCGAGGCAAAAATCGGCGGTCCCACTTCCTTGGCGGAGTCGATCAGCACCTGGTTGCGTTCCCCAACCCGTCCGCCGGCGTCCCATTCCTCCAGACGGCGGTGGGCGTTGTCCACCATGACGATGGAGGCGTCCACCATGTCGCCGACCGCGACGATGATGCCGCCGATGCTCATGATGTTCAGCCCCACGCCGAGAAAATGCATGGGGATGAAGGCGATCAGCACCGCCAGCGGCAAGGTGATGAGGGGAACCAGCGCCGAGCGCAGGTGCAGCAGAAAGCCGACGATGAGCACGCCGACCACCACGCCTTCTTCCAGCAGATTGTCCCGGGCGGTGGCGATGGAGGCGTGGATCAGGTCGCTGCGGTCATAGGTGGTGACGATCTTCACGCCCTTGGGCAGCGAGGGCTCGATTTCCCGCAGCTTGGCCTTGACGCGCTCGATGACGGCGGGGGCGTTTTCGCCGTAGCGCATGATGACCACGCCGCCCACCACTTCGCCCCGGCCATCCAGTTCCACCAGGCCGCGCCGCATGTCCGGCCCCAAGCTGACCGAGGCCACGTCGCGCAGCAGAATCGGCGTGCCGCCTGCGTTGACGCCCACGGCGATGCTTTCGATATCGCTGCTGGATTTGATGTAACCGCGCCCACGGATCATGTATTCCACGCCGGAAAATTCCACCACCCGGCCGCCCACGTCCAGGTTGCTCAGGCGCACTTTGTCGATGATGTCGTTCAGGTTGAGCCGGTAGGCCAGCACTTTGGTGGGGTCCAGGTTGATCTGGTACTGGCGCACGAAACCGCCGACGCTGGCGACTTCGGCCACCCCGTCCACGGCGCGCAGCCAGTAGCGCAAGTACCAGTCCTGGAACGAGCGCAAGCCGGCCAGGTCTTGCTGTCCGCTGCTGTCGACCAGGGCGTACTGGAACACCCAGCCCACGGCGGTGGCGTCCGGCCCCAGTTGCGGCGCCACGCCTTCCGGCAGCTTGCCGGCCAACTGATTCATGTATTCCAGCACGCGCGAACGCGCCCAATAAATGTCCGTGCCTTCCTTGAACAGCACGTAGACGTAGGAATAGCCGAAGTCGGAAAAGCCGCGCACCACGGTGACGTTGGGCGCGGACAACAGGGCGGTAACGATGGGGTAGGTGATCTGGTCTTCCACCAGGTCCGGCGAGCGCCCCATCCACGGCGTGTAGATGATGACCTGGGTGTCGGAAAGATCGGGCAGCGCGTCGATGGGCGTGTGCTTCATGGCCCACAGGCCGCCTGTCGCCAGGCCGAACACCAACAGGAACACGATGAGGCGGTTTTTGGCGCTGAATTCGATCAGGTTTTCGATCATGCGGTTACCTCGCGGTTTGGAGCCGGCAGGCTGGGAGCAACTCAGGTTGAACCACGAAGTTCCGCCCTTGCCGCGGCTATGACGCCGATGGCGGAACGCATCAAAAGCAGCACCAAACAGGATGCCACGGCAATGTCGGGCCAACCCGAGCCGGTCAACCAGACCCCGCCGGCTGCGGCGAAAACAGACAAATTCGACGCGATGTCGTTGCGTGAGCACTCCCACACCGAACTCATGTTCACGTCCTCATGGCGGTAACGCCACAGCAGGAATAGGCAAAGGGAGTTGGCGGCCAGGCCCAACAGGCTGAACACGCCCATCACTTCGAAAACCGGGACGGTCGGCAACAGCAGCCTGGACACGATTTGGGCAACCACGGCACCGGCCGCGAGAAAAATGAGCCCACCTTTGAACAGCGCCACGCGGGCCTTGACGGCGGGGCTGCGCGATACCGCGTACAGGCTGAGGCCGTAGGTCAAAGCATCCCCGAGATTATCCAGGCTGTCGGACAAGAGGGCGGTTGAATCGCCGTAAAACGCGGCGCTGACGATGACAAAAAACATCAGGGCATTGATGGCGAGAACGATCCGCAACGTTCCGCGCTGCCGTTCGCGCAGATGATCCAGGGCACAATCGTGATTGCAACAGCCGCTCATGATGAAAACCTCGTCGTAAAAAACCGAATGTAAGGCCACGGGCAGCATATCCGACTGAAGACTACGAGTCACCGGTGGTTTTATTGCGGGTAGCGGTGCGGCGGATAAACATCCAGCGCCGATAAGGTGGACTTATGTATTGCATAAGGATAGCTTTATGCATGCGTAAAACTACATCTATAAATGGTCAGCATGTTTCGTTGAGCAAGGCCAGCGGGATCGCGAGCGACTATGGAGTGCGCCGGCAAAGCCGCCGCGTCCTCGCGGAAATACTTCGATGCGGGCCCATGGCGGCAGTGCGCTACCCATCCGTCCCGCCTTGCATTAAGCTGACGATATTCGGTTGAGTTACGACTTTTTCAGGATCATCGCCATGTTTGTTTCCTATCTGTACATTGCAGTAACAGCCGAGGTGTTTACCCTGCTCGCCGTCTACTGTGCTTACCTGCACGTTCAAAACAACAAACTGTACGCCAGACTCATGAACATCGATGTCGTATGGGTGAGCATACGCGGGGCTATCGATGCCGAGCTTAAACGCACGCCCGCTGAATCGCAGCGCTGCAACCACCAAAGGCGATTTTTGGAATATTTAAGCGTGCCGTTCGACGGAAATCCGCCAGGTTCCACCAGCGTTTGGCGCGAATTGATCGCAAAATTGAACGTGGCGCACTGCGCGCCCGCTCCCGGCGAACGGGAAGGTGAAGGCTGTGAAACGGATGCCGGCCACAAATCCGACGCAGACCTGCTGGACGCGATGGAAAGAATATTATCGGAAAATGAGGCAAATACCCCATCATCCGGCAGCCTCCCAGTGCTGGATGCATTGACGTCCGACGAGGTAGTGTCGGCCATCAAAAGTTTCAATGGGCAAGCGGATGCACCCGCCGTCTATTTGGAGGATATTCAGGAATCGATGAACGTGCAGCAGCAAAAAATTACCGACCTTATTTCCGAAGGCAAGACGTTGTATGAATCCTTGAACACGGCGGAACCTGCCAACGTGTTATTGCAAGTTCAGCAGCACAATCAACACCTTGAGGCACTGTTTACCGCGCTGTCGGCGCAAAAGCTGTTGACCGGCAAATACAGAAACCAAGCATCCGAATTTTACGTGAAGTTCAACCTTATCAGGCAGGAAAAAAAGCTGATTGCGGAACGGCATCAAGCCTTGCTGCATAATTGCTCCCGCTTGATTTCCAGATACAACACGCTAAGGTTGCAGTATAAAAAACTCTATGACATCGCCAGCGTGCTGCACATCAAACACAAAAGCATAACCTCCAATATTTGACGCGCTGGAATCCTATGAATATTTGCGCCAGGGAAATAACGGCGGGACTGCTGACCGCCGCCATCGGTTTGATGACACTGGCCGGCTGGCTGTTCGACATCGAAACGCTCAAACGCATCCATCCCGCTTTCCCTCTCATGTACCCCGACACGGCATTGGCTTTTGTGTTGTCCGGGGGCTCGCTCGCCGGAACAGTGGCCGGCTGGCGCGGCATGGCGCGCGCGCTCGCCTGTGCCGTGCTGGCGCTGGGCGTCCTGCCCCTGTTGGCGGATGTGACGGAAAGCGGGCTTTATGCGGCGCTGTGGTCGTCCGGGGGTGGTTTGGCGGGCGCGGGGCACATGTCCGCCATGTCGTCGTCGGTGTTCATCCTGGCGGGCGCGGGGCTGGCGGCTGTGGGCAAAGACCGCATGCCGCCGCTCGCGCAGTTCGCCGCCCTGGGCATACTCGCCGTTGCCGCGTTTGCCCTGATCGGCTATGCCTATGACGTACCCTGGATCCATGCCTCCGCCAACGTCATGGCCGTGCATACGGCGTTTGCCGCCGCCCTGCTGGGATGGGGCCTGCTGTTCGCCGAACCACGGCGCGGATTCGCCGCCGTCATTTTGAGCGAGCAGGCGGGAGGGCTGCTGCTGCGGCGGCTATTGCCCTTCGTGATCGCGGTGCCGGCGGTGCTCGGCTGGTTCCGCCTGCGTGGCGAGTATGCCGGCCTGTACGGCATGAACACGGGACTTGCGCTATTCGCCCTGAGCAATATCGCCATATTGACGATCCTGCTTTACCGGAATGCGCGCTTGCTGAACCGCAAGGATGCAGCGCTGCGCAACAGCGAAGCACAATACCGTTCCCTCGTCGGCAACATTCCCGATACGCTGTGGACCACGGACGCCGCCGGCAAGCTGCTGTTCATCAGTTCCAATGCGGAAAAAATACTGGGCATCAGCGTGGCTGAACTGCTGGCCGGCAGCCCGGAGGAGGTCTGGTTTGCGCGCATCCACCCGGAAGACTTGCGCCGTGTTCAGGAGGCCTGGGTCAACCTTTTCGCCCGGCATCACATGTTCAACGTGGAGTACCGCTATCGCCGCAAGGACGGCGCATGGATATGGCTGCACGAACGGTCGCTGCATGTCTATGAGTGCAACGGCACGCTGTGCGCCGACGGCTTGTTTTCCGACGCCAGCGAGCGCGTGCGCACCCGTTTGGCGCTGGAAGCCGGCGAAAAACGGCTGCGGGCGATTTTCGACGCCGAGCCGGAATGCGTAAAAATATTGGGCGCGGACGGTACGCTGCTGGACATCAATCCGGCCGGGCTGGCGATGATCGAAGCCGATCACTTGACGCAGGCGCTGGGCCAGGAATGTGACGCCCTGGTCGCGCCGCATGATCGGGCCGCCTACCGCGCGTTTATCGCGTCGGCGTTGCAGGGCGAGACCGCGATGCTCCAGTTTGAAATCACCGGCCTCAAGGGCGCGCAGCGCTGGCTCGACGCCATAGCGGTGGCGCTGCCTTTCGAAGAGATGAAAGCGGAGACTGTGCTGGTCATTGCCCGTGACATGACCGCGCGCAAACTGGCCGAAACTCAGCTGCGCAAGCTGTCACTGGCGGTGGAGCACAGCCCGACCGCCATCGTGATTACCGACGTCGCCGCCAAAATCGAATACGCCAATCCGAAATTTTATCAACTGACCGGCTATGCGCCCGAAGAAATCATCGGCCAAACGCCCAGGATACTGCAGTCCGGCCTGACGGCGCGGGAAACATACCAGGCTTTGTGGGAAACCATCCTGGCCGGCAAGGATTGGCACGGCGAATTCCACGACCGCAAGAAAAACGGCCAGAGTTATTGGTGTTTGCAGTCGATCTCGCCGGTCAAAAACGAGCACGGCGCGATCACCCATTTCGTTTCCGTGACCGAGGACATCAGCGAACGCAAGCATTCGGAATCGGTAATACGCCACCTGGCTTTTTACGACCCCTTGACCGATTTGCCCAATCGCGCGCTGTTTCGGGACCGGCTCGTCCAAACCGTTGCGCTGGCCCAGCGCAACGAACATGCCTTTGCGCTCATGTACCTGGACCTGGACCGCTTCAAGAACGTCAACGATACCCTGGGCCATCCCGTGGGCGACCGTTTGCTCAAAGCGGTGGCGGAGCGCATCCGCCGGAGTTTGCGTTATACCGATACGGTCGCCCGCCTGGGCGGCGACGAATTCGCCGTCGTCGTTCAGGACATCACCTGCGCCGGAGACGCCCTGCGGCTGGCGGAACACCTGCTGTACCTGTTTACCGAGCCGTTTTTTATTGAAAAACATGAACTGTTTATCACCCCCAGCATCGGCATCAGCATTTACCCCCAGGATGCCGCCGACAGCGACGCATTGATCAAGCTGGCCGACGTCGCCTTGTATCGCGCCAAGGAGCTGGGCCGCAACAACTGCCAGTTTTTTACCGCCGACATGAACGCCGCGGCGCTGGAGCATTTGCTCGTCGAAAATCAACTCCGGCACGCCCTCGAACGCCACGAACTCGTGTTGTACTACCAGCCGCAGATCGACCTGCACGCCGGCACGATCTGCGGCGTCGAAGCACTGCTGCGCTGGCGGCATCCCGACCGTGGCATGGTGCCCCCGGGCGAGTTCATCACGATCGCCGAGGACAGCGGTCTGATCGCTCCCATCGGCGCCTGGGTATTGCGTGAAGCCTGTCTGGCCAACAAAGCCTGGCTGGACGCCGGCCTGCCGGAAATCCTGGTCGCCGTCAATGTTTCCGCCAAACAGTTGCGGCAAAAAGACTTTGTCGACACCGTGGCCGCCGTTTTGGCGGAAACGGAATTGCCGCCCCATTTATTGGAAGTCGAACTCACCGAGAGTTGTGTCATGCAGGATCCGGAACAGGCCATCGCCATCCTGGAAGCCTTGAAAGCCATGGGCATCAAGTTGGCGATGGACGACTTCGGTACCGGTTATTCCGGTTTGGCTTATTTGAAGCGCCTGCCTTTCGATAAAATCAAGATCGACCGCTCGTTTGTTACCGACGTGGCGGCCGATGCCGACGACGCCGCCATCGCCCGCACCATCATTGCCATGGCCCACAGCATGCACCGCATCGCCATCGCCGAAGGCGTGGAAACGACTGCTCAGCTGGATTTTCTGCGCGCCGAAGGCTGCGATGAAATTCAAGGCTATTATTTCAGCCGTCCACTGGAGCAGACGGCATTAGAGCGTTTTATCAGGGAGCGGAGCTGGTTGGCATGAAAGTCGCGGCGACCTTATTCCCCTCTCCCTCCGGGAGAGACTCCAGTGCGCTGCCCGCGCCGAATGGAGCCCAGGAACCTGCCGGAGTGAGGGCATTTCAAATGGTATCTATTCAGCTCCCTGGCTCGTGAGTTGCGCCGGTGTTTTGGGTATCAAGGCGGAACCTATGGAGTGCGGCGGCCTTAGACGCCGCTGTTACTTTCAAGCAGCCTTGGTTATTCCGCTACGCGGCGGCTGTCGAAGCGCTGATTTAAACGCTACCACACCGCTTCGAAAGCCAAAGCGCCGTCGCCGCTAACGCTTTCCAGAAGCCTTAGTATTTCCGCGAGGACGCGGCGGCTTTGCCGGCGCACTCCATAGTCGCTCGCGATCCCGCTGGCCTTGCTCAACGAAACATGCTGAATAGTTACTTCAAATGTATCTTTACCAACGCCGGCTCCTATAACTTCCCTGGATCGAAGCGATATTTCCATTCAAAACAATTCAATCTCGCCGGCTTCGAGCCGTTGTTGCTGGATGGCGCGCCGGTTGATGTCTTCGAAAGCCGCAAGGCGCTGCTGCAAAATGCCGTTGAGGTGTGCGATCAGGTCGCGGTAGTGGGCTTCGTCGTGACGCTGGTCGGCGTCACGGTGCAGCAGCAGAATTTCCTGGGTGTAGTCTTGCAGCAGGCTGGTGCGGTCGATGATCTGCCGGAGCAATTGGTTGACGACGTCGCCGAATTGCAGCGACAAAATGCCTTCCATCACCAGTTTATGTATGCGTTCGGAAATGTCCGCAATGCGCTGCGATTGCTGCGTGGCTTTGCTGTTCAACGCGGCCAATTCTTCCCACATGCTGGACATGATGTCGCGCGAGCGTTCGGCCACGCTGAGGTCCATGGTCGATGAGACTTGCACCAGGTTGCCGACGTTGTTCAACAGTTGCACGATCTGTTCGAGCAATTGGCGGATTTCGGCGCTAAAGCTGTTGGTGCGCTTGGCGAGCGTGCGCACCTCGTCGGCGACCACGGCAAAGCCTCGCCCCGCTGCACCCGCGCGCGCCGCTTCGATGGCTGCGTTCAAGGCCAGCAGGTCGGTTTGGCTGGTGATGGTGTTGACGTCGCCGAGCAATTTGACCGCGCTTTTGACCTGTACGTGGATATTCGCGAACAGCCGGCCGATATCCTCGTTGCTGCGCTTCATGTTGACGACTTTTTCGATGAATTCGTCGATGATGCCGCGCGTTTCGTCGAAAAAGTGCCGTATGCCTTCCGCCTGGTGTTTGTCGTCGTGGCGGGTGATTTCGGCAAGCAGCTTCTCGACCAATTCGCGCAACAGCTCTTTTTGGTCCTGCGATCCTTCCTTGACGCTGGTCAGGCTGTGGCCCAGCGTATCGGCGGCGTTGTTGACCAGGTTATTGGCCTGCTGCAGCGCTTCCCGCAGCTTGTCGAATTGCCGGACGCCCTGATGCAGCGCTTGGGTAGTCAGGGATTCGTACTCGCGCATGACGGTGCCGAGCGCTGCCGACATATCGTCTCGCCGGTGCTGCGCGCGCTGCTGTTCCATTTTCACAAAGCGGGCGGCGCCGAGCGTCGCCAACAGGCTCAGCCCCAGCAATCCTTGCGCGATAAAAACGTTCGCGCCCAGCCCAAGCACGGCAAGCGCCGCCAGCGCGGCGATGACGCTGCCGTACAAAGCCACGGGGATGTGATTGCCGGTCATGTTGAGGTGTCTATCTGCGCCAGCGCCGACAAGAGGGTCTCTTGCAACTCAGACGGCGTGAACGGCTTGCCGAGTATGAAAGACACGCCGGCTTGGAACGCCCTTGCCAGGTGTTGCGGATCGCGCTCGGACGTGACCAGTCCGATCATGGCGTTGCTCCCCCGGCGGGTCAGCGTTTCGATCAGTTCTATGCCGTCCATTTCGGGCATGTGCCAATCGGTGATGATGACGTCCGGCTGCCAGTCGCAGGCCAGGGCGAGCGCCACCTTGCCGTTTTCCGCCTCCTTGAATTCATGGCCCTCTTCATACCCCGCCTGAAGCAGGCGGGG
>SCQD01000204.1 GCA_004299145.1 Methylococcaceae bacterium | reverse complement strand
CCGGCGGCGCGGCTCAGCGCGCCGCTGAGGCTGTCGCCGCCGACCAGTCCAGAACCGCCGACGCGGTAGGTGAAGGCAGGATCGTCGGCGCCGTACATTTTGCTCAGCGCGTTGGCCGTCACTGCCAGGTCGCGCGGCGTGATGCCGAAATCGGCGCCGCTGTAGGTGATGGAATAATTGCCGCCGGCGCTCAGCGTGCCCTGATTGATCGTGTAACTGCCGACGTTTTCGCTGGCGGCGCGGCTCAAAGCGCCGCTCAGGCTGTCGCCGTTCACCAAACCAGCCCCACCCAGGCTGTAAGTCAATACCGGATCGGTATTGCCGTACATTTTGCTCAAGGCATTGGCGGTAATGGTCAGATCGCGGGCGCTGATGCCGAAATTGGCACCGGTGTAGCTGATGGAATAATTGCCGCCGGCATTCAGCGTGCCCTGATTGATCGTGTAACTGCCGACGTTCTCCCCGGCACTGCGGCTCAAAGCGCCGCTCAGGCTGTCGCCGCCGACCAGGCCGGAACCGCCGAGGCTGTAGCTGAAGGCCGGATCGGTGTTGCCGTACATTTTGCTTAGCGCGTTGGCCGTCACCGTCAGGTCGCGTGGCGTAATGCCAAAATCGGCGTCGCTGTAGGTGATGGAATAATTGCCGCCAGCGCTCAGCGTGCCTTGGTTGATGGCGTAGCTGCCGACGTTTTCGCCGGCGGCGCGGCTCAAAGCGCCGTTTAGACTGTCGCCGTTCACCAGACCGGAGCCGCTCACGCCGTAGGTCAGCGCCGGATCGGCGCTGCCGTATATTTTGCTCAAGGCATTGGCGGTAATGGCCAGATCGCGGGCGCTGATGCCGAAATTGGCACCGGTGTAGCTGATGGAATAATTGCCGCCGGCGCTCAGCGTGCCCTGATTGATCGTGTAACTGCCGACGTTCTCCCCGGCACTGCGGCTCAAAGCGCCGTTTAGGCTGTCGCCGTTCACCAGACCGGAGCCGCTCACGCCGTAGGTCAGCGCCGGATCGGCGCTGCCGTACATTTTGCTCAAGGCATTGGCGGTGATGGTCAAATCGCGGGCGCTGATGTCGAAATTGGCGCCGCTGTAGCTGATGGAATAATTGCCGCCGGCGCTCAGCGTGCCTTGGTTGATGGCGTAGCTGCCGACGTTTTCCCCGGCGGCGCGGCTCAGCGCGCCGCTGAGGCTGTCGCCGCCGACCAGGCCGGAACCACCGACGCTGTAGCTGAAGGCCGGATCGGTGTTTCCGTACATTTTGCTCAGCGCATCGGCCGTCACCGTCAAATCGCGCGACGTAATGCCGAGGCTGTTGCCGGTATAGCTGAGGGTATAGTTGCCGCCGGCGCTCAGCGTGCCTTGGTTGATGGTGTAGCTGCCGACGTTTTCCCCGGCGGCGCGGCTCAGCGCGCCGCTGAGGCTGTCGCCGCCGACCAGGCCCGAACCACCGACGCTGTAGCTGAAAGCCGGGTCGGTGTTTCCGTACATTTTGCTCAGCGCGTTGGCCGTTACCGCCAGATCGCGCGGTGTAATGCCGAAATTGGCGCCGCTGTAACTGATGGAATAATTGCCGCCAGCATTCAGCGAGCCCTGGACTATGGCATAACTGCCGACGTTTTCGCCCACCGCGCGGCCGAGCGTGCCGGTGAGCAGCGAAGCGTTATCGGTAAACTTGAAACCTGTGACCAGGTAACTCAGGCTGGGATCGGCATCGCCATAAACCTTGCTCAGGGGATTGGCCGTTACGGTTAACGACGCCGGGGTAATGGCGAGGCTGGCGCCCGTGTATGCAAGCGTGCCGGCATAACCGCCACTGGAACTCAAGCCCAGGCTGCCTTGGGTGATGGCATAAGGCCCGCCGGCTATTGTCTCGCCCGCAGTGCGCGTCAGGCTGCCGCTAAAGCTCAAATAGTTGGCCGCCGCATCCGATACTCCGTCGTCATTGACCAGTCCGCTGACCCCATAAGTCAACGCGGGATCGCTATCGCCATAAACCTTGCCTTGGGCATTGGCGCTTACCGTCAAGCCGGGCTGGGCCGCATAAATGAAATGATTGCCTGATTCGGTGATGGTGGCCGGCGCGTTGCCGGCGTAAGTCCTGTGGTAAAGCCGAGGCAGGGTAGGGTCGGCAATTGCGGTAAGGCCGTTTTCGGTAGAGGTTGCCCAATTGCTGCTATACACCAGCCAGCGCCCACCGCCGGAAACGTTGAGGGCGCCGCTGCCGATGGTGTTGGTGTAATTGCCTCCGGCGGCCAGCACCAGATTTTGGCCGTTACCCACAGTGATGGCGCCGTTTTGGGTAAGGTCGCCGCTGGTGACGGCTTGCAGGCTGTTGGCGGTGATGGCCGGCAAGGCCAGATTGCCGGTGACGTTAAAGTCGATGTTGCCCGCGCCCAGCAGGCTGGAACCGCTGTTGAACAGCGGCGCACTGCCGCTGAAAGCGAGCGTGGCGCCGGAGGCTACATTAAATGCGCCAGAGTGGGTACCGCCGTTGCTCAAGGACAAACTGCCCGCATTCACGTTTACCGTGCCGCCGTTATTGAACGCTCCCGTAAAGCCGGAACTGCCGTTGTTCAGCGTCAAAGCCGCGCCGTTGCCGACGGTTACCGTGCCAACGCCGCTCAAGGCGCCGCCCAATTGGGTGTTGCCCGAACCGGAAACGGTCAGGCTGCCGTCCAGACTGGTCAAGCCTGAAACAGTCAGTGAGCCGCCGGAAACGTCGAGGGCATTGCCGCTGTTGATGGTCAGCGCGGCGATGGTATCGCCGCCGCCGGCGTGCGTCACCGCGAACCCGGAACTGAGCAGCACGCTATCCAAAACCCCCGGCAAAATGCCGCCGCTCCAGTTGCCGGGCGTCGCCCAACTCAGACCGCCGCCGGCATTGGTAAAGGTGAGGGTGCCGCCGCTATACGCATAAATCAGCCGCGCCGCTTCGCCGGCCGCCAGGTTGTAGCCGGCACTGAACCCCGCCGGCAGGTTGGTTGTGCCGAAAGTACCCACGGCTGTACCGGTCATGGCCAGGAACGGAAGCGCATCGGCATCGCTTGGCGTATAACCGCCCAGGAGGGAAGCGTTCAGGGTTCCGGTCATGGTCACGTTGCCGCTGACCGCCAGCTTGTCTGACTGTCCGGCGCCGGTGCCGCCCAGCTCGGCATTGAGAATGCCGGACGCGCCTTGCGTCAGGTTGCCGGTGATGGACAGCGTGCCCGCGGAACCGCCGCCGCCGGGGTTGATGGCGCCATTGTTGGTAAGGGTGTTGCCGGTGCCGACGCTGATGGTGCCGCTGCCCCGCAGCGTGCCGGCGTTGCTCCAGTTGCCGGTTTTTTGGAAGGTGGCGCCGGAATCGACGTCGATGGTGCCGGTGTTGGTGGCAAAGCTGCCGGAAATGGTCAGCGTGCCGGCGTCGACATTGACCGTGCCGGTGTTGTTGAAGGTCAGGCTGGAGTCAATGGCATGCGCGCCGGTGACCATTTGGTTCAGGGTACCCTGATTGTTGACCGTGCCGTTGCC
>SCQD01000203.1 GCA_004299145.1 Methylococcaceae bacterium | reverse complement strand
GAATCCAGGCACATGGATGTGAACGCTGCGATGACATCCGCGCTCGAATCGGCGATGGATGCGGCTTGCAGGCTAGCCCTCCCTGGCACTGGGTTCCGCCCATCCCTGGCGGAACGACGGCAGAGAACCCATCTAAAAAACCTACCCTTGTGAGCCCCCCGGTAATCGCAGATGACTTCGGCCCGATCCAGCTGCCACAGCACTTTTAAGCCCCGTTCTTCCCCTCCGCCTCCACGGCAAACAGTTTTTCCACTTCAGGGATCAGCCGTTTTTCCAGCAGAAACATGATGACGTGGTCGCCTTCCTGGATCACGGTATCGTGGTGCACCTGGATGACTTCATCGCCACGCACCAAGGCGCCCATCACCACGCCGGCCGGGATTTTGATGCGGTCCAGGCGCTGGCCGACGACCTTGGAAGTGCGGCTGTCGCCGTGGGCGACGGCTTCCATGGCTTCGCAGGCGCCGCGCCGCAGCGAGTGCACCTGGACGACATCGCCGCGCCGGATGTAGCGCAACAGCGCGCTGATGGTGGCTTCCTGGGGCGAGATGACCAGGTCGACCAGGTGGGTTTCCACCAGTTCGGCATAGGCGGAGCGGGTGATGAGGCTCATCACCCGGCGCGCGCCCAGCTTTTTGGCCAGCATGGCGGACAGGATGTTGGCTTCCTCGTCGTTGGTGATGGCGCAAAATACGTCGATGCTGTCGATGTTTTCGTTGATGAGCAGTTCTTTGTCGGCGGCATCCCCCTGCAATACCACGGTTTTGGCCAGCTCGGCGGCGATTTTTTGTGCGCGCTGGGGGTTTCTTTCGATGACTTTGACGCTGTAGTCGTTTTCCAGGCGCAACGCCACCCGTTTGCCGATATGCCCGCCGCCGGCAAACATCAGGCGCTTGTAGGGTTTGTCCAGACGCCTCAGTTCGCTCATCACCGCGTGAATTTCTTCGGTCGATGCGCAGAAAAATACTTCATCGCCCACTTCGATGATGGTTTTGCCGTCCGGCACGATGGGTTTGCCTTCGCGGAAAATCGCCGTGATGCGCGCATGCACGTTGGGCATGTGCTGGTGCAGCGTCCGCACCTCGCACTTGACCAGCGGGCCGCCTTCCCTGGCCTTGACCGACACCATGCGCACCCGGCCATTGGCGAAATCCAGCACCTGCGATGCGCCGGGGTATTCCAGCAGCCGCTCGATAAATTCGGTGACGATCTGCTCGGGGCTGATCACCCGGTCGATCGCCAAGCTGTCCGGACCGAATAATCCCGCGTATTTTTGATATTCGATGGCGCGGATGCGGGCGATTTTTTTCGGGGTTTTAAACAACAGGTGGGCAATTTGGCACGCCAGCATATTGGTTTCATCGTCCGAGGTGACGGCGATGAGCATGTCGGCATGGGCGGCCCCGGCTTTTTCCAGGATGGTGGGATGGGCGGCGTTGCCGGTAATCGTGGCGATGTCGAAACGGTCTTCCAGATTGCGCAACAGGCTGGGCTGGGTGTCGACCACCACGATGTCGTTGGCCTCGCTGGCCAGGCTGCTCAACAAGCTGCCGCCGACTTGGCCGGCGCCGAGGATAATGATTTTCATGGATTTACTCCTTATTTTTCTTTGAATTTGATATCCAACGCGTGCAGTTTTCGATACAAGTGCGTGCGTTCGATGCCGATGGCCTGCGACAGGCGCGCGATACTTCCGCCGTTTTTATCCAGGTGGTATTCCAAATAGGCTTTTTCAAACTGTTCGCGCGCGTCTTTCAGCGGCAGATTAAACAAGTCGATATTCGATTCCTGGCCCTGAGTTTGCGCTTCGCTCAGGGCGGCTTTGACTTCGTCCAACTCCACTTCCGCGCCGCTGCCTAATATCAGCAGGCGTTGCACCAGATTTTTCAGTTCCCGGACATTGCCGTGCCAGGGGTGGTTGCGTAAAAAGTTTTGCACCGGCACGGAAAAATGGCGAAACGGCAGTTTTTCCCGGGTGACGAAATAGTCGGTATAAAAGTTCAACAAATCCGGTATGTCTTCAGCGTGCCGGCGTAACGGCGGTATGGTCAGCGTGACCGCGTTGAGCAGATAAAACAAATCTTTGCGAAAACGGCCGGCTTGCACCTCGGGCTCCAGGGGCTTGCGGGTGGCGGCGATGACGCGCACGTCCACGTGGGTCGGCTGGCTGGCGCCGATGGCGGTAAAGGCGTGGGATTCCAGCGCGCCGGCCAGGCGCAATTGGGTGTCGGCGTCCATGTCGGCCACTTTGTCCAAAAACAATACGCCGCCGTGGGCTTGCGCCAACAGGCCGGGCTGGACGACGCCGTTTTCTTCCTTGCCGAACAGCTCCAGCACCGCGTTCTCCGGAGCGATGGCGCCCAGGCTGACGTCGATGAAAGGCCGGTCGCGGCGTGAGCTTTGCGCGTGCAGATAACGGGCAAACGTTTCTTTGCCGCTGCCCGACTCCCCGACCAGCAGCACGCCGGCGTCGTGTTGCGCCAAGCGTTTGATCTGCTGGCGCAGTTGCTCCATGACGGCGCCGCGCCCCACCGGCTCGGCGAAACTGCCCAGCCGGCGCTTGAGGCCGTTGTTTTCCTGCTGCAAACGGGAGTTTTCCAATGCACGCTCGACCGTCAGCAACAGCTTGGCCATGGACAAGGGCTTTTCCAGAAAATCGTAAGCGCCCAGGCGCGTGGCTTCCACGGCGGTTTCCACCGTGCCGTGGCCGGACATCATGATGACCGGGAAACGCGGGCGCTGTTCCTGCACCCACTCTTTCAGCAGGCTGATGCCGTCGCTGTCGGGCATCCAGATATCCAGCAAGGCCAGGTCGGGCGTGCGCTGTGCATAGAGTTGGCGGGCGCGGACGGCATTCTCGGCCACGGCGACCTGATAGCCTTCGTCGGCGAGTATTTCGCTCACCAATTGGCGGATGTCGGGTTCATCGTCCACCACCAGAATGTAGGGTCCTGGCGTGGGCGGGGAGGGGGTTGCTGCAAGGTTGCTCATTCAATGCGGCCGTACAGGGTTAATAGCTTTAAAAAACTGCGGGGCTGGTTATCATCCTCTGTCTACGACGATTCCATCAAAGGCAAACGAATGATAAACCCCGTCCCGTTTTTATGCTGGGCATCAATGCGGATGCTGCCACCGTGTTCTTCGATGATTTTACGCACCACCGCCAGCCCCAGGCCGGTGCCTTTGGTTTTGCTGGTGACATAAGGCTCGAACACGCGCTCCAAAAACTCCGGCGCAATGCCGGGGCCATTATCGTGCACCGTCATTTCCAGCCCGGCCGGGTCAGAACGATCAAGGCGCGCGTGCCGCCCCTGACCATGAATGTCACCCGCGCCTTGATCGTTCCCCTCACCCCGTCCCTCTCCCGAAGGGAGAGGGGGAACAAGGTCGCCGCGACTTTCATGGCAAACCTTTTTGATAAAAATATCCACCACCGCCGGTGCATCTCCCACCCGCGCTTCCTGGGCATTTTTGATGAGGTTGTGCAGCACTTGGCGCAAGTGGACCGGATCCGCCTTGATACGGGGCAGCCCCGGCTCAGTCACGCTCCGAATCTTGACGCCGGAAGCCGCTGGATACAGCGCGGCCACTTCTTCCACCAATTCGGCCAGGTCCACGTCGACAAACTGGATTTTCGAGGGGCGGGCATAGTCGTTGAATGCATTGACCATGGTTTTCATGGCTTCGACTTGCTGCACGATGGTGCGGGTGGATTTTTCCAGAATTTCCGCCTCCGCCGGCCCCAGGCTGCGGGCCAGCTTGTGGCGCAGGCGCTCGGCGGATAATTGGATGGGGGTGAGGGGGTTTTTGATTTCGTGCGCCAGCCGCCGCGCCATTTCGCTCCACAACGCGGTGCGCTGGGCCTGGATCAGGGCGGTCACGTCGTCGAACACCACCACGGCGCCGGACCAGTAGCCCCAGGCGGAAAACAAGGGTGTGCCGCGGCAGAACAGTTCCTGGTGGCCGTTTTGGCCGAGAAAGGCGATTTCTTCCTGCCACTCGGTTTTGGCTTGCTTCAAGCGCGTTTGTACGAGATTGACCCACTCGGCCAGATGGGGCTGGGCGCCGGCCAACGCCGTCAGCGGTTGGTTAAAACAGGAGGTCAGGTCGGCGCCGAGTATATTGTGGGCGGCCTGATTGGCGGTGCGCACGCGCATCAGCGCGTCGAAGCTGATCACCCCGGACGACAAGTTGGCCAGGATGGTTTCCAGGTAGGCGCGCTGGTGTTCCACCTCCAGGCGTGAACGCAGCGCTTCGTCGTGCGCACTGGCGATGCGGCGCGTCATTTCGTTGAAAGACTCCACCAAAAAACCCAGTTCGTCCTTGCTCTGTACCGGCAGGCGCTGTTCGTAATCGCCTTCCGCCACTTTGCGGGTCGCCAGGGCCAGTTCGCGCACCGGCGCGACGATGCGGCGGATGCTGACAAAAGCCGCCCAGATCGCCGCCAGCAAGCTCATCAGCAGCACTAGAGACAAGGCCAGCGAAAACGTGAGCTTCAGCGCTTCGCGCAGGTAATTCATTTCTTTGTAGTGGGCAAACGCCGACTCCACCGAATCCGCCAGCGCGCCGATGCGCGGTGGAATGGCGTACAAAGCTTGCAGATACAGGGGCTTGGCTGTAGCCAGGCGCGAAATGACCCGTACTTGCAGGGTTTGCTGCGCTGGATTGGGAGAGTCCGCCATGTTGGGCGCCGGCTCCAGGCCTACGTAGGGCTGGCCCTCCTGCAAGTTGAGCAACAGGTTTTCATCCGGCAGGTCGGGCACGACGATGCCGGGCTGGGCGCTGCCGGAGGCGACGATATGGCCTTGCTTGCCGAACAAGGTCAACTCCATGGCGCCGGCATTTTCCAGCAACCTGAGCAATTCCGCTTCGCGGCGGCTGTCGCGCAACTCGTCCAGATTAACCGCCGCCATGGATTCCGGCGTGCCGGCCACCGATGCGGCGATTTGTTCGCTGGCTTCCACCAGGGCGCGGGTGCGCTCTTCCAGCACGGCCTGGCCCAGTTTGAGCGAATCTTCCATGGCCTGGTCGATCTGGGTATCGAACCAGCTGTCGATGCTCTGGTGCAGGAACTGCATCGAGTTGTAAAACACCACCGCAGCGGGAGCCAGGGTCAGCAGGATGAACAGATAGGCCATGCGCGCCGTCAGCCGCGAGCCGGCTTCGCGCCGGCGCAGCTGCTGGTAGAGCCAGACGCCGTTGACGGCCACCAGCCCCAGCAACAGCAAAGCGCCCAGCGAGTTGACCAATACCAGCACCGAATACCAGCCGCTGAGCTGGGAAGAATGCTGCATGGCCGAAGTCATCAGGTGCAACGATCCCAGTATGGCCGCCAGCGCCAGGATCACGCCCAACCACAAGGGCGGTTGCAGCCGGTGCAGGCCGTCGCGCAACGAGGTCATCAAGATTTCTCGAACGTCCAGCGGTACCAGGGACTGTCCAGATGCCACTGCGGATTCAGATAGGCCACGGCGCGCAAAGGCAGCGGCAGGGCTTCGAAATCCAGGTAAGCGCGCAGACGGGCCTTGTATGCGATGCCGAGCATCAAGCGGTCCGCCGCAGCGATATTCAGCTCGCGCAGGCTGCCCAGGGATTGCACGGCCGCTTCCAGCGTCGGCAAGGTGCGCGGACTGCCGCTGCCCTCCAGTTGCACCTGATAGTGCTTGCTGAGCGCATGGTAGCGCAGGTGGTAGCGCAGTTTTTTATGAATCACGACTTCATCCCATTGCAATCGGCGAGCCCGCCGGACTTTCAATTCCACGACCAGGGTGATGGGCACGTTATTGGTCAGCGCCTCCTGTACGGCGGGCGGCAGCTGGTAGTCGACGTCGGCGTATAAAAAATAATCCTCGGCCTGGCGCACCAGCCGCGCTTGCTGCACGCTGAAGCCGCCGGCCCAGACCGATGCGGCAAACAGCCACAGCAAGCCGATTGCCAAGACCGTAGGGTACGCTGTGCGTACCTTTTGGCGCCCGATGGTACGCACAGCGCACCCTACAATTTGCACAGTCTGGCGTAAAAAAAACCGTCCATGCGCTGCTCGCCCGGCAGGATCTGCCGGCCGTGCGGCATGGCCCTGCCCCAGTCGGCGACGATGGGCGACTCCACTGCGTCCTTTGTGCGCGCCAGAAACTGCGCGATTTGCTCGTCGTTTTCCTGGCGCAACACCGAACAGGTGGCGTAGAGCAAAACGCCGCCCGGCGCCAGCAACGGCCAGAGCGCATCCAACAGCGCCGCCTGGCCGGCAGCCAGCGCCGCGATATCGCTGCCCCGGCGCAGCCATTTGATGTCAGGGTGGCGGCGGATGACGCCGGTGGCGGAACAGGGCGCGTCCAGCAAAATACGCTCGAATAACCGGCCGTCCCACCAGTTTTCAGGATGCGCGGCGTCGGCGGCGACGACGACTTTTGCGGTCAGCTGCAAGCGCTGCAACGTATCGTGTATGCGCCGTAGCCGATCCGGGGCAAGATCGATCGCCGTGACATCGGCGCCCTGGCAATATTCCAGCAGATGGGCGGTTTTGCCGCCCGGCGCGGCGCAAGCGTCCAATACGTGCTGGCCCGGCTGCGGATCCAGCAAGGGCGCGGCCAGTTGTCCGGCGGCATCCTGCACCGACACCAAACCCTCGGCAAACCCCGGCAGTTGCGCCACGTCACAGGGCTGTTCCAGCACGATGGCGTCATCACCGGCACCGGCGCAGGCGTCGATGCCGGCAGCGCGCAACGCCGCCAGATAATCGGCGCGGGAACCACGCAGGGGATTGACGCGCAGCACCATGGGCGGTTGGCAGTTATTGGCATCCAGGATGGATGAGTACTGCTGCGGCCAGTCTGCGTGCAAACGCTCGATCAGCCAGGCGGGATGGGCGGTTTGCGCTACCAGGTCGTCGGCAATGGCCGCTTCGATGCTGTCGCGCTGCCGCTGGAAATTGCGCAGCAGCGCATTGAGCAAAGGCTTGGCCCACGTATGCCGGCCGGCAGCGGCCACGGTTTCCGCCACCGCCGCGTGCGGCTTTACCGCCATGTGCTTCAACTGCAACAAGCCGAGCAAGGCCAGCATGTGCACTTCGGCAACCTGAATGGGTTTGCGCGCCAGTTGCGCCAATATGGCCTCCAACTGCTCGAACCAGCGCATGACGCCAAAACACAGGGCTTGTGCAAAAGCGCGGTCGCGCGCAGTGTCCAGGCTGGGCAATTCCGCCGCCAACGCATCGGTCAACGACTGGCCGTGTTCCACCACCCTGGTCAGAGCGCGGGCCGCAACTTGGCGGGAATTGATCGTTTTAGCCATGCAATTTCAAACTCGTTTACCAGCGCTCGATTCTACCATCGGATGCGTATGCCTAAGACGATTTACCAACGGGCGGGCCACCCCGAGCGAGCAACTGTAACCCTACGAAACCGGACTTGTGACACAATTCCGGTCCAGGCAAGCATGCTAAACTCATAGAAATGCGCATAGATACTTGAACAACAGGAACCCACCCATGACCGCCGCGCGCTCTTTTGACGACAATTTTTTTGCCTACTCCGTACAAATTTCCACCGCCGACGCGCTGATCGACCCACAAGCCGTCGCACTGACCGACGAGATTTGCCTGACGGACATTGAGCTCGGCCAACAGGGCAAAAAAATGGCTAAATCCATGTCCGTGCACGTGATAGCCGACGCCAAAGACCAGTTTGTCGATAACTTGCAGCTGGCTTTCGCAGCCCCCGCCTTTAACTGCACGCATACTTACGACAGCCAGACACGTTTGTTTACCCTGCATCCCAAAGACGGCCCGGTCAAAGACTCCACCCTCATTCGGTTGCTCAGTACGCTATATAAGCAACAGGCGATTGTATTTAAAGACCTGGTATCCATTTCCAACAAGTTCGGCGTATCCCCTCCCCCTACGTCTTTCGACACGATAAAGCGCGACTTAACCTATTTATGGTCAAATCCCAACCCGACAGTGGATAAACCACACGTCTTTCACGCGCCTTATTTTAAATTCAATCCCAGTTTCCGCATCGCGCGCGGCCCTGCCCTGGTCGATAGAATCGAGCTGGATCTGGAAAGAGCCACCCGGCATTCGCCCTGCGTCACCCTGCATATTTCGCCCAAAGCCACCGAGGTTTTCGTCGCCAACTTACAGGCCGCACTGGATGCCATGGAGGGGATAAGGCATCACTACAATAAAGACACCCACAATCTCACCGTGGTGCCGTCCAACCAGGCCATCCTGGCCAGCCAAATGAGCGAAATACTGGACATTCTATATACGGCCAAAGCCGTAGCCTATAATGACCAGATCGATGCCTGCACCGCACTCGGGCTGACGCCGCCGGAAGAAAATCCGGCCAAGAGCAAGGAAAGAAGGGATTTGGAAGGACTATGCAAAGACCTTGGCAAAGCACTACCTCGCGGATTCATTAAATCCTGACGGAACTCGCCACCATGCTGGAAAACCTCAATCGTGAAATATTCGCCCCTGGCCAGACTATTTTTTTAGCGGGAGAAGAAGGGGATTGCGCGTATCTCATTGAGGAAGGCAGCGTCGAAATTTGCGTGCTGTTGCATAAGCAATGGCGGCGCGTCAGCCTGCTGGGCAAAGGCGAATTGATCGGGGAAGTCGCGCTGATCGACCGGCAGCCGCGCACGGCCACGGTGCGCGCCGTCGTGAAAACGGTTTTGGTGCCGATACGGCGCGAACTGATCGACGAATTGCTGGAAAAAACCGACCCGGTCATTCGCCATTTGCTGAAAGTCGTCCTGGAACGCTTTCGCACCACGCAGGCTTACATGGTGCCCCGCTCGTCGGGCGATTCCGAATCTTTGCTCGAATACCCCGCCCCGCAGGGAGGGCTGCACGCCACGGCGGCGCGCAATCTGATGCTGGCCGGCGACATCGCCCACGCCTTGGTGGCCGATCAATTCGAAATGCACTACCAGCCGATCTGCCATTTGGCGGAAGACCGCGTTGCCGGCTTTGAGGCCTTGATTCGCTGGAATCACCCGCGCGAAGGCATGATTTCGCCGCTGGATTTTCTCTGGCTGGCCGAGCAAACCGGGCAAATCCGCGCCATTGGTTTATGGACGCTGGAGCGCGCCTGCCGTGATTGGCCCAAGTTGCGCCGCATGACGAATTTCGGCCGCCCTTTCGTCAGCGTCAACTTGTCGGCCAATCAGTTGACCGGCGACCAGTTTGTCGAAGAAGTCAGGAATATCCTGCAAAAAAGCCGGATGGACCCGGGTGAATTGAAACTGGAACTCACGGAAACCATCATCATCGGCCGCCCGGAAATCGCCGCCCAGGTACTGAACAATCTCATCGAACTGGGCAGCAGCCTGGCATTGGACGACTTCGGCACCGGCTATTCGGGCTTGGACTATCTCCAGCGCTACCCCATCGGCACGCTTAAAATCGACCGGGCCTTCATCAGCCACTTGCTGGACAACGAACAAAGCCTGGAAATCGTCCGCACTTCGATCGAACTGGCCCACTCGCTGAAGATGGACGTGGTTGCCGAAGGGGTGGAAACCGATGCCATACGCGTAAAGCTACTGGAACTGGGCTGCAATTTCGGCCAAGGCTGGTTTTTCGGCAAGCCGGTGGCGTTGGAATCATGAAATTCCCGTACGGGCTCAGTGATTTCGCCACGCTGATGGGTGAAAATTATTTTTACCAGGATCGCACGGATCGTATTCCACTGCTGGAAGACACCGGCAGGCAATTGCTGTTCATCCGTCCGCGCCGCTTCGGTAAAAGCTTGTTGTTGTCGATGATGGAAAACTATTATGACATCAACCGCGCCGGACGATTCGAAGCGCTGTTCGGTAAGCTGGCCATAGGAAAAAACCCAACCCCCCTGCACAATCAGTTCTTCGTGATGAACTGGGATTTTTCACAAGTAAAATCGCAAGGGAATGTTAAGGATATCGAAGCCGCTTTGAACCGGCATGTCAACGATTGCATCAAAGATTTTGCCAGTTATTATCACGCGCAACTGCCCAAAACCATCGACATTTGTGAACAAGACGCCATTTCTTCGTGGCGCTCGGCGTTGACGGCCATCGGGCAAACTCATCACAAATTGTATCTGCTCATCGACGAATACGATAACTTCGCTAATGAAGTCATGATGGCGCGCCAAAGCCATTACGAAGCACTACTGTATGGCGAAGGCTTATTAAAAACCCTCTTTAAAGCAGTCAAAGCCGCCGCCAGCGGCCGGGGATTGGACCGGGTATTCATCACCGGCGTATCGCCGGTAGTGCTGAGCGATATGACCAGCGGTTACAATGTCGCCAAAACCATTTATCTGGATACCGAATTCAACGATTTATGCGGCTTTGCTGAAACGGAAATCGCGCGGATATTGCAGCAGATGCAGCGGGAAAACAGTGGTTGGAAGGTACGGGAAACCCTGGACACCATGCGCACCTTTTATAATGGTTACCGCTTTTGCGAAAAAGCCGGTGAAAGCATCTACAACCCAACACTAAGCTTATACTTCCTCGAATACTTACAAAGACATAACGAATACCCAAGCCAGATACTCGATGAAAACCTGGCGATGGATCGCAACAAGCTGGTTTATATTTCGCAACTGCCTCACGGCGAAAGTATTTTGCTCAAAGCCTTGAGTGGTGAGGGTGCCGTGGTAATCGGCCAGTTGGCGCGGCGTTTCGGTGTGGAGGACGTTATCAACGGCATCAAGGATCAGGCGTTCATGGCGTCTTTGCTGTACTACTTTGGCGTATTGACCTGGGATGGCGCCGCCGGCTATGACGAGTGCCGGTTGAAAATCCCCAATCTGGTGGCGCGGTCTTTGTACGTGGAACGCCTGCAAGAGTTATGGTTGCCGGAATATGAAGACAAAGAGTCGATAAGCGAAGTCAGCAGACACTTCTGCATGACCGGCGATTTACAGCCATTATGCAACTTTATCGAACAGCGCTACTTCAGCGTATTATCCAATCGGGACTACCGTTGGATTAACGAGTTACTTATTAAAATCGCCTTTATGACCCTGTTGCTCAACGACCGGATCTACATGATGGTGTCGGAAACCGAAGTGGATCATGGCTATGTCGACCTCAGCCTGATAGTGCGTCCGGATAAACGCCGGCTTCAAGCGTTGGATTTGTTGTTGGAGTTTAAATACCTGAGCCTGAAAGAGCTGGGCCTGTCCGGAAATCAATTGAAAAATCAATCCCTCGATACCCTGGCGGCCTTGCCCGCCGTGACCGCCAAGCTGATCGAAGCAGAGCACCAAGCCAAACGCTATGGCGCAGCGTTGACAATGCGCCATGGACTGGCCCAATTGCGTTGTTACGCCGTAGTGGCTTTGGGGTTGGAACGGGTGGTGTGGCGGGAAATCGCACAGACGGGAGAATAATTCCCCCTGTTCTTAAGCGTCTTTGCTTGGCATTTATGGTGCACTGCCGCCGTGCTCATCGAAAAATTCTTCACTCTTGCGCTGCATTTCCTCGCCACGACCGATCATTTCCTGGCCTTCGTCCATTAAAGCGCGCCCTTTATCCACTTTGACGCGGCCTTCATCGATCTGCTTTTTGCCTTCGTTCCATTGCTGGGTCATCAGATTCATTTTTGAACTCACCCGGCTCATACGCTCCCCCGGTGAATCGACTTCCCCAACGGCTTTCCCCGCCGCCGCTTCTTTCTTGAATGAACCGGTGCAACCCGGCAATGCCGTACCCAGACCGGCCACCAGGACGGCCAGCATTGTTTTGCCGAGCAATTGAGTGAAATATCGCATGTCAAACTTCCTGAATTCTTTTTGCCAGTCTGTCAAGAAAACAACTCATCGGCGGAAAACCCTTCTTTTTTCATGATTTCGCGCAAACATTTCAATCCTTCCAGCTGAATCTGCCGAACCCGCTCCCGCGTCACGCCCATTTGGTGGGCCACGTCTTCCAGCGTGGCCTGATCGTCATAGCCCAGCAAGCCATAGCGGCGTGCAATGACTTCTTTCTGCCGGTCGTTGAGCCGGTCCAGCCAATGCTCGACGCGATCCCTGACCACTTCGATCTGAAGAATTTCCGCCGGCGTGTGCTCTTCGCTGTCCGACAATGACTCCGACAGCGGGCGGTCATAATCGCTTTTACCCGGCACGTCGATGGAAGTGACTTTTTCGTTGAGCTTGAGGTAGCGTTCCACCTCGCTGACCGGTTTATCCAGATGGCGCGCGACGTCTTCGGCGCGCGGATCGTGGTCCAGTTGCCCGGCCAGTTCACGCAGGGTTTTGAGATAGACGTTCATTTCCTTGACCACGTGCACCGGCAGCCGGATGGTGCGGGTCTGATTGATCAAGGCCCGTTCGATGGTCTGGCGTATCCACCAAGTGGCGTAAGTGGAAAACCGGAATCCCCGCTCCGGATCGAACTTTTCCACCGCGTGCATCAAGCCCAGATTGCCCTCTTCGATCAAGTCCAGCAGCGGCAGCCCCCGGTTGATGTAACGGCGGGAAATATTGACCACCAGACGCAGATTGGATTCGATCATTTTATGGCGTCCCGCTTCGTCGCCCTGTTTGGCAAGACGCGAATAGTGGCGTTCCTCTTCCGCCGTCAGCAGCGGAGAGCCGGCCAAGCCATTGAGATAAATCCGCGTGGCGTCGCGCTGGCCGCCACTGTCGGCTGCGGCGATGGCCTCCGCCGGCAGTTCCGCCAGTTCAATACTGTCTTCCTGCGCTTCGATATCCAGCAACAAACCCTCCTCTTCCATGAGGTCCATATCGAGAATTCCCGGTACATCAGGCACATGAGATTCAGACATAAGCAGCAAACTCCATAAATACCTCCATGCTCAATATTAGCGTTTAGGCAAATAATCCAGTGGATTCACCGGCTTGCCCGCCTGACGAATTTCAAAGTGCAATACCGGCTCCCGGTTGTTGATCTGCCCTACTTCGGCGACCACCTGACCAGCGGCAACTTCATCGCCCTCTTTGACCAGCAGGCGGCTGTTGTTGCCGTATGCACTCAAATATTTATCGTTGTGTTTGACGATAATCAAATTGCCGTAACCGATCAATCCTTGACCACTGTATACAACCTTGCCCCCTGCCGCCACTGCGACGGCATCGCCCTCGCGGGCGGCGATGTCTATCCCCTTGTTGCCGCCCTCCTGGAAATCGCGCGCTATCCTGCCCGACAAAGGCCAACGCCAAGCCTCCACGGCGTGATTGTCATCGGCGGCGCTGCCGTCGTGCACAGCAGAGACTGAAGAGGAAGGGGATTCAGGCGGTGTTGCCGTCGCCGGCAAGGCGGCGGAAACAGTGGGCGGGCTGGCGGGCGCGGCGCTATTTGCCGCAGACCGCAGCGGCATGGTTGCAACCGGCGCCTGGAAAGGCTTAACGGGCGGAGAGACTGCCGCCGGGCTGGTTTCAGACGCCTCGCGCGCCACGCCGGACTTGCCGGTTAAAAGGCGTTGGCCGGCATAAATGCGATAGGGTGGATCGATATGATTG
>SCQD01000202.1 GCA_004299145.1 Methylococcaceae bacterium | reverse complement strand
AGCAGCGCCGGAAGATAATGCGCGCTCCGCCGGCGTCGGTGAAAGCCGCCGCGAAGCGGAATCACTAAGGCTTCCTGAAAGCACTCTCACGCCCGATCAAACTCTCCCCAAGCCTGAAGCAGAGGCAAGCGCCGCGCCTATGGCGGCGGATTCCGACGCCAGCGGGGATGACATATCGGGCTTGACGTTCGATCTGGGGGACTTCAGCGTCGAGCCGGTCGAAGAACAGCCGGCCGGGCAGGCGGCGGCAGCGCCACTCGCCGCACCGGTTCAGAACGAAGACGCCGGCCTGGAATTCAACGTCGAACCAGCGGCCCCGTCCGAGGCGACTGCCGCGCCGATCAACGCGCCAGCCGAGGATGAAGGCCGCAGCTTGGCTTTTGACCTGGGTGGCTTTAGCGTCGAACCGGCAACCCCGGTCGAGGCAGCAGCCGGTGGCGAAAAGACGGCTGCCATGCCGATCGAGGCAGCGGCCCAAGACGAAGACCCGGGCTTGGCTTTCGACCTAGGTGATTTCAAGGTGGCACCGGTCGCGGAAGCCGCTGTTGCAGCCGATGACAGCGAAGCCTCGCTGGAATTTGACGTGTCCGCTTTAAGCGAAGGCGGCTTTCGCTTCGCAGGCGTCACCCAAGCCGCCGATGAGCCTGCCGCAGCCCCTGTCAAGGAAGAGGCGGGACGGACGCTGGAATTCAACATGGCATCGACTGAACAAGACGCTCACGATGCCGAATCCGCGCTGATTAGCGAATTGTTATCCACAGAAAGCCAGCCTGTTGAAGCAAGCGTGGGTTTCGACATGAGCACGCTGATCCCGCCCGTGCCGGCGGCAGTTGCACCTGCGGATGCGGCGAAAAGCCAGGACAGCGAGTTCGATTTCGACATGAATTTCGACATGAGCAATCCGCTGCTCAGCGGCGCGGTGGACACCGTCGAGGCGGATGCGGAATCGGTGATAGACCTGGGCGATATGGACGATGCGGAAACCAAGCTGGACCTGGCCAAAGCCTATATCGACATGGAAAACCACGATGCCGCCAAGCTGATGCTGGAAGAAGTGCTGGAACAAGGCAACGAACGCCAGAAGCAGGACGCGCAGGCCATGTTGAAACAACTGGGTTAAGCTCACGCCACTAAGTCATTTCCATTCAAACCGGCCGCCCCCACCACGCCAATTTGAAACTCCGCCTGATTGTCCGCATCCGTGCTGCCTGACAGAACATGGGTTGCGGCATCGTAGCGCAGTTGCCCGCCGGCATTGAGGGTGCTGAATGCCGCCGTGCCGATGAAAGTGAAAGCCTGGTTGCCGGCGGCGAGCGAATTGGCGTCGATGGCCGCGAGATCGATTTTGTCCGACTCGCTACGGTGAAAATCGGCGATCACGTCGCGGGTGCTGTCGATGATGCCACTTTCCGCCGCGGCATTAAAATCGAAACGATCCGCGCCGGGACCGCCCGTCAGCCTGTCCTTGCCCAGTCCACCCACCAATAAGTCGTCACCGCCGCCGCCGTCGAGGGTATCCGCACCCGCTCCGCCATTGAGGCTGTCGCCGCCGGCCGCACCGCTTAGGGTATCGTGGTAAGCGCTGCCGTTTAAAACATCCGCTGCCGCGGTTCCAGCGCGATTAACGCCGGTCTGGCGGTTCGCCGTGTCCAGGCTGCCGTCGGCGTTATAGCGCACCAGCGCAAAATCATTGTGAGCACCGTCGAAGCTGGTGCCGGCCAGCAGTATTTTGCCGTCAGGCTGTAAGGCAACGCTGTGGGCATCGTCCCAGTACCCATGAATATCGGTACTGACCATGCCGTCGGCGGAAAAGCGGCTGTCCAGGCTGCCGTCGGCGTTATAACGCACCAGTCCGAAGTCACCGCCGTTGCCTATCGCGTTACAGGTGCCGGCCAGCAAAATTCTACCGTCCGGCTGCACGGCAATGCCATAAGCCAGATCATCGCCGATGCCGAAGTCGGTAGTGACCGTGCCATCCTGGGAAAAGCTCGCATCCAGACTGCCGTTTTTGTTATAGCGCGCCACGGCAAAGTCTTTATTCAGGCCGTTGGAGCTATATCCCGCCACCAGGATTTTGCCGTCCGCCTGCGTCGTCACGGCGATAGCGTAATCTTCTCCACCGCCGATGTCCGTCGTTAGCGTGCCGTCAGCGGAAAAGGTGGTGTCCAAGCCGCCGTTTTGGTTGAAACGCGCCAGGGCAAAGCGCTGCACACTGCCGTCAGCCATCGACGCATTGCCGGCAAGCAAAATTTTGCCGTCGCTTTGCAGCGCAATACCGCTGGCAATGTCGTAATAGCCCAAGTCTGCAGAGGCCGATCCGCTCACATCGAAACTGTAGTCCAGCGTGCCGTCCGCCAGATAACGCGCCAACGCAAAATTGCCGCCGCTGAAGCCCGCAACCAGAATCTTGTCGTCAGGCTGCCTGGCAACCGTGGTGATAGCGGCTCCGCCGGCGAAGTACGTCGTCAGCATGCCGTCGCCATCGAAGCTGTCATCCAGGCTGCCATTGGATAGATAGCGCGCCAGCGCCAGATTGCCGTCCAATGAGGCCGTGCCCGCCACCAGGATATTGCCGTCCGCTTGCGCGGTAACGCTGAGGACTTGGTCCAAAACATGCCTGACATCGTAAACCGCGCCGGATATGACGGTGCCGAGGCGGCCGTCGAAAGAAAAACCGTGGTCCAGACTGCCGCCGGCGTTGTAGCGCGCCAGGGCAAAACGATTGCTCGTGTCGAAACTGTCTCCGGCCAGCAATAGCTTGCCGTCGGGCAGCACGGCGACGCTGCGTCCGTAATCGACGCCGCTGAAAAAATCCGTTGCAACCCTGCCGTCGCCGGTAAAGGAGTCCGCCACGGCAACCGACACGTTATCCAGCAGCGCGCCATAATTGTCGCCACCGCGGTTGTGAAAGCTCAACGCATAATTGCCCGAGGTGGCCGGGGTGAAATTCAGCGCATAGTCGGTGGGCTCGACCGTTGCGGCCAAAGTGAATGATTTCGTGATAGTGCCGAATTTCACGTCCACGGTATCGGCCTCGGCGCCGCTGTGATTGCCGGCCAGTTGAAAGGTGGCCGTGTAGGTCTTGCCGGCATTCAAGCGTAGCGAGCGGGACAGCGTGCCCGCCTGATTGCTGGAACCATCCAGGTCCACGTACCTGTCATTGCCGGGAATCAGATCATAAAAATCGGGAGCGCCGATCAAGTCCACCGTGCCGCCGGCAACCGTCCAGCCGCCGAGAAAATAGGTTTGATCAAGCTGCAAGCCGTCGTTATAGAAATTGTCGTTGAATATCGGCATAACGAGCCCCCTTAATCCGCACCACAACCGATGCCGATATCGCTGATGTCCTTGCCGGTAACCAGCATGCGCCGCTCGCCCGTGGGAGCCACCAGCTTCAGTTCGTGATTGCTGCTCGTCGCCGTGCGGCGATTCAGCCACAGCGAAGCAACTTCGCCGCTTGGCAGCGCGCAGGGCGAGTTATCGTTTCGGTGTTTGGGATTGATCAACTGCGCGGTTTGGCTGCCGGCAGCCAGCGTCCATAGGCGCTCGCCGCCCCAGTCCGCTTCAAAGACGATGCCGCCGTCGGTGTAATCGGCGTGATGCAGTGCCGTACCCGCACGATAGCCGTCTGGTTTTGCATCCGGTGACAACACCACGCGGACCTTGCCGGTCGCGGTATTGACTTCGCAAATGGCGTTACCGGCGCCGGCATACGGCTCGTTGCCGCAATCGAACAGCGCTTTGGCGCCATTGCCGGATAATGCGGGCTGGCTGTTCCAGGCATAAGGCGAATCGTGGGTCAGCGATACCGGCGCGCCCCAGCTGCCTGCGGCATTTTTCACCACTTTCCATAGATCCATGGAGTGCGTACCGCCTGCGGAAGCAAACACGATCATGTTGCCGCTGGAGGCGATGGCGCTGAAACCATCGGGGTGCAGCGCTTGCCCTTCGACCTGGACCACGGCGGCCTGGGTCAGTGATCTATCCATGACGACCAGACAAGCCCAATCCAGGCATTCCGGCAGCAGGCGCCGGCCATTCATCACCAGCCATTGGCCGTTCGGCGAAATATTCAAGTGGCTGTCGCCGCGGCCCGCCGTTGTTTTATTCAGTTGGGCAGTAACGTCGACGGGCGTGGCATGCGGGTTGGAGCTGATATAGAACACTTTTTCGCCCAAGGTGTAAGTAATTACCCCGGCATGGCCGACGCTGGTCGCCAGCGCGAAAATACAGAGCAGGGCAGCGAGTCGGATTAGGGTCGGCATAATAATTCCTCATGGATGCAATGGCGGTGGATGAAAATGCACTTGGGTGATGGTGAAGCAATTTGAGTAACAGTCAAGTTAAAAATACCGATTTATCAACGCCGTCACCTGTAACAGCGCGGTTGCGCTTTCACGCGAGCCAAGTATGATCAGATCCTCCAAAACGCCGGCACGTTGCTCTGTGTTTTTGGTCTTTACGTTAACGCTCAAACCACTGGAGTAAATCCCTATGTCCAATCTGTGCAGCACAACCGCCGACAGTTTTTTTGCCACAAATCGTATGACCGGCAACGCCGCGAGTCGCCGCGAGATTATCGGCAGCGACGACGCTGACGATTTATACGGCGGCGGCAGTAACGATCAACTTTATGGCGCGCTAGGCGACGACGCGCTGACCGGCGGCGAAGGCAACGATATGCTCTGGGGCGGTGACGGCAACGACGTGCTCACCGGTGACGACGGCAACGATGCATTGATGGGCGGCAACGGTGATGACGTACTCACCGCCAACTACGGCAACGACCTGCTGCGGGGCGAGGCGGGCGGTGATTTTTTGTATGGCCAGGATGGCAACGATGCGCTGTGGGGCGGCAGCGGCGACGATGCTTTGTATGGCGGCTTGGGCGATGACAAGCTTTATGGCGAAAAAGGCGGCGATACGCTGTTTGGCGAGGATGGCGCCGACCGTTTTATCTACAAAAAGCCCAGCGATACGGCGCTCAATACGATGGACGCCATTTTCGACTTCGATGCCGCTACCGGCGATCGAATCGATCTGGCAAAGATGGACGCCAACGCCGCCAAGGCAGGCAACCAGGCTTTCAAGCTGGTCGACGGCGCGTTCAGCGCTGCCGGGCAAGTCTATTTCGACTCCAGCACGCAGGCGCTATACGGCAGCAACGATGCCGACGGCGCGGCGGAGTTCGCCATCCAGCTCATCGGCGTTGCCGGCATGGATGCTTCGGCGCTGATACTTTGAGGATTGGTTCATGAGCATCATTACCGGCACCGAAAACGACGACAAACTGTGGGATACCGCAAGCATGGACGACATCAGGGGACTGGGCGGTAATGACACCATTGAGCTGTGGTATGGCAGTGACGGTGCGCTTGATATTGCCAGCGGCGACGACGGTAACGACGTGGTGCGGGTGTACGCGGGACGCTCCTTATTGGTGGGCGGTGATGGCGCGGATAGCCTTTATGGCGGTGAATTGGAAGACGTAATGACTGCCAACAAATTCCTGCTTTTTGACGTCGATAGCGCCGATTACTGGGAAGGCGAATGGTGGGACGTGCTTGATGGCCGGGCTGGCAACGACCGGATTATCGTGAGCGAAGGACTGGATCGAGTTGATGCAGGAGCCGGAGATGATGAAATTGAAGTTCACCTCGCCGCCGCCCCGGACCTGGAAACACTGCCGCTTTGGATACCAACGCAAGTGAATGGTGGTGCTGGTATTGACACGCTGATATTGGCGATACTTCCTTCATCCTGGCGCGGCATCAGTTACGACTTGCTGACGACCGTTTCGACGGTAAGCGTGTCGGTACAGCAGTGTGAAATTCTTGATTTCGCCGGAACCACCGGCGCCGACAGTGCCGGTGGCATGGATTACGGCGACACGTTCAGCATGGGCGCGGGTGATGATACGGTCGAAGGACGCGGCGGCGGCGACGCCATCGACGGCGCAACCGGTGAAGACTCGTTGGATGGGGGCTCGGGCAACGATACCGTGATGGTCGAGGTATCCGCTGGTGATCGGTTAACCGGTGGACTCGGTTTCGATAAGCTCATTTTGACGCGCGCCGCCGAAATCGCTGCCTGGCAGTTTGACGGCAAAACCGGCAACGGCAGTGGAGGATTCAAAGCAACGGCTTTCGAGTCGTTCAATATTGTCGGCAGCCAGGGCAAGGACAGCATCGGCGGCGGCAACAACAGCGACACCATCGACGGCGGCGGTGGCGCCGACCAGCTGCAAGGCGGCAGCGGCGAAGATACGATCAGCGGCAAAACCGGCAATGACGTGATTCTCGCCGGCGCCGGCAATGATACGGTGTCAGGCGACAGCGGCAACGATACGATTGATCTGGCGCAAGGCGAAGACATCGCGGAAAGCGGCACGGAAGACGATAAAGTCAGCGTTTATGCATCGCTGGGTGATCGCCTGACCGATGCTGACGGTTTTGATACGCTGGTGGTGATTCGCGCCGCCGGCGGCAGCGACTGGAGTTATCAGTTTTACAACAATTACAGCAGTGACGGTTTCTCGGCGGCGGGTTTCGAAGTGCTGCGCTTTACAGGCGGCGCGGCGGCGGAGAATGTGACCGGTGGACAATTGGGTGACCTTTTGAACGGCATGGCCGGCGCCGATGCGCTGTTGGGCGCACAAGGCGCCGATACGCTGAACGGCGGAGCCGGCGACGATTACCTCGAAAGCGGCGTGGGCATCGACCGACTCACGGGTGGTGCGGGCAATGACACTTTCTTTTTCAACGGCATCAGTGAAAAAGGAGACAGCGTCGGCGATTTTGATCCATCAAACGGCGGCACGGTCGACAGCGACCACGTGGGTATCAGCGCATCTGGATTTGGCGGCGGCTTGGTGGCATATGCCAATCTCGCCGCTGCCCGTTTCATTGCCAATGCCGCGCCCGTCGCGGCAATGGCGGGCAGGGGCACTTTTCTTTACGATACCGACGATGGACGGTTGCTGTGGGATGGCGACGGAGCAGGCGGCGCGGCGGCGCAAATTCTGGTGACCTTAACCGGCGCACCGCCGCTGACCGTGCAGGATTTTGTGATCTACGGTTGATCAGAAACTCTCGCCCGGGCAAAGCAGCGGGCCACCGCCGGGACACAGGCCTGTTTGCGTACCATTGTTGATGAAAGCATTGGTAACCGCCGGAGCATAATTGCCTACCGGCATGGAATTGATGATGCCGCGATAAAGTAATTCGTAAATAGTCATGTCCCAATCATCCCCATCCGAAGGCACGGCGTTCAGTAAATAGCCGGCAATTACCCCGCCTTGATGGCTGAACTGGATCCAGTCCAGGTCGTCGATATGACTGTCGTGTAAATCCCAAAATGTACGCGCCACCCACAGCTCGTTTTCATAACCATGCGCGCAAACATAATTATCTGCTTTGGACTCAATGTCGAAAGGGCTCCACCACCGCCCAGCCACATTGGACACGTTGTTGGCCGTATTAGAATTGGTGATATTCACTTTAAGGTTACGATCAGTAAACCCCACCCAGACCTGAAAGAAATCAGCAAATCCTTCCCTTAACGGCCTGCCCAATGCATCGGGGTGGCAACTGGTGAGCGAATGCTCGCCGCCGCTGCCGGCCGGCCGCTTGTTGTTCCAGAATTTATTGTTCAATTGATGTCCCAGTTCGTGAGCCACCACCCCGGCTTGCATCGCGTGTTGTGCGATCAACCAGATTTCACCGCTGGTGCTGGCGCAACTCCAAGGGGAACCCAGACCACAATTTTCCCAGGTATTGGGGAAAAAGATTTTGATGGGGGAAGCCGGAACGGGGTTCAGCCCGGCATCCCAATAGGTTCGCATCCACACCCTTTCAGCCGCTTCGGCCAGTTCCCCCAAACCGCTGAAAACCCCGGCATCGGTATCCACATATTCGCTGATGGGCGCCGGTTTGGATGAATTGACCTCATAGCTGCCCCCATTGACCCAATAATAATCGCCGTCCTCGTTCTGAGGAGCGATATATTCGTTGTAGGGCCGGTAACTGACGGTAATCTTGCCGCCGTTGAATAATTTCGTAGTGGGTACCGCCAGAACCCAGAGACCGTTCGGTTGAACCCAGGCCGTCCCCAGCGAGATTAATTGTCCGGGAAGCAGCCCCGAGTTTCTGGTCATAACATCGACGCGGAACCCCAGACCGGGATGCAGGCTGTGATCCGCCACCCATTTGGTGGCAAACATGCCGGTAATCGCATGGCTGATCCCCTCGGGCAGCTTGGCTTGCCGCTGAGGCGATTTTGGCTCCGGGCAAGTGGTAACTTCATCCGCTACACAGGCTCCCTGTGCCAATACCGCAGCGTAGGCGGTTTCCAGGCTGGCATTGTTGTCGTAGTTTTTGTCAGTGGGTATTTTTCCGCCCGCCAGAAAAGACTCGATATTTACCGGAATTGTGTTTTTTACCGGGTTATAGGCTTTGGCCAACTTTGGCGCGGAAATTTTGTTCTTGGGCGGTGCGCCATACACTTCGGCGTAGCTGCCGTAACTCCACGTGTCTTTGGTGACTCGATAGTTCACCGATATGGGTAAGATGGCGGATGGTTGCAGATCGGCGTAATGAATCGCCAGTTTTTTGGCCGTTTGATACGTTGCCAGATCTTCTTGTGAAACCTCATAGACTTTCGCTTCAATCAGCGGACTCATGCCCTCCCTGCCCGGCAAACGCAAAAAATCCACAGCGAATTTAACCGTTTCAGTACTCCCGACATCAACGAGATAAGCACCCGCTTGAGAACACAGGCTCCAGCGTGGCCCGGGTTTAATCCAGTCAGTGTTATAAACCGGTTCGGGCGCTTGATTCCGCAAAAACGCAACCAGATTGGTCACCGGTGTACCCGTGATATCAGCATCTTGTGCGCAGTCAGAAAACACCGCCAACATCGGATTGGACGTAATTTCAGGACCGGGGTGAACCAGGCTGGCGGCAAAATGCGCATCGCCGGTATCCGTGACGCCCGGCAACGCCGTTCCTGTCTGGTCAGCATCAATAATCTGTACTTGCAATCCCGAGGCCTGATGGGCCCAGGCCGCCTGAGCAACCAAAACCGATAGGGATACCCAAGCCAATACGGCGATTTTATCTATGGATCTCATCTTTATTGCCTTTGCAGTTTATGGTTCTTGTTTTCGGGCTGGTGGAACCTGCACTTTAACGGCAAAGCGGTACGCATTAAAGCGATTCATCTCACGGACGTGGCTGATAAATTGTTGTTTTTCCGATGGGTGGGCGGCTTGAGCCACAGCAAACACCAGCCCGGCAAGGTGGCGAGCAGGTGAGAAAAGCCGAAAAGCAATGAAATCGCCAAGGCTTGCTCGGGCGTCAGTCCGGCAGGTGCCAGCACGAACAATGCCGCGGCTTCGCGCTTGCCCCAGTCCGACCACAGGCTGGGCAAGGCGCTGATCCCCAACAACAGCAACGGCGCCAGCATGAGGATGGCGCCCGGCTGCTGCGCCACGCCCAAGCCGGCTGCGGCCAGCAGCAGATTGACGCTGAGCAGCGTCTGGATGAGCAGCGAATAGGCGTAATGCGGGGCTGAGCGCATGACCAGCCGGCGGGGGATTGCATTGAGCACAGCGCGTATTTGCGGCTGCCTGACCAGCAAGACGGCGCCGACGCCGAACGCCCCGGCAACCAGCAGCGGCCAGCGGCCGGACGGCAGACCGAACCAGCCGGCATAGGCGGGGCTCAGCAGCAATACGGCACCGCCCAGCACGGCGTAACCCGACAGACGGTCCGCCAGTTGGCTGAGCAGCAAGCGCCGCTGCTCGCCGAATTGCCGCATCAGTTGAAAACGGGTGATTTCACCCACGAGCAGCGGTGGGCCCAGCTCGCTGAGGCAGGCGCTCAACCAGGTGACGCGCACAAACTGTCCCAGCGGCGCGGCAATGCCGAGCAAGCGGGCAATACAGCGCCAGCGCAGCGCGAACAACAACAGCAGCACAGCATTGACGGCCAGCATGGCGCAGCCGTAGGCGAGGTTGAATCGCGCCAACACGGCGCGCAACGCGGTTAAATCCAGGCGACCGGCGATGGCCAGCAGTACTCCCGCCAGCAACAGCAGGCGGAAAAACCGCTGGTTCCACAGAGCCCGGAGATGGCTGATCATGCAACGCCCGATGGTTGTGAGCGACGGTCAAGCATACGGCATACGCAGCATGGCTTGGCAGGCGCGGATGAAATCAGCGCCTGCCTGTTGCCAGGTTCGCGCCGGGGATATCCGCGTCACCGGCGCTTGCAGCGTTGTGCCGGCGATAAAGCTTTCCAGGTGATGCTGCAAGCCCAGCCAGTCGCCGACCTCAACCAGCAGGCCGTTCCCCCCCGGACGCAGCAGGCGCTCGGCATCGCCCACCCGCGTCGAAATCACCGGCAACCCCGTTGCGACGGCTTCGGCCAGCGCCATGCCATAGGCTTCGTAGTGGCTGGCGCACAGCAAAACCTGCACGCGGCGCATCAGCCGGGCCAATTCGGCCTGGCTCAGCCTGCCGTGCAGGACGATGCGCTGCCGCAGTCCAGCGGCTGCAATCTCTCTGTGCAGGCGGTTGCTGTAAGCAGGGTCGGCTTGGTCGTCTCCGGCGATGTGCCAGCACCAGCGCGTTGCTGCAAGCCGGCCCAGGATGGCGAGAATTTCCAGGTGGCCTTTGGCGGGTAACAGATTGGCCACGGTCAGCAGGTGGACGCAGGATGAGTCAGGCGCTGGTTCGCGCGCGGCGGCCTGCGATGAAAACAACGGATCGACGCCCGGTTCGGCGACAAAAACCGGCAGGTGAGGGTGGCGCCGCCGCAAAACCTCGGCCATGCCTTGGCCGGTGGTGATGAAAGCTTGCGCCGCGTTTGCCGCCCGTTGCTCCAGCGCCAATAATTCAGCGCGCACGCCATGGCTTAACAGCGGATTTTCCGAGGCGAGATAATGAATCAGCAGCGCGTGGCGCACGCCGGTTATCATGCCCGCGCTCTCCGCCAAGCGCCGGCTGAGCAGGCTGTCCCACAGCAGCCAAGCGCCGGCGCCGCTGTGCCGTGCCGAATCCGCGCCGGCGCCGGCGCCGTCAACTGTCACCGGATGCAACGGAAACCCCGCCGCCTGCGCGTGCTGAATAATGTGAGTGTTGTAAATATTGCCGCCGCTGACCGCCGTGGCGTTGGGATGCAGAAAGTGGATCATTAATTCTACTTTGTCAGATTCTCAGACTGCATTTGGAACTCCGTCATTCCGCCAGGGATTGGCGGAATCCAGGGCCATGGAGGGCAGCCTGCGAATTTCTATGTTGTTGATTCGAAAGAA
>SCQD01000201.1 GCA_004299145.1 Methylococcaceae bacterium | reverse complement strand
CTGAAAGCCGCCGCGCAGCGGTATCACTAAGGCTTCCTGAAAGCCGCCGCGCAGCGGTATCACTAAGGCTTCCTGAAAGCTGCCGCATCCTATGGCCCTTCAAAGCGCCGGAACGTAGCTTGCCACACCTGCCGAATATCGGCCTCTCCGAAGAGTGGCGCACCCGAGGCGGTGCTTTCTTCCCATTCGGCATCCCCCAATTTGGACAGCCCCTGGGGATTTTGGAATTTCGCCAACGCCACTGCACCCAACACCCGCAGCACCTTGGCAGAGCCATTGTTGTAGCGGGCATAGATGACGCCGGATTCATCCATCGCTATACCGGTTAGCTTGACTATGGCATAACCGTTCTGGGTCAAACTATTGACGCTGTTCGGCGTGTAGAACTGGGTCGAGCCGGTCAAATTGAGCGTAAAACTGAGGGGGGCGGCACCCAAGGTCGGCAAGAAATTAATGATGGCACCGGGTATGGGGGGATCGGACATTGTGCCGTCAAGCCGCTGCGCATAGCTCGTCAGCGAGTTGTTGCTCATGTTCTCACCCACTGCCGGCGGTACCAGGTAACCGCTGGTATCGAACTCCAGATAAATCGGGTTCACCGCGGTCGCTCCATCAACTAAGCTGAGCGGAACTCCCGTCGGCGCTGCACCGTCGAAACTTTTCCCGCCCGCATTGTCCACGTCCACGTACATTTTCCAGACTGCCCCACCGATGGGGTTGCCATTGGCGTCTATCGCCTGTGGCGCCGCTTCATCGGCGGAAACCCTCACGAAGTACGAGGTAACGGTATGCGGTGCGCCCAACGAATCGAAAATATTGACGGAAGTGGCGTAATTGTACGAATTGGGATCCAGGGTACTGAATTGCATCGCTTCAGGCGGCAGCGCTCCGGAAAATAAATTCAAGCCCAAGTCGATTCCGGTAGTCGCCGACGGCATGGTCCGACTGGTATTGATCTTTATCGTATCGCGGATACCGGTGCGAAACCCCGCCCCGGCATCCCTGGGATCATTGGGCTGATAAGCCAATAAAGGTTTGCCGCCGTCGTTGACGAGATAGCCGTTATGGTCTATATGGAAAGTGCCTTTACGGGCATACCTGACCGCGCCGGCAGGATTTCGGATACTGCCACCCAAGACGAAAAAGCTTTTCCCGAACACCTCCAGATTCAGGCTATTTTCGGTAAATTGCGAATTACCCTGAATGAATCGCTGAGCGCTGCCCGCAACCTTTGCGCCGGCACCCGGCGAAATGGCGTCATTGAGGTTTCCGGCCTGGAGGGCTGGTGTCCAACCAAGGCTGGTCAGCATTATCCAAAATACCAAGGTGATGCCCTGCCTTTGCATGACGATACTCCTAAAAGGGGAACAATACGCTGTTGAAGAAACGCCCCATCCAGCCCATGCGGCTGCCGTCGGCCAGGGCGCCTTCGCCGGTATAGATGATGGTGGCGTCGGCGATGCGGTTGGAGGCGACGCTGTTGGTGTCGTCGATGTCCAGCGGCCTGACGTAGCCCGACAAGCGGACGAATTCATCGCCCTGATTCATGGTGATGCGTTTTTCGCCTTGTACGCGCAGATTGCCGTTGGACAGCACTTCGACCACGGTGACGCTGATGTCGCCGGTCAGCGCGTTGCTCTGGTTGCTGTCGCCGGTGCCCTTGAAGTTTTTGTCGCTGGTCAATTCCGCATCGAACGGCTGGGCGCTGGCGCCTGATGCCAGGATATTGGCGGCGGCGCCGAACAAATGGCTGGGATTTTGCCCGAACAGCACCGGCGCGCTGGCGCTGATGCTGTTTTGCTTTTGCACCTGTTGATCGGCTTTTTTCTTGCCGGTGGTTTGTTCGACCAGCTTGACCGTCAGTATGTCGCCCACCCGGCGCGATACCTGGTTTTCGAACAGCCGCATGTCGTTGCCCGCCTGAAAAATGGCGCCGGTGCTGTAAACCGGCGTCGATACGCGCGGTGGCCGCGCGGCGGCAAATGCCGGATCGTGCGCAGGACCTGTGGACATGACCGACGAGCAGCCGGATAAAGCCAGCAGGGCCGCCAATATGAATAATCGTTGCATGGCACGCATCCTTTACAAGTTCTGGTTGACGAACGACAGCATCTGATCGGTGGTCGAGATGGCCTTGGTGTTCATTTCGTAGGCGCGCTGGGTTTCGATCATGCTGACCATTTCTTCCACCGCGTTGACGTTGGAAGTTTCCAGCGAGCCTTGCGTCAGCGTGCCCAGCGAGTCCTGGCCGGCAATGCCGATGTTGGGCGCGCCGCTGGCGACGGTTTCGCGAAACAAGTTGTTGCCGACGGGCTCCAGCCCGGTGGGATTCACGAATGAAACCAGGTTGATCTGGCCCAGGTCGGTGGTGGCGCCGGTGTCGTCGGTCACCGAAAAAGTGCCGTCGCTGCCGACGCTGATGGCCACGGCATTGGCCGGCACCGTGATGTTCGGTTGCAGGGGGTTGCCTTCGTTGGTCACGACCTGGCCGTCGGCGGTCAGCTTGAAAGTGCCGTCGCGGGTATAGTTGATCTGGCCGTCCGGCATGAGAATCTGGAAAAACCCTTTGCCGTTGATCGACATATCCAGCGAATTGTTGGTCTGGACGATGTTGCCTTGGGTATGGATTTTTTCGGTGGCCACGACGCGCACGCCGGTGCCCATCTGCAAGCCGGAAGGCAAGGTGGTGGTCTGGGTGGCCGGCGCGCCCACCTGGCGCACGTTCTGATACATCAGATCGGCGAACAGGCCGCGCTCTTTTTTGTAGCCGGTGGTGTTGACGTTGGCCAGGTTTTGCGCAATCAGCGACATGCGCGTCTGTTGCGCGTCCAGGCCGGTCTTGGCTATCCATAAAGCAGGGGCGGTCATGATTTTTCTCCGTTACGTCTTAAATATCGTCATTCTTCACCGCGAAGGATGGGAAGTTATTAGCTCGTTTGGCTCGTTCCCAAGCTGTGCTTGGGAATGCGGTCCGGGAAGCTCCTGCTTCCCGATACGCACGGCGCGGCTACAAATATTTTGCTCGCATCCATGGTGACGCCGCCTTGCAGGTTTCGGTTTCCCGTTCCGGCCCTGGAAGCCGGAGCTTCCAGGGCCGGATTCCCAACCGGGAGGTTGGGAACCAGCGGAACCTGAAGGTTAGGAACCAGTACAAAAACTGTCGGTACGGCGAGGTTTAGCGCTCCCAGGGGATACGCTTACCCCAGCTTCATGATCTGGGAACCGGCCGACCCGGTGTTTTCCAGCGTCTTCATCATTTTGATGTTCAGCTCGAACTGGCGCTGTAATTCGATCATTTGCACCATGGACTCGACCGGATTGACGTTGCTGCCTTCCAACGCGCCGGTAATCAGCTTTACGTTGGCGCTGGCCGGCGTGGTGCCGCCTTCCTTCAAGCGCAGCAGCCCATCTTCGCCTTTTTTCAGCTGATCCAACGGCGGCTCGACCAGCTTCATCTGGGCTATCGCCGTCAAGCCCACGGCGTTGTTGCCTACCGGTATTACACTAACCGTGCCATCTTCGCCGACTTCCACTTTCTGGTAAGGCGGCACCACGATGGGACCGTTCTGCGACAGTACCGGCAGGCCGCTGCCGGTTACCAGCATGCCGTCCTGGGTAATCTGCAGATCGCCGAGGCGGGTATAGGTTTCGCTGCCGTCCTGGGCTTGCACCGCCAGCCAGCCCTTGCCCTGCACCGCCACGTCCAGATCGCGGTCCGTGGTTTCCAGGCCGCCGGCGGTAAAATCGATGCCGGGGTGTTCGGTCATGGCGTACACCCGGGACGGATGCACCGGCCCGAACACCGGCATGCTGCGCGCTTGTTCAAAGTCGGCGCGGAAACCGTTGGTGTTGACGTTCGCCAAATTATTGGCGTTGACGCCCTGCGCCAGCAGTATTTCTTTGGCGCCGCTCATGGCGATGTAGAGTCCGCGATCCATGATTACCTCCGCTAGGATTTGACCTGAAATTTATCGTTCCCACGCTCCGCGTGGGAACGATGCGTCTATCCTTAACGTAATTGCAGCAACGCGTTGGTCACGGTATTTTCGGTCTGGATGGACTGCGTATTGGCTTGGTACATCTGCTGGGCGATGATGAGTTTCACCAGTTCGGAAGCCAGGTCGACGTTGGAGCCTTCCAAAGCGCCGGAATGCAATTTGCCGAAGCTGCCTATGCCGGCCTCGCCGTAAATCGGCACGCCGGAAGTGGTGCTTTCCGCCCAACCGGTGTCGCCCAATTTGGACAACGCCTGCGGGTTTTGGAATTTCGCCAGGGCCACTTCGCCCAGCACGGTGGAAGAACCGTTGCTGTAGCGGGCATACATGACGCCGGACTCGTCCACCGCCACGCCCGTCAAATTACCCGTGGCATAACCGTCCTGGGTCAAGGTGTTGACGCTATTGGCCGTGCTGAACTGGGTCGAGCCGGTCATATTCATCGTAAAGCTGATGGGCGCGGCGCCCGAGGTCGGGGTAAAGTTGATGACGGGACCGGGCACGGGTGGATCAATAGGTGCGCCGTCTGCATCCACTGCCGGCGTGGTCAGCGAGTTGTTTTGTTCATTGTCCCCCAGCGCCGGCGGCACCAAGTTGCCGCTGGTATCGAATTCCAAATAAATCGGGTTTGCCGCAGTGACCCCCTCGGTCAAACTGAGCGGTTGGCCCGTGGGCGCATCGCCGCCGACACTTTTCCCCCCCGAATCGTCCACGTCCACGTACATTTTCCAAACCGCTCCACCAATGCTGTTGCCGTTGACGTCGACCGCCTGTGGCGCCGGATCGTCAGAGGGAGCTTTTACGAAGTAAGACGTGACGGTGTGCTGCACCCCCAACGAGTCGAAAATATTGACGGAAGTGGCATAGTTATACGAGTTTGGGTCCAGCGTGCTGAACTCGGCAACGGTCGGCGGCAGGGCATTGGAACTCACGTTCAAGCCCAGCTTGACCTCGGTGGTCGCCGAAGGGTTCGACTGGCTGGTGTTCACCCGTATCGTGTCGCGGATACCGGTACTGAAGCCGGCGGTGGCGTCCTGGGCATCATTGGGCCGGTAAGCCAATAAAGGATTGCCGCTGTTGCTGACGACATAGCCGTCACTGTCCAGGTGGAAAGCGCCGTCGCGGGTATACCGGACGCCGCTGGTAGGGTCGGCGATGCTGCCGCCCAGGACGAAGAACCCCTCGCCGGTCACCGCCATGTCCAGGCTGTTTTCGGTGAATTGCAGGTTGCCCTGGCTGAACTGCTGGGCATCGTTGGCGACCTTGGCGCCGGAGCCCGGCGCGGTCTTGCTGACGCTGCCCACGCTGGTGGCGTAGACGTCGCTGAACTCGGCACGCGATAGTTTGAAGCCGGTCGTGTTGACGTTGGCTACGTTGTTGCCGGTCACCGACAGCAGGTTTTGTGCGGCGCTGAGGCCGCTAAGGCCAGTGGTAAAGCTCATGGTACACCTCCTAAAAAATTTCTTTAATGTCTTTAAGGCCGAACTGACGACCATCTTGCAAATTGAGTGCCACACCTTTGCTGTCGATGTTCACGCTCTCGACGGTTGCCGACAGGTTGGCCTCTTGTACCTTCATGCTGCCTTCGGTCATCGCTTCCACCTTGACCTTGTATGCTCCAGCCGCGGCTTTCGTGCCGTCGTCCAATTTACCGTCCCAGCTAAAGTCGGCTTTTCCCGCCTTTTGCGATCCCAACTCCATGACTTTCACCACGCGACCGCTTTTATCGGTGATGCTCACCCGCAGCGCGGTGGTCGATTCTTGCAGGTCGACTTGGCCGCGAATGCTGCCGCCCGGCAATAAATTGCCAGTCTCGCCCGGCACCAGCACGTCACGGCCGATCAGCGAGGAAGCTTGAAACGCCTGACCGGCGCTCATGGATTCGGCCAGGCCCTTGAACGTGGTCTGCATGTCGCTGATGCCCTGAATCATGGTCATCTGCGACATTTGCTCCATGAACTTGCTGGGGTCGGTCGGCTCCATGGGGTTTTGGAATTTCATTTGCGCCACCAGCATTTTGAGAAAAT
>SCQD01000200.1 GCA_004299145.1 Methylococcaceae bacterium | reverse complement strand
CACGGGCCAGGCGCTGCGGTATGCCACTTGAAAACCGGAACTGAACCCGCCGAACAGCTCGCTCATTGCCAGGTCGGCTTCGCGGTCGCCGTAATAACAGGCCGGGTCGAATATCACCGGTTGGTCGGCGCTGGTGACCGCGTAATTGCCGCCCCATAGATCGCCGTGCAGTAAGGAAGGCTGTGGCTGGTAACCGGTAAACAAAGCGGGAAGATTTTCCAGCAGCCGCTCCCCCTGGCTTTGCAAGCGATTGCCACCGCCTTTTTTGGCCGCCAGACGCAGTTGAAAGCCAAGGCGCTGTTCGCTCCAAAAAGCGATCCAGTCGGTGGCGGCGCCGTTGGGCTGCGGGGTGGATCCAATGGTGTTGTCGCGCTGCCAGCCAAAATAAGGCTGGCGGATGCGGTGCAGGGCGGCCAGTTGCTCGCCCAGCCGGCTGTCCGCCGCGCCGCCGCCCGCGCGCAAATCCAGGTACTCCAACACCAGAAATGCCTGCTTGCCCGCCACGCCGTGGTAGACGACGCGCGGCACCCGCACGGTGTCCGTGGCGGCCAGTTCTTCCAGGCCCGCCGCTTCGGCGGCAAACATATCGGCCAGATTAGCGGCATTCAGTTTGATGAAGTAATCACTCTCGCGGCCCTGCAGGCGCCAAGTATCGTTGATGCAACCGCCGCCACAGGATTGGCGGCCCACCAGCGTGAAGCCGGGGTCGTGCTGACGGATGGCTTTTTCGATGTTTTTCCACATGGGGTTTTCTCTGTAGGGTACGCTGTGCGTACCATTCGCCGTCGTCTGTAAAACAAAAAGGTACGCACAGCGTACCCGGTTGGCATGCAAACCGCCGTGACATTGTCAAAGGCGGCGTGATCGTTCAAGCAATCAAACGCTCATCCACCTTGCGGCTTGCGGCGCGCCGACGCCAATCTTCCCGGTAGACCAAAAACAGATAAACGCCCATGACCAAAAACAAACACCATGATTTAAACCAGAATAGCCAGCGCAGTTGGCCGAGTATGGCGGGGTGGTGCAGTAAATAAGCGTTGATAACATCAAAAAAATCGTGCATGACATTACCCCGGCTAATGCGGATGAAGGGGGTGGAATTATAGCGAAAGTTTGTCCGTGCATGGGGCTGGGAGTAAGGCCGGTCCAAGTTCGATGCCGCCCGGCTTTTACCCATGCCCGGCGGGCCGGTGATAAACTGTTTTGCCGTTTAAGGCAAGTTACCCTACGTTTTTTCTGGAGTTCCAAGCAAGAATGAAGCGCAAGTATTTCGGCACGGACGGCATTCGCGGCAAAGTGGGCGAGCCCCCCATCACCGCCGATTTCGTGCTCAAGCTGGGGTGGGCGGCGGGCCGCGTGTTGGCGGTGGACGGTTATTCCCACATCATGGTCGGCAAGGACACGCGCATTTCCGGTTACATGTTCGAATCGGCGCTGGAGGCGGGGTTGTCGGCTGCCGGCGTCAACATCCAGCTGCTCGGTCCCATGCCGACGCCGGCCATCGCTTATCTGACCCGCACTTTCCGCGCCCAGGCCGGCATCGTCATCAGCGCTTCCCACAATCCCTACTACGACAACGGCATCAAGTTTTTTTCCAGCCAAGGCATGAAGCTGCCCGACGAGATCGAGGAGCGCATCGAAGCCCAGCTCGACCTGCCCATGCAGACGGTGGATTCGGCGCGTCTGGGCAAGGCGTCGCGCGTGGTGGACGCCGCCGGCCGCTATATCGAATTCTGCAAAAGCACCATTCCCGCCAGCCTGGACTTGACCGGCATGAAGCTGGTGGTGGACTGCGCCCACGGCTCGACTTATCACGTGGCGCCGCCGGTCTTCGAAGAGCTGGGGGCGACGGTGCAGGCAATCGGTGTCAGCCCGAACGGGCTCAATATCAACGATCAGTTCGGCTCCACCCACCCGGAGCACTTGCAGCAAGCAGTGCTGGAGCAAGGCGCGGATTTAGGCGTTGCTTTCGACGGTGACGGCGACCGCTTGATCATGGTGGATCACCAGGGCGAACTGGTGGACGGCGACGAATTACTGTTCATCATCACCCGCGCCCGCATGGAGTCGCAGACGCTGGGCAGCGGCGTGGTCGGCACGGTGATGAGCAACCTCGGCCTGGAACAAGCGCTGACCAAACACGGCGTGGCGTTGCACCGTGCCGCCGTGGGTGACCGCTACGTGATGGAGCGGATGTTGGAACACGGCTGCCTGGTGGGCGGCGAATCATCCGGTCACCTGATTTGCCTGGATAAAACCACCACCGGGGACGGCATCGTCGCCGCGCTGCAAGTGCTGGCGGCGATGGCGCAGTCAGGCCGACCGCTGCACGACTTAAAACACGGCATGGAAAAATTTCCGCAGACGCTGCTGAACGTGCGTATCCGGCAACGGGTGAAGCTGGACGAACTGCCGGTTTTTCAACGAGTATGCCGCGACGTGGAACAGGAAATCGGCACCCAGGGCCGCGTATTGATCAGGCCGTCCGGCACCGAGCCGTTGATCCGCATCATGGTGGAAGGTCGCGACGCCGGACAGGTACGGCAATGGGCGCAGCGCATGGCGGATGCGTTGCTGGAGTCTTTGCCGCAATGAGCCGCATCGATCTTTACCCCTGGCTGCGCCCCTGGTTGTTCCGTCTGGCGCCGGAAACCACGCACCACCTGACCCTGCACAGCTTGGCGCAAGCCGAGCGCTGGGGCATGCTGGGCCGGCTGGCGCCGCCGCGCGTCGACGATCCTGTCACCGTCATGGGCTTGCGGTTTGCCAACCGCGTGGGGTTGGCGGCCGGTTTGGACAAGGACGGCGCCTGCATCGACGGCCTGGCGGCGCTGGGCTTCGGTTTTCTGGAAATCGGCACGGTGACGCCCAGGCCGCAGCCGGGCAACCCGCAGCCGCGCTTGTTTCGTTTGCCGGAAGCTTGTGCCCTCATTAACCGCATGGGTTTCAATAATCTGGGCGTCGCGCACTTGCTGGAACAAGTGCGCGCCAGCCGTTACCGCGGCGTGTTGGGCATCAACCTGGGTAAGAACTTCGATACCCCGCTGGAGCAGGCCGCCGACGATTATTTGCTCGGTTTGCGCCAGGTCTATGCGGCCGCCGGCTACGTGACGGTGAATATTTCTTCGCCCAATACCAAGGACTTGCGGCGCTTGCAGGGTGAAAACGAATTGCGCGCGCTGTTGCAGGTGCTCAAAGCCGAACAGCGCCAATTGGCCGGCACGCATGGCCGCTATGTGCCGCTGGTGGTCAAAATTGCGCCGGACTTGGCGGAAGCCGATATAGCAACCATCAGCGGCTTGCTGCTGGAAGCCGGCATCGACGGCGTCATCGCCACCAACACCACGCTGGCGCGCGACGGCGTCGACCACTTGCCGGGCGGAAATGAAACCGGCGGTTTGAGCGGCGCGCCGCTCACCGCCAAAGCCACGGCGGTGGTGCGGCAGCTGGCGGCGCATAGCCAAGGACGCCTGCCTATCATCGCCGCCGGCGGCATCATGCATGCCCGCGATGCTTTGGACAAGCTGGAAGCCGGCGCCAGCCTGGTACAGTTGTATACCGGCTTGATTTATCGCGGGCCGGCCTTGATAGCCGAAGTGGCGGAGGCTTTGCGCCGGGCATGCGCATGATGACGGGGTGTTGATAAAAAGCGCATGATTAACTGGCACCGCTTGTTCGGCCTGTTCTTGATGGACTTTTTCATCGGTTCACCGTACGTGGTAGAGTTGGAAAAGGATTTGTCGTTGAAGCAGCAATTTTTGGACGTGGTGATTTTGCGCAAGGAGCCAGGAGACTATGCGGGGGAGCTACCCGATGGGTTTGATAACCTCAGTAATCACAATCTGCTGAGTTATAAATCCCTGCACGAACCGTTTGACGACTGGGCTTTGAAAGAGCTGTGTGGACATTATGTCAACTACCGAAAACAGGTTAGTCCGTCGCTTAATCAGCTTTTGCCGGAAGAGCGATTTCAGCTGTATGGCGTCAGCACCCGATTCCCCCAAAAATTGTACCAGCAAGTGCCATTGCATCGCCGAAAACCGGGGGTTTATGAAATTACCTGGGGCACGGACAACATTCGCCTCCTGGTTTTATCGGAACTCGCCGCGGATCGGCGCAACGCCGTATTGCGACTGTTCAGCGCCCAACGCGACGCCGTGCTGGAAGCAGAGCAGCAATACCGCATGCGACAACCCGACATGAGCACCGTTGTGCAGCAACTGTTTGACAACTATCGGCAGGAGAACATCGACATGCCTTATACATTTCAGGACTTCCAAAAAGACTACGTGCAAAATCATTTAAATTTGTTATCGCCGGCTGAAATAATCGATCATTTATCGTCGGCAGACCGTAAAAAACTACTGGAAGCATTGACGAATGTGGAAAACAATGCGCGCATTTTTACGCACCCGATGGAGGGTGGGCATAGCCCACTGTCAAAAACCCCGAGAGGAAGCTAAACGGTTATTGATCGATAGATATGCTGATTAAAACAGAAGGCAGCGGTAATGGCGGAACAGAGTAAAGAAAACCTGGACCTGGGCAAAGAAAAGGAGAAAAAGCCGCTCAACATCATGCTGGTGGTCGTCATCGTCCTCATCGTATTGGTGCTGGGCATGGGCGGAGCGCTGCTGTATATGCTGGGCGTATTCGGCGGCAAACCTCATGTGGCCACGCAGGAAGCCGCTCACGCCGAGGCGCCGCCGCCACCTCCGCCAAAAATCCCGACCTACGTGGCGCTGGATAAAGATTTGATCGTGAATTTGCCGGCCGGCGGCGAGGCTCGCTTGTTCCAGATCGGCATTTCCATTCTGGTCTACGATCCACAGGTGGAAGCCGCCATCAAAAAACACATGCCCATGCTGCGCAATAACATCAACTTATTGTTGGCGGGACAAGACGCCGTCACCCTGAAAAAACCCGAGGGTAAGCTGGCGTTGCAAACGCAGATTTTGGCGGAAATCAACAAGGTGGTAAAAACGCAGTTGCCCGAGGCGGCGGCGGAACAGGTTTTTTTCACCAGCTTTATATTGCAATAAATCCCCATGGCGGTTACCGACCTTTTAACCCAGGAAGAAATCGACGCGCTCTTGCACGGCGTCGATGACGGCGCTATCGATACCGAAGGCGATTTGGAAGACGTCGGTGCGCGCAGTTACGACTTCACCAGCCAGGACCGCATCGTGCGTGGGCGCATGCCCACGCTGGAAATGATCAACGAGCGCTTTGTTCGCAACTTTCGCATCAGCCTGTTCAATTTTTTGCGCCGCTCGGCGGAAATTGCCGTTTCCGGCGTACAGGTGGTCAAGTTTTCCGAGTACGTCCACAGTTTGTTCGTTCCCACCAATTTGAATCTGATCCGCATCAATCCTTTGCGCGGTAGGGCTTTGCTGGTGCTCAGTCCGCGCCTGGTATTTACCGCCGTGGACAATTTTTTCGGCGGCGGCGGGCAGTTTTACAATAAAATTGAAGGGCGCGAATTTACCCCCACGGAAATGCGCGTCATCCGCATCATGATGGAAATGATATTCAAGGACTTACAAGATGCTTGGCGGCCGGTGCTGGAAGTGGAATTTGAGTATCTAAACTCGGAAGTCAACCCGCAGTTTGCCAACATCGTTACGCCCACGGAAGTCGTCGTGGTATCCACCATTCATATCGAACTGGAAGGCGGCGGCGGCGATTTGCACATCACCATGCCCTATTCCATGGTCGAGCCCATCCGCGAATTGCTCGATGCCGGCATCCAAAGCGACAGAGGCGACGTGGATGATCGATGGGTGGGCGCGCTGGAACGCGAAGTGCTGGACGCCGAAGTCGAGGTGCACGCGACCTTGGCGCGTATCGACCTGAACGTGGAAGACCTGCTCAGATTGCAGCCGGGCGACGTCATTCCTTTCGAAATGCCGGAAAAAATCTACCTGATCGCCGAAGATATTCCGGTGTTTGTCGGACAAATGTGCGTCTCACAGGGTAATTACAGTTTTCTGATTCAGGAAAAAATCACCCGTCAGGTAGGCGACACCGATCGCCTGAAACGTAGAAAAAGATAAGTGAAACGGTCAAGACCATGAGTGAATTCAACGAAGACCCGATGGATGCCGATATCGCCGACGACTGGGCGGCGGCGTTGTCCGAACAGCACAACATGGGCGATGACATGGCCGACAACTTCGGCGGCCCTGGTCAGGCGAACCGGGGCGTAGAGCTGCCCCAGGGCGACGTCAATCTGGACGTGATTCTGGACGTGCCGGTGACCATCGCCATGGAAATCGGCCGCACCCGCATCAGCATCCGCAACCTGTTGCAACTGAGCCAGGGCTCGGTGGTGGAGCTGGACCGCCTGGCCGGCGAACCGCTGGACGTCTACGTCAACGGCACGCTGATCGCCCACGGCGAAGTGGTGGTGGTGAACGACAAGTTCGGCATTCGCCTCACCGACGTCATCAGCCCGACGGAACGGATCAAAAAACTGAAATGAAGCGTGCCGCGTGGATGTTTGCCGGGCTGATTCCCGTCGTCGCCGCGGCGGTCGATGCCCAACCTGCGGCGACGCCCAGGCTGGCGGCCGGCGCGGGCTGGCTGCAGTGGGGGCTGGCGTTGCTGCTGGTGTTCGGTTCGCTGCTGGCTTTTTTGTGGTTGCTGCGCCGCTTGAGCGGGGTGGCGGGTTTGGGCTCTCGCCACCTCAGAATACTGGGCGGCGTGTCGCTGGGCACGCGGGAGCGGGTGATTCTGCTGCAAACCGGCAACAAACAGCTGGTACTGGGCGTCTGCCCTGGCCGCATTCAGACGCTGTGCATCCTGGAGGGCGAGGATAAAGTCCCGCTGGAAACGCCGGAGTTGCAGGAAAATGCTTTTGCGCTGCAATTGAACCGTTTGTTGGGTGAAAAGAAAAATGGCTCGTAGACATCAATATCGTTCCCACGCTCTGCGTGGGAACGCATCCTGGGACGCTCCGCGTCCCGCATGGCATCACCAGCAACGTTTGCTACAGGTATGGGTGACATGCGCTCTTTGAACGCAGGACAGCTAATGAGTCCGGGCGGGTTTCCCGTGGCTGGAATACAGGACGCAGAGCGTCCGGGGCTGCATTCCCACGCAGAGCGTGGGAACGATAAAACCCCGGCTTTGCTTTTGTGTTTTTCCTGGTTGTTATGCTCGCAAACCGCCTGGGCCGGTCCCGGCATACCCGCGTTGACCATGGCGGCCAACGCCCAGGGCGGCCAGGATTACACGGTTTCGATTCAGATCCTGGCGCTGATGACGGCCTTGTCGCTGTTGCCGGCGCTGTTGCTGGCCATGACCTCGTTCACCCGCATCATCATCGTGCTGGCGCTGCTGCGCCAGGCGCTGGGCACGGCGCAAACGCCGGGCAACCAGGTACTGATCGGCGTTTCCCTGCTGCTGACCCTGTTCATCATGATGCCGGTGTTCGAGCGCATCAACAACGAAGCCGTCCAGCCCTACGTCAAAGAACAGATCACCGCGCAAGCCGCGCTGGACAAGGCCGCCGTGCCGCTGCGCGAATTCATGCTGCACCAGACGCGCACGGCGGACATCGAAATGTACATGCGCATTTCCGGTGCCAAAGATGTCGAAGGGCCGGAGCAGCTGCCGTTTACCGTGCTCATTTCCGCCTACGTCACCAGCGAATTGAAAACCGCTTTCCAGATCGGCTTCATCCTGTTTCTGCCGTTTCTCATCATCGACCTGGTCGTCGCCAGCGTGCTCATGTCCATGGGTATGATGATGCTCTCCCCGGTCATGATCTCGCTGCCGTTCAAGCTCATGCTGTTCGTGCTGGTGGACGGCTGGTCGCTGATCCTGGAAATGCTGGCGGCCAGTTTCCAGACCACGTGAGCGCGCCATGACGCCCGATACCGTTACCGAACTGGGCCGTCAGGCGCTATGGGTGGCGTTGCTGATCACCACGCCGATCTTGTTGTCGTCGCTGGTCGTCGGCCTGATCATCGCCATGTTCCAGGCCGCCACCTCCATTCAGGAACAAACGATGACCTTTGTGCCCAAACTGCTGGTCATCGGCGCCATCATGGTATTGGCCGGTCCCTGGCTGATCGGCGTGATGCTGGACTATACGCGCGAGCTGATACGCAGTATCCCAAGTTTGATTAGTTTTTAGGGGATGGGGGTTAGGAACCAGGGGCTAGATTTCTGGTCCCTGGTCCCTGGTCCCTGGTCCCTGGTCCCTGGTCCCTGGTCCCGAACCGATACCATTCAATTATTTTGAGCCGGATCCTTAATCATGCCACGCCGACTGATCAGCTTTGACTGGGCTTTAAAGCGCCTGCTGCGCAGCAAAGCCAACTTTGACGTGCTGGAAGGCTTTCTCAGCGAATTGCTGAAAGAAGACATCGTCATACTGGAAGTATTGGACAGCGAAAGCAATAAACAACAGCGTAATGGCAAATCCAATCGCGTCGATTTGAAAGTTAAAAACCAGCAGGGCGAAATCATCCTTATCGAAGTGCAATACGAACGCGAGTTCGACTATTTGCAGCGCATCCTTTACGCGGCATCCAAAGCCATCAGCGAGCACTTGGTGGAAGCGCAGGCCTACAGCAAAGTCATCAAAGTGATTTCGGTCAACATCCTGTATTTTGACCTGGGCCATGGCGAAGATTATTTATACCACGGCAGGACCCATTTTACCGGCCTGCATCGCCACGATGCCTTGCGACTCAGCGCCAGGCAGCAATCGCTATTCAGCAAACAATACCCGCATGAACTATTTCCCGAGTATTACCTGCTGAAAATCAACCAGTTCGACGATATTGCCCGCGACACCCTGGATGAATGGATTTATTTTCTTAAAAACGAAGAAATCAAAGACGAATTCAGCGCCAAAGGATTAAAGAAAGCCAGAGAAATCCTGGATATTTTGCGGCTCAGCGACAGCGAGCGGGCGGCGTATGAACGCCATGCCGAAGAATTGCATTATCAAGCCAGCATGTACGAATCCACTTACGTGTCCGGCAAGCTGGATGGCATCCAGCAAGGGCAGTTACAGGAAAAGCAGGCATTGGCGCGCCTGATGAAACAAAACGGTGAGCCTATCGAAAAAATCGCTCAATATACACAATTATCCATGAAAGACATTGTCGCGTTGTAAATCATGCACTACACCGAAGCGCAAATGCTGGAATGGGTGGCCCGGTTTCTCTGGCCGCTGCTGCGCGTTGGTTCCGTGTTTGTGTCGTTGCCGGTATTCAGCAGCCACGGCGTTCCCATTCGGGTGCGCCTTATCGTGGCGGTCATCACGGCGCTGGTGTTGGCGCCGGTTTTGCCCCAGCCGCCGGCCATTGAACTGTTCAGTCCCGAAGGTTTTTTCACCGTTGCCCAGGAAGTGTTCATCGGCCTGTTGGCCGGTTACGTGCTGCAACTGGTCTACGCCACGCTAGCCTTCAGCGGCCAAATCATCGCCCTGAGCATGGGGCTGGGTTTTGCCTCGCTGCTGGACCCGCAAACCGGCGTGCAAGTGCCGGTGGTGGCGCAGATTTATTTGATTTTTACCACGTTTACCTTTCTCGGCGCAGACGGTCACCTGCTGCTGATTCACATGCTGGCCGACAGCTTCCACAGCCTGCCGATCGGCGGCGGCATCGGCTTGCCCGCTATCCAGGCCTTGATTGCCTGGACCGGTCTGGTATTCAGTACCGGCTTGTTGATCGCTTTGCCCATCGTCATCGTCCTGCTGATAGTTACCTTGGGGCTGGGCGTCGCGACGCGCTCTGCTCCGCAGTTGAATATTTTTTCGGTGGGGTTTCCCATCAGTTTGGGGATAGGCTTGTTTCTCATGTGGCTGACGGTGCCGGACGCCGTACACTCCATCGGCCATTTGCTGCAAGAGTCTTATCGTGTGCTGCATGATATGTTGCTGTCGTAACGATTGTTCCCACGCTCCGCGCGCGTCTTTAGAAATACCCCGCCATGGCAGAAGAAACCGAAAAAGAAGAACGCACAGAAGACCCTACCGAGCGACGGCTGGAGCAAGCGCGCGAACGCGGCCAGATCGCCCGTTCCCGGGAGTTCAACACCGCCGTCTCGCTCACCGTCGCCGCCTGGGTGTTGTGGGTATTCGGCAATCACTTCGTCGACGGCGTCGCCCGTTTGATGCGCCAGGAATTTCGCCTGCAGCGCGACGATTTTTTTTATCCCGAAGCCATACTGCGCCATTTGAACAACGACGCCTGGGAAATGGCCAAACTGTTCGGACCTTACCTGTTGCTGCTGATGCTGGTGGCGCTGGCCGCTCCCATCGGCGTGGGCGGCTGGAATTTCAGCGAAGAAGCCATGGACCCCAAGTTCGACCGGATCAACCCTTTGAACGGCCTCAAACGCATGTTTGCCGTGCACGGCCTGATCGAACTGGGCAAGTCACTGCTCAAAGTGCTGCTGATCAGCGTGACCACCTGGCTGTTGCTGCGTCATTACTGGGTGGCGCTGCTGGGGTTGAGTGCGGAGCCTTTGCTGCCGGCCCTGGCCCACGCCAGCGACATCATGGGCTATTCGCTGTTGATCCTGTGCTTGTCGCTGAGTTTGATCGCCGCCATCGACGTGCCGGTGCAACTGTGGGAGCACCATAAAAACCTGCGCATGACGCGCCAGGAAGTGAAGGACGAAATGAAAGACACGGAAGGCCGGCCGGAAGTGAAAGGCCGCATCCGCCAGATGCAGATGGAAATCGCCATGCGGCGCATGATGGAAGAAGTGCCCAAGGCCGACGTGGTCATCACCAACCCCACCCACTATGCCGTGGCCCTGAAATACGAAGCCGGCGGCAAAGGCGCGCCGCGTCTGGTGGCCAAAGGCGCCGACCTGATGGCGGCGCAAATCCGCAACGTAGCCAACAGCGCCAACGTGCCGCTGCTGTCGGCTCCGCCGCTGGCGCGCGCGCTGTACCACTCCACCGAGCTCAACCAGGAGATTCCCGCCGGGCTGTATCTGGCCGTGGCGCAAGTGCTGGCCTACGTCTACCAATTGCGCACCGCGCGCCAGTTCGGCGGCGACATACCGCCCGAGCCCAGTGATTTGCCGATACCGCCGGATTTGGCGCGGGAAGAGTAAAGACGTTGCCGTTGGCGCCCTACACAACATCTACCGGCAAGCTGGTTGGGCGTGGAACTGATGCTATACCCTGCTTACATTCATCATCAGGTAATGCAACTGGGTGGACGCGGCAGACCGCCGATTTTACAGACTTGCCGCAATGGGCCGCCGGGGAATAAGCCGTATAAATAACGGCTGTTGCCTTTGTCCGGTCCCAAGGTTTTCTGTACCGCCTTGGTAAACTGCCGGTTATTGGGCAGGTGGTGATAATCACGGTAATAAGCACGCATGAAGTGGATGATTTCCCAATGCGCTGCATCCAGCGCCAGCCGCTCCCGCTCGGCGATTACCAAGGCCACCGCTTCGTTCCAGTCCGCCGGATCGGCCAGAAAACCTTTATCCCGGGTGGCAATGCGTTTGCCGTCGACGATCAATTCCACGATATCACCTTGTCGTGATTGACCACCAATTGCACAAAGCCCGCATAATCGACGTATTCGACGTCACCCTGTAACGGGTTCCGGGTCAGGCCGCGCGCCGCCATATCCGGCAGCAATGCGTAGATTTTGCCGGCGCAGCGCAGCGCGGCATCCGATGCCGGCGCATAGACGGCATCTTCGATCAGCAACACGCTGTCGCTTGGTCCCACTCTGGCCAGACAACGCCGCAGTGCCTGCGATGCATCCGGACTGTGCTTGACGATGTGTAAAACGGCCATGGGTCAAAGATTCAGCAATACGTCGCAATCATCCAGCAAAGCCGCTACCCGATCACGTGCCAACACAGTCACTTCAATGGTTAATTCCTGCGGCGTCAATCCGCGCTCTTCCAGCGACTCCCGCTCCACCCAGGGCGGTGCCGCGATATCGTACAGCGCCAGGCTGCCCAGCAAGGCCATGGGGCTGCGTCCGCTGGCGGCGGGCTGGCCACGCTTGAGCTGCCATACGCCATCGTCCAGAAACAGCAGCCGCACCGGCTGATCGAACGCGGCCGCCGTCAAAGCGGCGTCCAGGGCTTCCAGGGCTTGTGGCCCTCCGATAGGGAAACGCCGCAGCACGAACAAAAAGCGCTTGCCGTTCATGCCCTCAGCCATGAAACACCAGCACTCGATCCGCCGCCAAGCAGGCATCCACCCACAGCCCCAAACCGGCCACCCGAAAACCTTCCGCTATGCCGGAATCGCCCACGTCTTCGCCAATACCCAACACACCGCGCCGCTCCGCCGCCGCGCTGCATATCACCAGATCGACGCCGTGCCGGTCAGCCAGGGCCTGCCAACCCGTTAAAAGCGGCGGTTCGTCGGCGGGCGGGCGCATGTCGCGCATAGCGTTGTACACGCCATCGCCGTAGAAAAACACGCGCAATACTTCATGCCCCTGGGCCAGAGCCGCGACGGCAAAACCATAAGCGCTGTTTGCCCCCTGTGATGTGTAAGGGCCGCCGTTGATCATCAATGCAAATTTCATGGCGGCTATTTTACCCCGCCGCCAGCTGTAGCTGATGTGCCGGCGTGAAAATCAATGGTTTTGCGCCAAGGCAGCGCCCTGCAACAGCATGCCTTCAGCCGGTTCCCGCAAGGTGCTATCGGGTAGAACGAAGCGGAACGGCAGTGATTCCAGCTTCATGCCGGTGTTGTGCTGGATAACGAAGTGCAAATGCGGGCCGGAGGAATAGCCGCTATTGCCTGAATAGCCGATGCGCTGACCAGCCTCGACCTGATCGCCGATCTGGACCAGGCCACTGCCCGTGGTCAGGTGGGCATATACCGCCATGGTGCCGTCATCGTGCAGGATGCGCAGCTGATTGGCATGAAAGCGTAGCGCTGCCTCGACACCGTTTTCACTCACCCCATCTTCCAGCCCCATGACTACGCCGCCCCGCGCCGCATGGACCGGCGTGCGTTTGGGCATGCCGATGTCCACCGCATACTGATTCTGCTCCCCGTGATGGCTATGCTGCCCGAAAAAGCCTTGGGTGATGCGGTATGTACTGCCCGGCGAAATCGGCGGCAGATAGGGGTAATCCTCCCGATGCCGGACGTCGGGACTGCCCGGCAGGTAGCCATAGGCGTAACGGATGCCGCCGTCCTGAGCGGGGTCTTGCCTGCGCAACGTGATAATCGGTGCGGAACTGTGCGGCGGCAGCACGATGCGATGGGGCAATGGCGGCTCAGCTACCATATTGGTGGCTTCCCGCAAAATGACCTCCATTTCCACCGGACCGGGCAATGGGTTACCCGCCAGCAGGTAGCGATGCTCGCCCTCCTCGCGTTTTTCCAGGGTTACCGCCGAATCGGACGCCGGCGTGATCGAAATGCCGGCCGGTTGAACGCGCTCCTGCCGTCGTTCGCCCGCCGCTTTGGCCTGTCCGACAGATGGCCAGCCCGACGCCAACACCAGGGACAACACCACGCCGGCAAGCACTGCTGCGTTTGGCTGGAAATACTGCATCAAAACCGCCTCTTTTTCATACTCAATTTATGGAACGACCAGACGCAGTTGGCGCTGCGGCCGATGACTTTCGAGCATGGCGATAAACGCCGTCATGTCGTCCGCGCCGATCTTGCCGATGGGACCGGCCACGCCCCGGCCAGTGGCGGCGGCGAGCAGATGCACATAGCTTGGGTGGGCGCCGCCCGCCAAGGCGGAATGGACCAGCATCCCCTCGGTTTCCCCGGGATGATCCCCTATTTTGGCGATCGTACCCGGGTTGCAGGAACTGATCACGATCAATCCGCCCTCCGCAACCAGCTTGCGCAAGCCGTCGGCAAAGCGCAGGAAGCGCTCGGGAGCCAATTTCTCAATCGATTCGGCGCTAAACAGCGGATCGCGGCACACCCAATCGCAAGCCGCGTTCCGGTCGCCACCGCCCGTTGCCGGATCGGATCGACAGTGATCGACACAGTTTTGATGCGGCGGCTGCATCCGCGCTTCGAGCGCTTCGGCTTCGCGCACGGGGTCGGCGTCCGGTTTCAGCATGTCCTGCCAGCGTTCAGCGATGTAATGGCTGAACGCTGGGTTGCGGGTGACGTCGTAGGTAATCGTGACGGATTCCTGCAGCCCCGGCTGCGATTCTATGCCACGCGACAGCGTGGCCACGCCGGTTTTCACCGTCAGTGCCGCACGGAAGGCTGCCGCATTGAGGACGAGACCGTCGAAGCCGCCGTGGCCGATCAATATGACGCGGTCGAAAGTGGCCGACTGTTGCGTCAAGCGGTCGATTTGCCGGTAATAGTCCGGCCAGATGCGGATATCCCGCAACCACTCCACCTGTGCCTGGTAGGCATTGCGATAGAAGCGCGCGATGCCGGCGGCCGGGTTTTCCGGCCAGCGCTCGTTCTCGTCGGGGTTCTCGCTTTTATGCAGCAGGGGCACGATCAGCACCCGTTCCGGCCGCAGCAAATCCGGCGTAGCGCCAAGCTGATCGCAAGCCGCGTCGTTAACCGCCGGCGTGCAAGACGGCTCTTGCGCGCCGGCGCTTTCGAGTCCGAGTTGAAGGATGATCAGTAGCCAGACAGCGCAGAATTTAGGCTGCTTGAAATAGCGCGACATGAGATATCCTCCCGCGCCAGTCCTGGATATTCGCCAAGAATCTCCTCAAACGATGCGCCATGTATTTTGTGTTCGCTAAAGGCTTGCTGAGTGAGCATGCGCGATGACAGCGAAAGTGGGCTGTTTTTCTCAACATGCAGCCCGACCGTCATTTTTGCTTTTGTCGACCCACCCGCTTCATATGACCGTTCGATGCCTGGGGACAGTCTGCGGGTTCTCGACGCCGTTGGATGAGGTCTTTGTGCCCATCGTGGCTACTGGCTACAATGGGCATGCATTAGCTTTAACTTTAACCTGAGAGTACGGCCATGAAAATCGTGTCGGCCCGTGAAGCCCCAAACTATTTTGGCAAGCCCCAAGATTCCGTCCGTTGCGACCCTGTTCTTGTGGCGAAGAGCAAGCAACCCATTTGCACTACGGTATCCATTCAGGGCAACATCGACACCCTGGCCCCGGAATGTTTCATCGACAAGGAATCCGATTATGACAGTTGGCTTTTCAACAAGATTGCCAGGACTCTGGAGCGCGTAGAAAACGGGGAAACCGCCGTGCTTGATCTCGCAGATCGAAAGCTTAAGGACATTTCCTGAGCGGATACGGGAAAGCGAACGTATCCCTGGCACTCGCGAACTCGTTATCCATAAACTCCCGTACATTACTTTCGTCCGCGTTCTTCCACGTGAAATCATCGTCTTGAACGTTGTCCATACCGCCCGAAAATTTCCTGGTGGAGAGCAGTAAATGAATGACCCACATCAGGTCGCTTTGAGCAAGGCCATGTCCTGATCGATTTTATTGAATCGGGAGTCGTCATTTACAACAAAAATACCGTCGCCAAGCCCAAAAACACAAAAAACCCCATGCCGTCGGTGATGGCGGTGAGCAAAACGCTGGTGCCCATGGCCGGGTCCAGGTCCAGCTTGTGGCGGATCAGCGGCACCGCCAGTCCCACCAAAGCGGCCAGCAACAGATTGACCATCATGGCCGCCATCATCACCCAGGCCAAGCGTTCGTCGTGATACAAAGCCCACACGCACAGGCCGATGACGCTGCCCCACACCGCGCCGTTGAGCAGGCCGATGGACAGTTCTTTCAGGACTAGACGCCCGGTGTTGGAGGGGGTGATGAGTTCCAGCGCCAGTGAACGCACGATCAGCGTGCTGGTCTGCGTGCCGGTGTTGCCGCCGATGCCGGCGACGATGGGCATCAGCGAGGCCAGGGCGACGATCTGGCCGATGGTGTGTTCGAACAGGCCGATGACGCGGGTGCTCAAAAACGCCGTGATCAGGTTGACGGCCAGCCAGAACCAGCGGTTTTTGGCGGATTTCCACACGCTGGAAAACAGGTCTTCGTCATCCAGCAGGCCGGCCTGGGACAGCATGTCTTCTTCGGATTTGTCGCGGATGTAGTCGACGATGGCGTCGACGCCGAGGCGGCCTTGCAGGCGGTTGTCGCGGTCCACCACCGGGGCGGAAATGAGGTCGTAGCGCTCGAAAGCGCGCGCGGCGTCGTCGGCGTCGCCGTCCAGCAAAAAGCAGATCGGATCGCGGCTCATCACGGTCGCCACCGTGGTGTCCGGGCCGGTCACCAGCAGCGTTTGCAGGGGCAGTACGCCGCGCAGCTGGTTTTGCTTGTCGACCACGAACAGCTTGTCAGTGTGATCCGGCAATTCGCCGCGGCGGCGCAGGTAGCGCAGTACCACGCCCAAAGCGATGTCTTCGCGGATGGTAACCATGCCGAAGTCCATCAGCGATGCCACCGTGTCTTCTTCGTGGCCCAGCACCGATTCCAGGCGGGCGCGGTTTTGCTGGTTGAGCGACTCCAGCAGTTCGTGCATCACTTCATCGGGCAGCACCGGGGCCAGGTCGGCGATCTCGTCCGTGTCCAGCTGGCCGGTGGCGCTGAGCAGTTCCTGCCGGTCCATGTCGGAAATCAGCGTTTCCCGCACCGCGTCGGATACGTCCAGCAAGATCTGGCCGTCCAGTTCGGACTTGACCAGGTTCCACACCAGCAGGCGCTGCTCCAGCGGCAGCGATTCCAGGATGTAGGCGATGTCGGCGGAGTGGAGTTGGTCGAGCTTTTGTTTGAGCGCTACCTGGTGCTGCTTGTGCAGCAAGGTTTCCACCAGCTCGTGGCGCGGCATGCTTTGCTGTTGCAGCAGGCTTTCTTCCAGCCGTTGCTTGTCCAGCAGGTCGATGACTTGAGCTAAGTGCTGTTTGTGTTTTTCTTCAGAAGACTGGGTGTTGTTCGCTTCAGCCATACCGCCTGCTTTCAAGAAGCCTTAGTGATACCGCTTCGCGGCGGCTTTGTATTGTTAGGCCTCACGGCCTGGCATTGGGGGAGAATTTGCGGCCCGGCAGGGCGTTGCAAAAGATTTGTTAAGCTGCGCGTACCTTCGAGGGCGTCGAACGGTACGCACAGCGTATCTACACCAATAGGTACGATCGGGAAGCCGGGCAGGGTGGGCGATGTCCACCCTACAATGCCATCAACACCGCCGGGCAGGCCGTCAAATCCCGGTAAATCGCGTCGAGCTGCGCCTGGCTCTGCGCCTGGATGGTGACGGTCACCGACACGTAGCGGCCCTTGCCGCTGGGGCGCTGCGTTATCGCACCTTCGCGCAAATCCGGCGCGTGCCGGCGGATGATCATCACCACTTGCGCGGCAAATTCATCCGTGTCCATGCCCATCGCCTTGATGGGAAAATCACAAGGAAACTGCAACAGCGGCGCGGTGTCGGCGGCTGAACTCACTGGCCGCTCCGCGCTCTGGCTTTGAAGGCCTGGTACAGCTCGTCCATGTTCCGCCAGGAGGGGCCGGCGCGGCCGCTGCCCACCGGTCGGCCGTCCAGCTCCAGCACCGGCACGATTTCGCGCGTGGAGCTGGTCAGCCAGATTTCTTGGGCCTGATGCAGCGCTTCCAGCGGCAACGGCGCTTCTTTGGCGGGGACGTCGTGTTTGTGGGCCAGTTCCAGGATCAGGTCGCGGGTGATGCCGGGCAACAGGTCCGGCCCTTTCGGCGGGGTGACCAGCACGCCGTCGAGCAAGGCGAATACGTTGCTGGCGGCGCCTTCGGTGACAAAGCCGTCGCGCACCAGGATGGCTTCATTGACGCCCTGGTCCAGCGCTTGTTGGCGCAGCAGGATGTTGCCCAGCAGGGCGATGGATTTGATGTGGCACAGCTTCCAGCGGATATCGTCCAGCGTCACCGCCTTGATGCCGGTTTCGCGCGGCAGCGGCCCGATGGGCGAACACATGGCGAACACCGTGGGAATGTAGTCTTTGGGAATGTTGTGGTCGCGCTTGCCGGCATTGCCGCGGGTAATTTGTAAATAAAGGTATTGGTCGTACACGCCCTGGATCAGCCGTTGCAGCGCGCTTTCCATTTCGATCATGGTCAAGGGCGGCGGCATGTGGATGCCTGCCAGGCTGGCCTCCAGGCGCCGCCAGTGCTCTGACCAGCGCAGCATGCGGCCACCGTAGACCGGAATGACTTCATACACGCCGTCGGCGAACAAAAAGCCACGGTCCAGCACCGAAACTTGCGCCTGATCCAGCGGCAAAAAGCGGCCGTTCAAATAAACCATCGGATTGTCGTTTGCCATCGGGTCTACTGCATCTTCAAGCGGATGTTATCCATCAGCCGGCGGAAAAAGCCGCCTTCGGCCACGTCCTGCAACGCCACCAGCGGCGTTTGCGTCACGGCTTCGTCGTTGAGGTAAATATTGACCCGGCCCAGCACTTGGCCTTTGCTCACCGGTGCGGCGATTTCTTTGTCCATGTCCATGGTGGCTTTGAGCTTGTCGTATTGTTTGCGCGGTATGGTCACGAACAAATCGGCGCGCAAGCCCACCGGCACGGCGGATTGGGCGCCTTTCCAGACTTTGGATTCGGCCAGTTTTTCGCCGCCTTTGTACAAGGGGCGGGTTTCGAAAAAGCGGAAACCGTAGTTGAGCAAGGCCTGATTGGAAGAAGCGCGTGCTTCGTCGCTTTTGGTGCCCATCACCACGGAAATCAAGCGCATGCCTTCGCGCAGCGCCGAGGCGACCAGGCAAAAACCCGCGTCCTCGGTATGGCCGGTTTTGACGCCGTCCACGGTTTCATCGCGCCACAGCAGCTTGTTGCGGTTCATCTGCTTGATGCCGTTGAAGAAAAACTCTTTCTGCGAGTGCCATTTGTAGTACTGGGGAAACTCGCGGATGATGGCGCGGGTGACGATGGCCAGATCGCGCGCGCTGGTGTAGTGCTCCGGGTCCGGCAGGCCCATGCTGTTCATGAAGTGGGAGTTTTTCATGCCCAGGCGTTCGGCGTGCTGGTTCATCATCTGGGCAAAAATGGCGTCGTCGCCGGCGATGTGTTCGGCCAGCGCCACGCTGGCGTCGTTGCCGGACTGGATGATCATGCCTTTAACCAGGTCTTCCACCGGCACCTGCTTGTTCACTTCGATGAACATGCGCGAGCCCTCGGTGTGCCAGGCTTTGGGGCTGATGGTGACTTTGTCGGTCAGCTTGAGATTGCCGCTGCCCAGTTCACGAAACACCACGTAAGCGGTCATGATCTTGGTCAGGCTGGCGGGCGGCAGGTGCTCGTCGGCGTTGAATTCCGCCAGCACGCGGCCGCTGTGGAAATCTTCCAGGTAATAGGCTTTGGCGGGCAGATCCGGCGCGGCGGGAATCATCACTTGCGGTTCCACCGCATGGGCTGGGCCGAGCAGCAACCCGGCCATGAAAACGGCCACCGTGCACCAGAAATGTGCTTTACAATATTTGAACATCAAGGTTTTTCACTACGGGTAGGATTCGGCAACATGGGTGTCGTATTCTAGCCGTACTGGCCTTGTACCACCAGCCGCGCAAGCAGCTTTAATCGGCCATCAATGTGTAGGGTACGCTGTGCGTACCTTTCAGGCGCCGTAAGGTACGCACAGCGTACTCTACAGCTTAACTTTCGGACAAAGTAGGTACAAATAATGCGAATTCAATTGACAGCCGTCTTTCGCAAGGTTCCAGAAGGCTACATCGCCTTTGTCGAAGAGTTGCCTGGCGCTAACACACAGGGCGCTACTCTTGATGAAGCCCGCTCCAATCTTGAAGAGGCCGTTGCTCTCGTGTTAGAGGCAAACAGAATGCTTGCCAAAGAGGATATGCGAGGCATGGATGTTATTCGCGAACCGTTGTCTCTCGCTGCGTGAAACGCCTTGATTTTCTCCGTTACCTTAATGCGCACGGTTGTCGCTTTGTTCGGGAAGGGGGAGCCATACCGTTTATGTCAATGTGGCGGCGCGTAAGGTCTCAGTTATTCCTCGTCACCGTGAAATCAACGAATGTCTTGCCAACAAAATCTGCAAAGACCTCGATATCCCATTACCCAAAGCCTAAATGGTGGATTATGGTACGCGGATAGTTCTGCGCCAATACAGTCTCCCCGCATTAACGTACCTGCATCCATATAGCCAACGGAACTCCAAATCCATGCTCACCAAGCTGCGCCTGCTGGCGGGTTTTATCTGGCTGGTCCTGGCCGCCGCCTGTCCTGCCCAAGCCGCCGATCAATTTAAAGAAGCCTTAGTAAGTCCGCTTCGCGGCGGCTTTTCAATCATCAATTACCACGACATCATCGACGAAGAGGAGCGCGTACCGCCTTTCGACCGGGTGGCGGTGAGCAAAGACCACTTTGAAAGCCATTTTATCTGGCTGAAAAAACAAGGTTATCACGTTATCGGTGTACAAGACCTGGTGGACGCGGCCGTCGGCTCGCGCTCCCTGCCGGACAAAGCGGTGCTGCTGGTGTTCGACGACGGCTTCCAGAGCTTTTACAGCAAGGTGTTCCCGCTGCTGAAAAAGTACCGTTACCCCGCCACCGTCGCCCTGGTCGGCGCCTGGATGGACGGCAAGGACAAGCCGGACATGCCTGGCAACAAGCAGGTGCTCAGCTGGGACCAGGTGCGTGAATTGGCCAAGTCCGGCCTGGTCGAAATCGCATCGCACAGTTACGGACTGCACCAGGGCATTGCCGCCAATCCGCAGGGCAACGAACAGGCGGCCGCCATCACCCGCCGCTACGATGCCAACGATCATGGCGCGCATGCCGTTCCTGACATTGAACGTCACGCGCGCCATGATCGTTCCCCTCACCCCGGCCCTCTCCCCGAGGGCGAGGGAGAACAAGGTCGCCGCGATTTTTATGGTGCCCAGCGCTATGAAGACGACGAGGCCTATCGCCGCCGCATCGGCATGGCTATGGAGCAGAGCGCCGAATTCATTTTTCAAAACGCCGGCATCAGGCCACGGGTCATGGTCTGGCCTTACGGCGAATACAACGACATTACCCTGCAAGCCGCCAAAGCCGCAGGCATGCCTTACACCATGGGGCTCAACGACGGCGCCAATACCCTGGCCGATCTGGGCGCCATGCGCCGGCTGCTGATCGCCGACGATCCCGACCAAGCCGGTTTCGCCGACATCGTCACCGGTCTGCGCGCCGCGCTGCCGCAACGGGTGGCGCACGTCGATCTCGATTACATTTTCGACCCCGAGCCGGCGCGCACCGAAATCAACCTGGGCAAGCTCATCGAACGCATCCGCGCC
>SCQD01000199.1 GCA_004299145.1 Methylococcaceae bacterium | reverse complement strand
CGGCATGGACATCGGCACGGCTTTCGGCGGCATGGGCTCGTCGCGCGAAATGACCATCGCCTCGCTGGCCGAGCCGGCCATGCTGATGGCGGTGTTCACCCTGGCGATGAGCGCTTCCACCACCAATCTGTCGGACGCCATCGATTACGTGCTGAGCAACGGCCTGGTGCTACGGCCTTCCTTCCTGTTTGCGCTGGCGGGCTTGCTGCTGGTGGCGGTGGCGGAGTGCGGCCGCATCCCCATCGACAATCCGGCCACCCACCTGGAACTGACCATGGTGCACGAAGCCATGATTCTGGAATACAGCGGGCGCTACCTGGCGCTGATCGAATGGGCCGGCCAGTTGCGGCTGATGCTGTACGGCGTGCTGATCGCCAATATGTTTCTGCCCTGGGGCATCGCCGAAAACTTCACGCCCATGGCACTGGCGCAGGGCGCCGGCGCCATCGCCGCCAAGCTGATGGGCTTGGGCGTCATCCTGGCGGTGGCCGAGACCCTGGTGACCAAAATGCGCTTGTTCAAGATACAGGGCTTTTTGGGCTTTGCTTACATGCTCAGTTTGCTGGGCATGTTGAGCCACATCATTTTGGAGGTGGGGTGATGCTGGTTCTGCTGGTTCCCAACCTCCAGGTTGGGAACCCGGCCCGGGAAGCTCCGGCTTCCCGGGCGGAAATGGAAAACAGGAATTGCGAGACAAAATGAGCATGGGTACGAGCAACGTTTTTTTTGCTCGCGCCGTCGGCGTCGGGAAGCCGGAGCTTCCCAGACCGCGTTCCCAAGCAGAGCTTGGGAACGAGAAAACGAGGAAAACGAGGAATGAGGTAATCAATGAATCTGGTGCAACACTCTTTATTCGAACAAGCCGTGCTGTTTCTGGCGGCGATGGTGCTGTTCGTTTCCATGCTCATGCTGGTGCAGACCAAGCTGTCCCGGCTGATCGGCCTGTTCGCCGGGCAAGGCTTCATGCTGGCGGCGGTGGCGGCAATCACCGCCTACAGCCTGCCCTATCATCACCTGTATTGGTCGGCGGCCATCACCCTGGTGATGAAAGCCGTGCTGATTCCCTGGATGCTGCTCAAACTCATCCATCAGATGGAAATGCAGCACGAAGAAGAAACCCTGCTCTATCCGGCGCACATCCTGGGGCCGGGAGCGGCGTCTTTGGCGCTGTTCAGTTATTCGGTGGTGCTGCCCATCGAACAGCTTTCCACCCTGGCGACGCGCAATACCATCGCCATCAGTCTGGCGGTGGTGCTGCTGGGCATGCTGCTGATGATCGTGCGGCGCCAGGCGGTGGCGCACGTGGTGGGCTTCATGGCCATCGAAAACGGCCTGTTTTTTGCCGCCGTGTCCGCCACGCGCGGCATGCCCATGGTGGTGGAACTCGGCATCGCTTTCGACGTATTGGTCGCCGCCGTGATTTTCGGCGTGTTCTTTTTTCACATCCGCACCAGCATCGACTCGCTGGACGTGGACCGGCTTAACCGCCTGAGCGAAGTGGAGGTGGATTCGTGATCCTCGTTCCCACGCGCCGCGTGGGAATGCAGTCCGGGCGCGCCGCGCCCTGTATCTACCGTGGCACCTGTTGTTCGCTTATGCGGTGCGGCGCACTGCGGATGCATTCCATTATTCCGACAGCCGTCGGCGGTTTTTCCGGGCGGCGCGAGGGAACAAGAACAATACGCGGCGCGGCGCGCCTAAACTGCATTCCCACGCGGCGCGTAGATTTGCCATCCATGGCACTGGGTTCCGCCAGTCCCTGGCGGAACGACGGATTTCCTCCTTAACTTAATGGCAGTGACGCGGCGCGTGGGAACGAGGAAAACGCTTAACACGAGATAATTTCATGATTGCCCTATACCTATTACTGTCTATCCCCCTGGCCGGCATGCTCTGGCTAAGCCTGGTCGGCCAGCGCCCGCACGCCGGCCGGCACAACGTGGCTTTGTGCGCCGCCACCCTGCTGGCATCCTTGATCCTGGCCTGGCGCGTGCTGCAAGGCGGTGCCCTGATCAGCGGCAACGGCGAATGGCGGGTGGACGCTTTCAACGTCTATCTGGTGGCGCTGACCGCTTTCGTCGGCCTGACCACCGCCATGTTCTCCTCGCCCTACATGGAACACGAACACCGGCGCGGCCGCTTGACGGCCAAGCGTTTGCGCCTGTACCACGCCATGTACCAGGGCTTTATGCTGGCCATGCTGCTGGTGCTGACCACCAACAACCTCGGCATCATGTGGGTGGCGATGGAAGGCGCGACCCTGGCGACCGTGTTGCTGGTCAGCCTGTACCGCACGCCGGAGTCCATCGAAGCCGCCTGGAAATACTTCATCCTGTGCGGCGTCGGCATCGCCCAGGCGCTGTTCGGCACGGTGCTGCTGTATTTCGCCGCCAGCCAGATAGCCGATCTGAGCGGCAACGCCATGCAGTGGTCGGTGCTGTACCAGCACGCGGCTGAGCTTAATCCAACCGTGCTCAGCATCGCCTTCGTGTTTTTGCTGGTGGGCTACGGCACCAAAATCGGCCTGGTGCCGCTGCACAACTGGTTGCCGGACGCCCACAGCGAAGGCCCCACGCCCATGTCGGCGGTGCTGTCCGGCCTGTTGCTCAACGACGCGCTGTATGCCGTGGTGCGCTGCAAAATGTTGGTCGACGGCGCCAACCCCGCCAGTCACCTGGCCGGTTATCTGATGATGGGCTTCGGCATGCTGTCTTTCCTGGTGGCGGCGCTGTTCCTGCACCGGCAAAAAGACATCAAGCGCCTGTTCAGCTATTCCTCCATCGAACACATGGGCGTGATGACGTTTGCCTTCGGCGTCGGCGGTCCTTTGGCGACTTTCGCGGCCTTGCTGCACATGACCGTGCACTCGCTCACCAAGTCGGCGATTTTCGTCACCGTGGGCCACGCCGCGCAGATCGCCGGCACCCAGAAAATCGACAAAATCCGCGGCCTGATCGGCACCCAGCCGGCCATCGGCTGGGGCTTGCTGATCGGCGCCGTGGCCATCGCCGGTTTTCCGCCTTTCGGCGTGTTCACCAGCGAATTTTTGCTGCTCACCGCCACCATGGAAAGCTACCCCTGGCTGACGCCGCTGTTGCTGCTGGGCATAGGCATCGCTTTTGCCGGCCTGTTCCGCCATTTGCACCCCATGGTTTACGGCGCGGTGCCGGAAGGGCAACGCCCCATCGAAGCCAACCTGTGGCCGGTGGCCGCGCACCTGGTGTTGGTGCTGTGGCTGGGTCTGGCCATACCGGGCGTGCTGGCTGACTGGTTCAACCAGGCCACCGTGTTGATTGCCGGGAGTGCGCCGTTATGAACTTTTTCTATCGTTCCCACGCTCTGTGCTCGTCTTTATATGCATCACTTGATAAGTCAGCGATGCCAATAAAGGGGGAACCCGGAGGGTTCCAAGCTATTAGCCGGGGGTTGAGCGTTAGCGACACCCCCGGATTGGATAGCGATTTGAGCCATGCGACCCTGGAGGGGTCGCAGCCAGCCACGAGGCCCGAGTCTCTGCGACCCCTCCAGGGTCGTGGGCTTCGCTTCGGCATCCTTTACCGGGGGTGTCGCTCCGCTCAACCCCCGGCTAATGGCTGGCAACCCTCCGGGTTGCGAGAGCATAAAAACGGGTTTAACCAAACCACCTTATTGACTGTCAGGAGTGCGCTATGACTCACATACAACACCCCACCTGGCTGACTGAATGGCTGGAACTGGCAGGCCATCAAGGTGTGAGCTTGAACGCACAATCCATCCGCGGTCTGGCGCCGGCCTGGGTGTTCCGCCTGGACGCCGTCCACTGGGGCCGCATCGCGGAAATCTCCGCCGCGCAGGGACTGCGCTGGATGGGCGTGTGGGTCGATGAAGCCGCCGATTATTATCGTTCCCACGCTCTGCGTGGGAACGCAGCCCTGGACGCTCTGCGTCCCGTGATGCCTTTAGCACAATCGCAGGACATTGTTTCCCCTGCTGACGCGACGCAGAGCGTCGCTGGATACGTTCCCACGCAAAACCGCCGCGAAGCGGAACAACCAAGGCTTCTTGAGAACGTGGGAACGATGGATGGTTACAGCATCAGCGCCTGCCTGGAACAGCAGGGCGACACCGTGCTGTTGCGCTGCGTGGTGCCCGCCGCCCAGCCGCTGCTGCCCAGCCAGGCCCTGGCCTATCCCGGCGCCGACCGCCTGGAGCGGCACGCACAGGATCTATGGGGCGTCAGGTTTCAAGGCCACCCGACACCGCAGCGCTGGACCCGCCACCAAGCCTGGAGCGGCCAGCAATTTCCGTTACATGACGGCTTTCCCACCGCCGGCACACCGCAACCCGTCACGCCGCCGGACAACGGCTATCCCTTCCTGGCCGCGCAAGGAGCCGGGGTTTATGAAATTCCCGTCGGCCCGGTACACGCCGGCATCATCGAACCGGGGCATTTCCGCTTCCAGGCGGTGGGCGAAACCGTGCTCAACCTGGAGGAGCGCCTGGGTTACGTGCACAAAGGCATCGAAAAAATCGCCGTGGGCCGCGACGCCTTCGGCTTGGCGCGCCTGGCCGGGCGGGTGTCCGGCGACAGCACCGTGGCCCACGCCTGGGCCGCCTGCATGGCGATGGAGCAAGCCGCCGGCCTGAGCGTGCCGCCGCGCGCCTTGCTGCTGCGCGCCATCCTGGCCGAACGCGAGCGCATCGCCAACCACCTGGGCGACATCGGCGCCATGTGCAACGACGTGGCGTTTGCTTTCGCCAACTACCAGTTCAGCCGCCTGCGCGAACTGTGGCAACGCGACAACGCCGCCTGGTTCGGCCATCGCCTGCTGATGGACTGCATCGTGCCGGGCGGCGTGGCGGCGGACTTGACGGAGCAGGCGGCGGCGGCCATGCAGGCCGCTTTGGCGCCGCTCAAGCGCGAACTGGAAGAACTGCGGCCCATCCTGGCGGCGAACTCCATATTGCAAAACCGCTTGCAGACGGCGGGCGAACTGCACGCCGAAATCGCGGCGCAGTATGGTTGTCTGGGCTACGTGGGGCGCGCCAGCAGCGGCGACTTCGACCGTCGCCGCGACCATCCTTATGCGCCTTACGACCACATCCACGTCACCGGCGTCTGTTACCACACCGGCGACGTGGCGGCGCGGTTGGACGTGCGCTACGACGAAATCGGGGTGGCGCTGGATTTGCTGGAACAGTTTCTGGCGCGATTGCAGCCGGGGCTGGTCTGCGCGGACTGGCCACAGTCCATCCCAGCTGCCGAAGGGCTGGGCCTGGTGGAAGGCTGGCGCGGCGAAACCCTCGCCTACGTGCGTTTCGATGCCAAAGGCCGCATCGCCCGCTATTTCCCGCGCGATCCCAGCGCATTCAACTGGTACGCCCTGGAAAAACTGATACACGACAATATCGTGCCGGATTTTCCGTTGTGTAATAAGTCGGTGAATGGCTCGTATTCCGGCCAGGATTTGTGAGGCTACCGCTGGTTTGAATCGTTCCCACGCTCCGCGTGGGAATGCAGCCCTGGACGCTCCGCGTCCCGTGTGGCATAGGCCACAGGAAGCCGCCCGTAAAGGAAATCCTGCCGGGACGCAGAGCGTCCCTGGATGCGTTCCCACGCACAGCCGCCGCGAAGCGGAATCACTAAGGCTGCTTGAGAGCGTGGGAACGCTGGGGTAAATACTTATTGCAACATTTAAAAAGATAAAACGTCCATGAGTTCCCTATTAAGCAAAATCGCCCGCATCGGCATTATCACCGAACCGGTCAAAACCCCGGACGACGCCGAATTGCAGCAACTCGGCATTACGCTGAAAAACCGCATAGACCGCCGTTTCAACGGCAGCCTGGCGATACGCCAAGTCGACGCCGGCTCCTGCAACGGCTGCGAGCTGGAAATCCACGCGCTGAACAACGCTTTTTACGACATCGAGCGTTACGGCATTCATTTTGTCGCCTCGCCGCGCCACGCCGATATTTTATTGGTCACCGGCCCGGTATCGCGCCACATGCAAGCCGCCTTGCTGGCCACCTACGAAGCGACGCCGGACCCCAAATGGGTGATCGCGTTCGGCGGTTGCGCCGCCGACGGCGGTGAGTTCGGCGAGTCCTACGCCAGTTGCGGCGCGGTGAGCAACGTCATACCGGTGGACGCGGTGATCGGCGGCTGTCCGCCCAGACCGGTGGACGTGGTGAAAGGCTTGCTGGCATTCATCGACCGTTGATGGCAGTGAATTTCCAGGCGAATTTCTAACGCATGCAACCTTTCCGCTTTCCCTTCCGCAGCCGCGCCCTGGCTTTGCTTGGGCTGTTGGTGCTGGTGCTGGGTATTCTGGGCGGTATGATCTGGCGCAATTTGCAGCGCCTGGAGCGCATACACGGCTATGTCGCCTATTCCCACGAAGTGGAAAGCGTGGCCGTGGACCTGCAGGAACTGCTGACCGACTCGCTGACCGGCGCCAAGCCGTTGTCCGAGCAAACGGTAGCGCAAGTACAGCGGCGGCTCAGCCAATTGGACTCGCACCTGTCGCGCAAAACGCCGGAACAGATTGCCCAGGTGCAAACGCTGCTCAGCGGCCTGAAAATCCAGCCGGAAGCCGGCTCCGTCACGGAGAACCGCATCGCGCTGCTGTCGGCCCTGGGCGCCATGGGACACATCCTCGACAACGAAACGGAAAAGCGCGATCACAAGCTGCAAAGGCTGCGTCAAGGCACGCAAACCGAGTTGTACTTGGCGCTGGCGACGCTGGCGGCCATTTTGTCGCTGGCCGGCTGGTTTTTGTATAAACGCATTTTGACGCCGCTTAACGACCTCAAGCAGTTGTTGGCCAATCTGGCGGAAGGCGATTTTCGCCCCATCACCACCCACCACCTGGACCCGCTGCTGGAACCGGTGTTTCACAGTTACAACATCATGGTCGTGCATTTGGCGGAACTGGAAGAATCCCAGCGCCGGCACGCGCGTTCGCTCCAGGAAGAAGTGCACGCCGCCACCCATGCATTGCTGGAACAACAGCGCTCCCTGGCGCGGGCTGAACGCCTGGCGGCGGTCGGTGAAGTGGCGGCGGAACTGGCGCACGAACTGCGCAATCCGCTGGCCGGCATCCAGGTGGCGTGCACCAACCTGCGGCGGGAACTGGACGATGCCAGGCAAGCGGAAAGAATGGACGTGATCGTCGGCGAATTGAAGCGCATGGCGCGCCTGCTCAACGGCCTGCTGGAGCAAAGCCGCCACACCCCCGCCCCGCCCGGCGACTTCGACGCCGCGCAGCTGCTCGGAGAATTGTCGACGCTGCTGCGCTATCAGATTCCCACCCACGTCGCACTGACGCTGGACGCTCCCGCCAGCCTGCCGGTGCGGCTGATCGAGTCCGGTCTGCGCCAATGCGTACTCAACCTGCTGCTGAACGCCGCCGAAGCCTTGGGCGATACCCCGGGCAGCGTGCATATCGTTTTGCAAACGCAGAATGCTGATTTGCTGCTGACCGTCGACGACGACGGCCCTGGTTTTGTCACGGAATTATTGGAGCACGGCGTGCGCGCATTCCGCACCACCCGGCCGGACGGCACCGGCCTGGGGCTGGTGGTGGTGCAACGCTATGTGCAGGAACAAGGCGGTCAATTACGCTTGAGCAACCTGGAACCCCATGGCGCCCGCGTGGCCTTGCGTTTGCCGGGAGTGGTGCTTGCCGGGTAACCCGGCGCACGCACTGCTCGTTCCCAAACTCCGGGTTGGGAACGCCGCCCGGGAAGCTCCGGCTTCCCGAATCAAGGCGGCGGCGAGAAGGAGGAATTATGGACATCGGTATCGACATGGTAAAAACCAGCTTCCAGCATCCGCTGAGATGCGGTCATCCCCACTTTCCCCAGACCAGATAGCAGGAAACGGAATGATAAAATCCAGCCATACCTGCCAAGGAACCTGACGATGACCACAGACATCCCGCCCGAAAGCGCCCTTGCCACCAGCCCAAAGCCGGTTGCTGCCGGCGACTGGTTATCCCTGCTTCAGCACAGCCTGGAGCAAGCCCAAACCGATCCCATGGCGCTGGCGCTGCCTGCTTTGGGCGGTGCCGCCGGCACCCTGCTGGCCGCGCTCCTGGTATTTGCCGCCGCCCAGGCCTGGCAACGGGCCGCAGGCGGATTCTGGCGCGCCATGGGCCGGCTGGGCAGCGTGCGCGGCTTTTCCTGGCTGGCATTGCGCGCTTACCGCAATGCCTTGGCAGCCAGCCATAGCGTGCTGCGCAACATCTATCTGGGGCGCGAGGAAGAGCTGACTTTGCAGCAAGTGTTCGTGCCGCTGTGCCTGCGCGCCACTGCCACGACCCTGGAAACCCAGCCACGGGACACCCAGCAAATTCTCAGCGACCCGCAGCAAAAACGCCTGGTATTGCTGGGCGCGCCCGGCTCCGGCAAAAGCACTTCACTCAAAGCCCTGGCGGTCGGCGTCAGCCGCAGCGAATGGCCACCGCTGCAAGACGCCGTCCCCATATTGGTCAGTCTGCGCGCCTACGGTCAGGCGGAGGACAGCACCCCGCTGCTGGACTGGCTGGTGGGTACACTGCTGCCCGGCTACGGTTTGCAGCACAGCAAAGTGCTATTGCAAGCCCTCATGAGCAAGGGCCGCTTGTTGCTGCTGCTGGACGGCCTGGACGAAGTGGCGGGCGAACGCCTGGAAACGGTGAACCGGCGCATCACCGCTTTTCTCGACGAGTGCGACGCCGCCCAACAATGCCGGGTGCTGCTGACCTGCCGCGAACAAAATTACGACGATCTGCCCGACCGCGACCACTACGCCCGTGCCGGTTTCGCCGAATACCGCGTGGCGGAACTGCGCGATTCGGAAATCCGCGCCATCGTCCAGCGCCGCGCCGGGGATTTCCGCCTGCACGACAAATCCCTGGAACACTACCTGGACCAAGTCTTCCAATACCCCGACATCGCCCAGTTGCACCGCAGTCCGCTGCTGCTCACCCTGTCCATGGGCGTCTACCTGCACCAACCGGGCGAAGCCGTGCCGCACAACCTGGCGGCGTTTTACGAACAAGCCATCGACAACCTGCTGCGCCGCCATGATTTCCGCGAAGCCGCCCACCCCCGGCAAAACGCCGCTGCACCGCTGCGCCGTGCCGTGGACTATGGCAGCGCCAACCGTTATCCCGCCGAAGCAAAATTTGCCCTGCTCAAAGCGTTTGCCCTGCACAGCCTGCTGCAAGCGGAAGCCGAAGGACGCGACTTTGAAGAATTCAGTTATGCATCGATAACAGCCTTGGCCGAGCAGCTGGCACAGCGCGGCGTGTTGGACGACCAGGGCGATGCCGCCGCGCTGGTGCGGGAAATCCATATCCAGGCGGGACTGTTCAGCGCTTTGCAGGACGGCGTGTGGGTGTTCGCCCACCGTTCCCTGCACGAATACTGCGCGGCGCGGGCGGCCATGGAACGCAACCGCGACGACGAAGGCTACCGCCTCATCACCGGCCATTTGCACCACACCGCCTGGCGGCAGGTGATTTTTTTCTACGCCGCCATGCAAGAAGACAACGCCGTGCGCCTGGTGGAAACCCTGGCCGAACAAGCCGAGGGCGAACCCGCGCTGCTGCCCCTGGCCGGCCACTGCGCGGCGGTGCTGGTGCAGCCGCAGACCGCGTTGCGCCTGCGCATCCTGGAAAATCTTAGTTTTGCCGTACAACAGGCGGACGAAGCCCACCGCCCCGTGCTGCTGAAAAGCCTGCTGGCCCTGGGCAACAGCCGCGATGCCCGGGTGCGGGACAAACTGGACGAGCACTTGCGCGCTCTGGTGGATACCAGCGATCCGTCCCAGGTGGCGCGGGAAGCCGGGCGCATGGAACCGGCCCTGGCCCTGCAATTTTTGGCTTATCTGGCCGGCAGCCCGGACGGTTTGCGCAAGCGCGCGGCGCTGGAGGGTCTGGCGCAACTGGAAAGCCCGGAGAAAATTCCCGTGCTATGGCGGTTGCTGGGCCATTTTCTGGCTGGCGGCGATAACAACAGCAGCTTGCGCGCCATGGAGCAATTGCTGCCCTTGCTGGCGGAAGCGGATGCGGTGGAGCATTTAAATACCTGCGAACCCTTGCCCGCCGATGCCGCCGTGTTAAATCAAATGGCCGACGTCTACCCGTTTTTGCCCACGAAAACCGCGCCCACCCATTTGGCCTTGCTGCTGACCCATTACGCCCAGCTCGAATCGCCCGATATGCGGCTGTCGGGCTTGGTTGATCCGGCTTGGCGGAGTTTTCTGAAGATGGTCTTGGTGCCGAAAAGCCCCGACGAATTACGCGAATGGCGGCGCTTGCCGCGCGATGTGGGCCGCTGGTTGCCGCGCATCGCCACCATCACTCTGGGACGTGGGTTTTATCATTTAACCTGGGTGGGGGCGCTGTTGTGGATGCTGGCGTTTTGGCAAACGGGCATTGCTGAAAAAATAATAACAGGGAAGTACATGTACACATTGAGCGTGCTCATTTCCGTAACCGCCCTGTCCACCGGCCCGATTTTCGCGCTATGTTGGCAGCCATGGCGCGCTTGGTTGAATAAGCGCGGCCTGCTGGGTGACTTGGCGGCGTATCCGAAAGGCTTACAGCGCACGCTGCCAAAACCAGACACCCACGGGGTTTCGCTGGTGAAGCGCGTTTGGCGGATAGGGTTAAACGGGATGAAACGCAGCGCTGCGCTCAACCGGGTATTTTTGCTGTTGGCATTGGCGGCTTTTCTGAATCATCCGGTCTGGGTGGGGCACGGAGGTAGGATCACCAGCCTGGCGTTAGACCCAGCCGGCGCTGGGCTGATCAGCGGCTCCTATGACAATACAGCGCGGTTGTGGGACGCACAAACCGGCGCCGAGTTGCGGCGGTTGCAGCATGGCGACGGTGTTATAGCTGTGGCCTTCGCCCCGGACGGTAAAACCCTGCTGACCGCTTCCTGGGATAACACCGCGCGGCTGTGGGACGCACAAACCGGCGCCGAGTTGCGGCGGTTACCGCATGACAGCACCGTTAACGCCGTGGCCTTTGCCCCGGACGGAAAAACCCTGCTGACCGGTTCATGGAATAGCACGGCGCGGCTGTGGGACGCACAAACCAGCGCTGCGTTACGGCGCTTTGCGCATAGCGGTGATGTCAAGGCGGTTGCGTTTGCCCCGGACGGCCAGACGCTCTATACCGCCGGTGACGAAGGCATCATCCGCGCCTGGGACGCCGACAGCGGCGCCTTGCGCTGGCAATCGCCCCGCCCCTATTGGAGCGAAAAAACCTGGAATAGGAATATCCTCTATATCTGGCTGCTGCTGGTCTTCCTCAGCCTGTTCCTACCCGCCCTGAACTGGTTCGACCGGGGCCGGGTAATTTACCTGCGCAAACCCAACCGCTATTTGCACCTGTACCAAATCCCCGGCGTGGAACGCTGGCTGCCGCCGCCGGAAAGTGTACCCAAATAATGGGCGTCACTCCTTCGCCCCATCGTCAACCCTCACGAGGACAACCCTACCATGAGCCACCACGACACCATCACCCTGGAACCCGGCAAACGCAGCGGCAAGCCTTGTATCCGTGGACTGCGGATTGCGGTCGCGGACGTACTGGGCTGGCTGGCCGGCGGAATGACGACGGCGGAAATTCTGGAAGACTTCCCCGAACTGACCGAAAGCGACATTCGCGCTTGTTTGGCCTATGCGGCGGATCGAGAACACCGGGTAGCCGTTATCCATGGCGGTTAAGCTGCTGTTGGATGAAAACCTGTTGCGGCGTGTGTGTAAATCTATTGATGCCGTCAGGTGCGGTAAAGGCTCGTCGTTGCCGTCGACGGCAAGACTGAAGGAGAAACCACCAAAGCCATTGAAGCTGCAAAAACGATGCTGGTTAATTCTACTTTGTCAGATTATTGCCAAGACGTCGTTCCGCCAGGGATGGGCGGAACCCAGGGCCATGGATGGCAGCCTGCGAATCACTATGCGGCACGCTGTTTTTGGATGAAATCGCTGAAATGCCGCTGGAATTGCAGGCCAAGCGGCTCAAAGCCATCGACGACCGCAAAGTACGCCGCTTGGGCGGCGAAAAAGAAATTCAGGTGGACGTACAAATCATCGCCGCCAGCCACCGCGATCTGGAAAAAATGGTGATTTGCTCGTCCCCAAACCCCAGTTTGAGAACGCCGCACGGGAAGCTCCGGCACCCATAACACCTGTGATGCTTCCTTCATCCATCGGCGCTTTTGTTGGATTGCCGACAAAAACCGGCGGCGCCGGCCTGATCAAATCGGTACTTTGGGATTGGCATCATTGCTGCTTGATCCGGTTTCAATCGACTTAGAAACAGGATGCACGCATGAAATCCCACCAAGCCATCGCCGAACTGCTGGATGAACCGGCTTGCGAGCACAATCACAAATCCAAATCCGGCTGCGCCAAGCCCAAGCCCGGCGCCAGCGCCGGCGGCTGTGCTTTCGACGGCGCCCAGATCGCCTTGCTGCCCATCGTCGACGTCGCACACATCGTGCACGGCCCCATCGCTTGCGCAGGCAGTTCCTGGGACAACCGGGGCACGCGCTCGTCCGGGCCGGATTTATACCGGCGCGGCCTGACCACCGACCTTACCGAGCAGGACATCATCATGGGCCGCTCGGAAAAGCGGCTGTTCCACGCCATCAAGCAGGCGGTCGAGTCTTTTCAGCCGCCGGCGGTGTTCATCTACAACACCTGCGTGCCGGCGTTGATCGGCGACGATATCGAAGCGGTGTGCAAAGCCGCCGCCGAGCGTTTCGGCGTACCGGTGGTGCCGGTGGACTGCGCGGGCTTTTACGGCACCAAAAACATGGGCAACCGCATCGCCGGCGATGCCATGGTGAAATACGTGGTGGGCAGCCGCGAACCCGATCCCTTGCCGCCCGCCGCCGGGCAACTGGGCTTGCCAGTGCACGACGTCAATTTGATCGGCGAATACAACATCGCCGGCGAGTTATGGCACGTGTTGCCGCTGCTGGATGAACTGGGCCTGCGCGTGCTCTGCACCCTGTCCGGCGATGCCCGCTTCCGTGAAGTGCAGAGCATGCACCGCGCCAAAGTGAATATGATGGTTTGCTCCAAAGCCATGCTGAACGTCGCCCGCAAGCTGGAAAAACAATACGGCACGCCCTGGTTCGAAGGCAGTTTTTACGGCATCGCCGATACCAGCCAGGCGCTGCGCGATTTCGCCCGCCTGATCGGCGACGCCGATCTGAGCGCACGCACCGAAGCGCTGATTGCCCGCGAAGAAGCCCGCATCCAGCAAGCCTTGCAGCCCTGGAAAGCGCGGCTGGACGGCAAGCGGGTGCTGCTCAACACCGGCGGGGTGAAAAGCTGGTCGGTGGTGTCGGCCTTGCAGGACTTGGGACTGGTGGTGGTCGCCACCGGCACCAAAAAATCCACCGAGGAAGACAAGGCGCGCATCCGCGAACTGATGGGCGAAGACGCGCTGATGCTGGACGACGTCAGCCCGAAAAAGCTGTTGCAGGTGGTCAAGGACTGCCATTGCGACATTCTCATTGCCGGCGGGCGCAATCTGTACACCGCCTTGAAAGCGAAACTGCCGTTCCTGGACATCAACCAGGAGCGGGAGTTCGGTTACGCCGGTTATCAAGGCATGCTCGAACTGGTGCGCCAGCTGGCCTTGACCATCGAAAGCCCGGTATGGGAAGCGGTGCGCGCTCCCGCGCCCTGGCGCGCCGCTGCCGTGGATTGCCCAGGCAAGGCCGCGCGCGCCGAAGGATAAAGCCGCCGCGTCCTCGCGGAATCACTAAGGCTTCTTGAAAGCCGTCAGGCGCTGTGATTTGGTGTTTTGGCCGTTCTGCCAGCAAAATGGCTGCGGAAAGGCGGGAATCGGCCGCCTTGAAACCACAACCTTTTATCAAAGGAAATGCCAGCCATGAAAAGCCATGAAGTTGACTACCAAATATACGGCGACGACCTGCAATTCGTCGAAGTTGAACTCGATCCCCAGGAAACCGTGATAGCCGAAGCCGGAGCCATGATGTACATGGAGGATGGCATCGGCTTTGCCACCAAAATGGGCGATGGTTCCCAGCCTGATCAAGGTTTTTTGGGAAAGTTGGGCAGTTTGGCCAAGCGGGCCATTACCGGGGAGTCCCTGTTCATCACCCATTTCACCAATAACGGGCAAGGCAAGAAAAAAGTCGCGTTCAGCGCCGCTTATCCCGGCAAGGTCGTGCCCATAGACCTGGACAGTACCGGTGGCGAACTGCTGTGCCAGAAAGAAGCGTTTCTGGCGGCGGCCCTCGGCACCGAGATATCCATCGCGTTTACCAGGAAGCTGGGCGCGGGTTTGTTTGGCGGTGAAGGATTTATTCTGCAAAAGCTGAAAGGTGACGGCAATGTGTTCATCCATGCCGGCGGCACTATCGTCGAGAAACGCCTCAACGGCGAAAAACTGCGGGTAGATACCGGCTGTATCGTGGCTTTTGAATCCAAAATCAGCTACGACATCGAGCGCGCCGGCAATTTGAAATCCATGTTGTTCGGCGGCGAAGGGCTGTTTCTGGCCACGCTGCAAGGCACCGGCCGGGTCTGGCTGCAGTCGCTGCCGTTCTCCCGTCTGGCCGACCGCGTTGTGGCCAGCATGCCTACGACCGGCAGTAATTCGCGGGATTAAGGCAAACCCCTGATTTATGCGGAATGCGTTGCTGACTGAGCGTTTACCGATACGGACGTTGCATTGCCCGCCTGGGGATAGGGCAAGGGTTTTTTGGGATTTCGCATGGTGACACTGAATTACTGCCCAAACACAAGAATCTCGTTCCCACGCGCTGCGTGGGAAAGCCGCCGCGAAGCGGAATAATTAAGGCTTCTGGAATGCATCCTCGG
>SCQD01000198.1 GCA_004299145.1 Methylococcaceae bacterium | reverse complement strand
GCATGGGAAGAGCTTTCCGTACAGTTAAGCTTCGCTCGACACTGGATCGATGAATTCTTGAGTAGGGATACTTTTTATAGCGAATTATGCGTATGACTATAACTACGCAAAACCCGACCTAAACCCATGACATTATCGATAATATCGTGGGCTGTCCCAACCGACCGAAAAACCATTTCCAATAAACCCCACCACCACCGTTTACTAAATTTACCACCAAAACAGACCACTAATCACTGACAACTGACCACTAATAAAAATGACCTGCGCCATTTATTTTCATCCCGAAGCCTATACCACCGCCGGCCCCAAGCTGATGGGCCGCAACGCGGCGGGAGAATCTTTCCTGCGCGGTTATCTGGCACACAGCCGATCTTCGACTTTCTGGGCTCAAGTGGAACGGCCCGAACACGCCCAGGCTTTTGCCGCTGCCGTCAAAGCCGCGGGGCGCTCGGAGCCGGTTCAATCCGTCGATAAAAATACCCTCGCCGCATTGTCGCAACCGGGCACGGTCTACTACCCCGCGCCCGGCCTGGGCCCACAAGCCTGGCAACGCGCGGCTTTCGGCCATGAGCAGTGGAGCTTGTGCGGCATCACCCATACCACCGCTTCCAGCAAGGTGATGGACGCCATCGCCGAACTGCTCACCACGCCGGTCCAGCCGTGGGACGCCGTGATCTGCACTTCCACGGCCGTCAAAGACAATGTGCAGCGCATCCTGCAAGCACAAAAAGATTTTCTGGTGCAGCGCTTAGGGATAACCCGCCTGACCCTGCCGCAACTACCGGTCATTCCGTTGGGCATCCATACCCAGGATTTCGTTTATAACGAGCCACAAAAAGCCGAAGCGCGCCGCAATCTCGGCGCCGACGGCAACACTTTGGTCGTGCTGTTCATGGGGCGCTTGTCTTTCCACGCCAAGGCCCACCCCTTGGCGATGTACCAGGCGCTGGAAGCCGCCGCCCAGACACTGCCCGCCGGGCAAAAAGTCGTGCTGGTCGAGTGCGGCTGGCACGCCAACGAGTACATCGCCAAAGCTTACGCCGATGCAGCCGGACAGGCCTGCCCCTCGGTGCGGATCGTGAATCTGGACGGCCGCAAGCCGGAAGACCGGCAAACCGCCTGGGCCGGGGCCGACGTATTTTGCTCGCTGTCCGACAACATTCAGGAAACGTTCGGCATCGTGCCGATCGAAGCGATGGCGGCGGGCTTGCCCGTGGTGGTATCGGACTGGGACGGCTACAAGGATACCGTGCGCGACGGCGTGGATGGTTTTCGCATCCCCACCCTGATGCCCGCCGCCGGCCTGGCCGACGATCTGGCGCTGCGCCACGCGCTGGAAATCGACACCTACGACATGTATTGCGGCCACACCTGCATGTTGATTGCGGTAGACGTGCAAGCGACGGCGGCGGCTTTCTCCCGGCTGTTCGCAGCGCCCGAGCTGCGCCGTCAAATGGGCGAGGCCGGCCGGCAACGCGCCCAGGCGCTCTACGACTGGTCCGCCATTATTCCCCAGTACGAAGCGCTGTGGGCACAACTCGCCGATATCCGCGCGCAACAGGCGGGTCTGTCGCTGAAACTGCCCTACCCCTGGCCGGCGCGCATGGACCCGTTCGCCGCCTTTGCCCAATACCCGACGCACACGCTGAACACCAATACGCGCCTGGCGCTGGTCGACGCCTCCAAAGCCCACGCACAGCAACGCTTGCAGCAAATACAGGGCTTGGCGATGGTTAACTTTACCCAGCAGGTGGCGCCCGGTTCCGGGGAGATTGACAAGCTGCTGACGGCTTTGGCGGGCGGTGAACGCTTGGCGGGCGAACTGGTGCAAGGTTTGCCGCCGGAGCGCCGGCTGTATGTGCTGCGTTCGCTGGCATGGCTGGTCAAAATGGACATATTGAAGGTAGTGTCATGAAAATTCTGTTTGTGCACCAAAATTTTCCAGGCCAATTCAAACACTTGGCTCCGGCGCTTGCCGCCGACACGGCCAACGAGGTGGTGGCCTTCACCATGCGCAAAGATGCCCCGGCCTCCTGGCAAGGCGTGCGCCAGATTTCTTACCAGGCAAGCAAGGGTACTACACCCAACGTGCATCCCTGGGTCAGCGATTTCGAGACCAAAACCATCCGCGGCGAAGCGGCTTTCAGAAAAGCGTTGGAACTCAAAGCTTCCGGCTTCAGCCCCGATGTGATCATCGCCCACCCCGGCTGGGGTGAGAGCCTGTTTCTCAAATACGTCTGGCCTGATGCCAAACTGGGCATCTATTGCGAGTTCTACTACCACCCGCACGGCGCCGACGTCGGTTTCGATCCCGAGTTTCCCGCCAAAGACCCCGGCGACATCTGCCGCCTGCGCCTGAAAAACATCAACAACCTGCTGCACTTCGACATGGCCGACGCGGGAATTTCACCCACGCACTGGCAAGCCAGCACTTTTCCCGAGCCGTTCCGCTCCAAAATCAGCGTGATCCACGACGGCATAGACAGCAAAACGCTGGCGCCCAACCCGAAAGTCAGCCTGACGCTGAACAACAAACTGGTGCTGACGCGCAAGGACGAGGTCATCACCTTCGTCAACCGCAATCTGGAACCCTATCGCGGCTATCACACTTTCATGCGGGCATTGCCGGACATTCTGGCGCGCCGTCCCAAAGCACGTGTGTTGATCGTCGGCGGCGACGACGTCAGCTACGGCGCCCGCCCGGCCGATGGGCAGAAGTGGAAAAATATTTTTCTGAACGAAGTCAAAGACCGCATTCCATCGGAAAACATGGCGCGCGTGCATTTTCTCGGCAATATTCCCTACCAGCAGTTCATTCCCTTGTTGCAACTGTCGTCGCTACACGTGTATCTGACCTACCCTTTTGTGCTCAGCTGGAGCCTGCTGGAAGCGATGAACGTGGGTTGCGCCATCGTCGCCAGCGATACCGCGCCGCTGCAAGAAGTCATCACCCATAACGAAACGGGCTTGCTGACCAGTTTTTTTGACCCACAAGCTTTAGCGGAAACGGTGGTCACGCTGATGGGGCAGCCGGAAGAACGCGCCCGCTTGGGCGCCAATGCCCGCGTTTTTGCCGCTCAACGCTACGATCTCGCCAAGGTATGCCTGCCGCAGCAAATTGCCTGGGTGAAATCCCTGGCAGGTTAATTCTACTTTGTCAGATTCTCAAACTGCGTTTGGAACTCCGTCATTCCGCCAGGGATTGGCGGAAAGCCGCCGCGAAGCGGAATGACTAAGGCTTCTTGAATCCAGGGCCATGGAGGGCGGTCTGCGAGTCACTGTATTGTTGATTCGAAAGAGAAAAGCTAAACGCAGCCTTCACATCCTTGTGCCTGGGTTCCGCCCATCCCTGGCGGAACGACGATGTTGTTGGGGAATCTGACAAAGTAGAATTAATTACTAAAAATCAAAAAGCCCCGGCGCCGTCAGGCGCCGGGGCTTTTTTATTTTTACAGATTTAGTGCTGTCCGGCCGGCTCGCCGATGACGGGCACTTCACCGGCGCTGACTTCCGCCACACTCACGGAGCTGCCGCCATTGCTCGGATTATCTTCCCAGCCTTGGGGCGGTTTCGGCGTCCTGCCCGCCATGATGTCGTCGATCTGCTCCCGGTCGATGGTTTCGTACTTGATCAGCGCTTCCGCCATCAGGTGCAACTGATCCATGTGTTCGCGCAGCAAGCGTTCCGAACGCTCATAATTACGGTCGATGAACGAACGGATTTCTTCGTCGATCAGGTGCGCGGTATCGTCGGATACCGACTTGTGGCGCGTAATGCTGCGCCCCAGGAACACCTCGCCTTCCTCTTCACTGTATGACAGCGGCCCCAAGCGATCGGACATGCCCCAGCGCGTCACCATGTTGCGCGCCAGAGCGGTGGCGCGTTCGATGTCGTTGGACGCACCCGTGGTGATTCTTTCCGCACCGAAAATGATTTCCTCGGCCAGGCGCCCGCCGAACAGGCTGGAAATCTGGCTTTCCAGTTTCTGCTTGCTGGCGCTGTACTGATCGCGTTCCGGCAGGAACATGGTGATGCCCAACGCTCTACCGCGCGGCATGATGCTGACTTTGTACACCGGATCGTGCTCGGGCACTTTCAGGCCGACGATGGCGTGACCCGCTTCGTGATAGGCGGTCAGCTTCTTTTCCTCCTCGCTCATGACCATGGAACGGCGTTCCACGCCCATGAGAATTTTGTCCTTGGCTTTTTCGAAGTCTTGCATTTCCACTTCGCGCTTGTTCTGGCGCGCCGCAAACAACGCTGCTTCATTCACCAGGTTGGCGAGATCGGCACCGGAAAAGCCCGGCGTTCCGCGTGCGATGTTTTTGACTTCCACGTCTTTGGCCGCAGGAACTTTTTTGGCGTGTACGGCGAGGATTTGCTCGCGGCCACGCACGTCGGGCAATCCCACCGTCACCTGACGGTCGAAGCGGCCAGGACGCAGCAGCGCAGGGTCCAATACGTCGGGACGGTTGGTGGCTGCAACGACGATGATGCCCTCGGTGCCTTCAAAGCCGTCCATTTCCACCAGCAACTGGTTGAGGGTTTGTTCGCGCTCGTCATGCCCACCGCCCAAACCGGCGCCACGATGGCGCCCCACCGCGTCGATTTCGTCGATGAAGATGATGCACGGCGCGTGCTTTTTACCCTGTTCGAACATATCGCGCACGCGCGAAGCGCCGACGCCCACGAACATTTCCACAAAATCCGAACCGGAAATGGTAAAAAACGGCACTTTTGCTTCACCGGCCACCGCTTTGGCCAGCAAGGTTTTACCCGTGCCGGGCGGTCCCACCATCAACACGCCGCGGGGGATTTTGCCGCCGAGTTTCTGGTATTTGCTGGGGTCCTTTAAGAAATCCACCATTTCGGTGACTTCTTCTTTGGCTTCGTCGCAGCCGGCCACGTCGGCAAAAGTCACTTTAACCTGGTCTTCTTCCAGCAAACGCGCCTTGCTCTTGCCGAAGGACATCGCCCCACGGCCGCCACCGCCGCCGCCCTGCATCTGGCGCATGAAGAACACCCATACGCCGATCAGCAGCAGCATGGGGAACCAGGAAATGAAAATTTGCATCAGGAACGACTGAGCTTCCGGCGGTTGCGCCTTGATTTCCACGCCGCTGGCCAAAAGATCGTCCACCATGTGGGGATCGTTGGGCACATAGGTGGTAAAGGTTTCGCCGCTGGTATTTCTTCCCTTAACCACGTGGTCGTCGATGACCACCTGCTGTACCTGGCCGGATTTGACCGAATTGATGAACTGGGAGTAAGACAGCCCGGATTCCGCAAAGCCGCGGTGAGCCCCAAAATTATTAAACACCGCCATCAGCGCTAAGGCGATGACCACCCACAACAAAATATTCTTTAGCATATCGCTCAAGGTCGCACACTCCCTAAAGGAAGAATGATGGGAAAACTATCGTAAAACACAGTCCCTCTAATGGGTTGTCTGGTCTGCTCAGACATCCGCCGCATCTGCGCCCGGACCCAAACCCAGTGACGATGATAGTGGATAATTTGCACTAATGCACTGGGTTATTTATTGTCGGCGCAGCTTTATAACCCGTCGCCAACAAATAAACCTCACGGCTGCGGGCGCGGGAAGCGTCGGGTTTTTTCACCGCGACGCTGGTGAAATCACTCCGCACCTCGCGCACGTAGGCATCGAAGCCCTCGCCGTGAAACAGCTTGATGACGAATGTACCGCCCGCCACCAATAATTCTCTGGCCGCTTCCAGCGCCAATTCCGCCAAATGAATGGCGCGCGGTTGGTCCACCGCCTTGCTGCCGCTCATATTGGGCGCCATGTCGGACAGCACCACCTGCACTTTATCCGCACCCACGACGGCGCGCAATTGCGCCAATACGGCATCCTCGCGGAAATCTCCCTGGATGAAGTCTACGCCTTCAATGGCTGCCATGGGCAGAATATCCAAAGCGACCACTTTGCCTTTGACGCCCACCCGGCTTAACGCATATTCCGACCAGCCACCCGGAGCGGCGCCCAGATCGACGACGATCATGCCCGGTTTCAACAAGCGATGGCGTTCGTCCAGTTCGCGCAGCTTGAACACGGCGCGGGAACGCAGGCCTTCTTTTTGTGCCCGCTTGACGTAGTCGTCGGCGAAATGCTCGGCCAACCAGCGCTTGCTGCTGTGACTTTTGCCCATTATGCTAGCCGGCCCGCCAAGTCAGGCAATCCTTATTCGGAGAACAGCGCGTGACGCCCAAGTTGAAAAAAGCCCTCTGCGCCAAGGCGCATACGTTAAAACCCGTGGTCATTACCGGCCAGGCCGGTGTTTCCGAAGCGGTGCTGGCGGAAATAGACAATGCCTTAAACCATCATGAGTTGATCAAGATCCGCTTGCGCGATGATGACAGGGAAGAGCGCAAACGGCTGAGCATGGAAGTGTGCGAGCGATTGAACGCCGAGTTGTTGCAGATTTTGGGACAAATCGTCACTTTGTATCGCAAAAACCCGGAAAAAACACAGGTGGTGAGTAAGCCCGTCCGGCGTGTGCCGAGGAAAAAGCCGGAGCGGAGAGCCGCGCCATCAGGCCGGACGGGGTACTAACCCATCGTTCCCACGCTCCGCGTGGGAACGCAGCCCGGGACGCTCCGCGTCCCGCTGGTTCCCAACCTCCAGGTTGGGAACCCGGCCCTGGAAGCTCCGGCTTCCAGGGTAGAACAAGGGAAAGCTGAACTTTCAATGTAGCGTAACCAGAGATACGAGCAAAGATTTTTAGTAGTCGCGCCGTGAGTATCGGGAAGCAGGAGCTTCCCTGACTGCGTTCCCACGCAGAGCGTGGGAACGATGCCTTGATGCCACAGGCTATTTGTATTCCACGGCAAGGATTTCGAACTTTTTCTCCCCACCCGGCGCCAGCACGGTGACCAGATCGCCTTCTTCCTTGCCGATCAAGGCGCGGGCGATGGGAGATGAAACCGAAATGCGCCCGGCTTTGATGTCCGCCTCGTCGTCGCCGACGATCTGGTAAATCACCGCCCCGGAACCGCCCTCCTCTTCCAGTTCGACGGTGGCGCCGAACACCACTTTGCCCTGGGCGTTGAGCTTGCTCACGTCGATGATCTGGGCATTGGACAGCTTGGCTTCGATCTCGGCGATGCGGCCTTCAGCAAAGCCTTGCTGCTCGCGGGCCGCGTGATATTCGGCGTTTTCTTTCAAATCGCCGTGTGCGCGCGCCTCGGAAATGGCCTCAATGATGCGGGGC
>SCQD01000197.1 GCA_004299145.1 Methylococcaceae bacterium | reverse complement strand
GTGATTTGAATGTGGGTTCCCGCACCCACGGGCGGGTTACTTTCTTTTGCGCGGCCAAAAGAAAGTAACCAAAGAAAAGGCCGCCCGATTGCCGCTTGTTTCCTGCGCTCCTCGTTTTCGACGGGAGTTGCCCGACAGGCCATCCCTGGCCTGACGGGCAACCGACCGCATCCATGCGGTCGCCCTTCGGGTTAATCCCGCCGAAAACTGCGGTGCTCGGCGCGGCAAACGGGGCCAGGATTGGGCGCCTCGGATAATCTGACAAAGTAGAATTAAGGGGCCGGCCCAAAATAATTCATTGGTTCGGAGCCAGGGGTGAGGGGCTAGACTTCTGACCACTGACCACTAGCCCCGGGCCTTTCAATCCAACCGATAATTCGGCGCTTCCTTGGTAATCGCCACGTCGTGCACGTGGCTTTCACGGATGCCGGCGCTGGTGATGCGTACAAAGCGCGCTTTGTTGCGCATTTCTTCGATGGTGCGGCAACCGGTGTAGCCCATGGCGGCGCGCACGCCTCCGACCAACTGGTGCACGATGGCTACCAGGCTGCCTTTGTACGGCACGCGGCCTTCGATGCCTTCCGGCACCAGTTTGTCCGCCAGTTCGGTTTCTTCCTGGAAATAGCGGTCGGATGAGCCGTGCTGCTGGGCCATGGCGCCCAGCGAGCCCATGCCCCGGTACGATTTGTACGAGCGACCCTGGTATAGCTCCACTTCGCCCGGCGCTTCCTCGGTGCCGGCAAACAAGCCGCCCAGCATGATGCAGTGTGCTCCCGCCGCCAGGGCTTTGGCGATGTCGCCGGAATAGCGCACGCCGCCGTCGGCGATCACCGGTATATCGGTGTCTTTCAAGGCTTCGGCCACGTTGGAAACGGCGGAAATCTGCGGCACGCCCACGCCGGCGACGATGCGCGTGGTACAGATGGAGCCCGGCCCGATGCCCACTTTGACCGCATCGGCGCCGGCTTCGGCCAGGGCTAAAGCCGCGGCGGCGGTGGCGATGTTGCCGCCGATCACCTGCACCTGGGGAAAGTGTTGCTTGACCCAGCGCACGCGGTCCAGCACGCCCTGCGAATGACCATGCGCGGTGTCCACCACGATCACGTCCACCCCGGCCGCCGCCAAGGCCTCGACGCGCTCGTCGGTGCCCTGGCCGGTGCCCACGGCGGCGCCGACGTGCAAGCGTTCCTGCTCGTCTTTGCAGGCGTTGGGATAGTCTTTGGATTTCTGGATGTCTTTGACGGTGATCATGCCGCGCAGCTGAAAGCGGCTGTTGACCACCAGCACTTTTTCGATGCGGTGTTCGTGCAGCAGGCGTATGACCTGTTCTTTGCCGGCGCCTTCCTGCACGGTGATCAAGCGCTCTTTGGGCGTCATGACGTTGGACACCGGCGCATCGAAGCGGGTTTCAAAGCGCAGGTCGCGGCTGGTGACGATGCCCACCAACTCGTCGCCATCCACCACCGGCACGCCGGAAATGTTTTTGGCGCGCGTCAACGCCAGCACCTCGCGGATGCTGATGTGCGGAGATACGGTGATGGGTTCCTTGATGACGCCGCTTTCGTATTTTTTGACCCGGCTCACTTCAGCGGCCTGCTGCTCGGCGGTCATGTTCTTGTGCATGATGCCGATGCCGCCTTCCTGGGCCAGGGTAATGGCCAGACGCGCCTCGGTCACGGTGTCCATGGCCGCCGACACCAGCGGAATGTGCAGATTGATGGTGCGGGTCAGCCGGGTTTTCAGGCTGACGTCGCGCGGTAATACCGATGAATAGGCCGGGACCAGCAACACATCATCGAAAGTAAGGGCTTCTTGTTCGATACGCATTGAAAACTCCCCCGCCGTTGAAAAATGGGACAGTATACGCGGTCAAGGGAGGGATGGTTAAGGACAAACAAGCGTGCCCGGCAATTTTCAATCCAATTTGGAGCAAGCACCTGCAGCGGTTGATATGGCGGGGCAGAGTTTGACCAAGATGAGTCGCGTAGACTAAAGTAAACTATTCGAGATTGCATAAAGCGCTATCATTACTTGTGAACGCCAAACACCGCAAAACACTCGAAGCCATTTTTGCAAAACCATGAACATACTGAGCTATAAAGGCTATACGGCCCGCATCGACTTCGACGAACGCGACGACATCTTGGTTGGTCGCCTGTTAGGCATTCAAGACATCGTGAGTTTCCATGCCGACAGCATCACTGGCCTGCGGTCGGCCTTTGAAGAAGCGGTCGACGACTATCTGGAAACTTGTGAAAAAATCGGCAAACAGCCGGAAAAATCCTATTCCGGCAAGCTGATGTTGCGCGTTCCGCCCAACGTTCATGCCCATGCTGCCATGATGGCTGAAGCTCACGGCAAAAGCCTGAACCAGTGGGCAACGGAAGTGCTGGGGAGTGCGCGTTAGTCTGCTCTTACGCCTTACAGCCGCCGCGAAGCGGAATTACCAAGGCTGCTTTAAAAACTCTCCCCCGGTTCCAAAATACGCACCCGTTGGGTGAGATTGCACAGCAAGGTGTATGGAATGGTATTGGCGTAACCGGCGATTTCTTCCACCGGCAGGCCTTCGCCCCACAGGGTGATGGCATCGCCCACCCGGGCGTCGGGGCAATCGGTCAAGTCCAGGCTGATCATGTCCATGGACACCCGCCCGACCAGACTGGCCCGTTGGCCGCGTATCAACACCGGCGTGCCGTTGGCGAGGTGGCGCGGATATCCGTCGCCGTAGCCGATGGACGCCGTGCCCAGACGGGTTTCACGCGGGGCGATCCAGTCGCCGCCGTAACCCACCGATTCGCCTTTGTTGATCCATTTCGCGGCGATCAGGCGCGAACGCAGCGTCATCACCGGTTTCAAGCCTTCCTGTTCGCCGCTGCGCCCGGCAAACGGCGAAACACCGTACAGCATAATGCCCGGCCGTACCCAGTCGGCGTGCGTGTCCGGCCAGGCCAGGATGCCGGCGGAATTGGCAAAGCTGGCCTCGCCTTCCAGATAAGCGATGGTCTGGCGAAACAGAGCGATTTGTTCGGTGGTGACCGTGTCTGCGGGAATATCGGCGCGGGACAGGTGGGACATCAAACCCACCGGCTGCCGTACCCACGGGCAGCGCTGCAAATGGCGCAGGCAGATGGGAAATTCGTCTTTCGACACCCCCAGGCGATTCATGCCGGAATCCAGCTTCAGCCACGGCAACAGCGGTTGCGCCAAGGGTGCGCGTTCCAACCGATAAATCTGGCCGAAGGAGTAGATGACCGGCTCCAGGCCGTAACGCACGTGGGCTGCCAGTTCGGCATCGTCGATAAAACCCTGCAATACGGCAATGCGCTGGATAAAGCCGGCTTCGCGCAAGGCAATGCCTTCCGGCACCCTGGCCACCGCAAAAGCATCGGCCTCGCGCAGCGCTTGCGCCACCCGCAGCAAGCCATGACCATAGCCGTTGGCCTTGATGACAGCCATCACCTTGCTGCCCGGCGCGCTGCGCCGTACTACGGCCAGGTTATGGCGCAGGGCTTCCGTATCCACGACGGCGTAAGCCGCCGGCGTCATGACGCAGCAAGCGCCAGCATGCGCTGGATCATAAATAACCTTCGTTGGCGTAAGCGTTGGCGATGAAGTTTTCGAATTTGGTGTATTGCCCCAAAAAAGTCAGCCGCACCGTGCCGATGGGGCCATTACGCTGCTTGGCGATGATGATTTCGGCAATGCCTTTATCGCCGCTGTCTTCGTGGTATACCTCGTCGCGATAGATGAACACGATGATGTCGGCATCCTGTTCAATTGAACCGGATTCGCGCAAATCCGACATGACCGGCCGCTTGTTGGGGCGCTGCTCCAGGTTGCGGTTGAGCTGCGACAGCGCGATGACCGGCACGTTCAGCTCTTTGGCCAGGGCTTTCAGCGAGCGGGAAATTTCCGAAATTTCCGCCACCCGGTTTTCCGCGCCGCCGGATGAGCGCATCAGCTGCAAATAATCCAGCACGATCAAACCCAACTGGCCGTGTTCGCGCATCAGGCGGCGCGAACGGGAACGCACTTCGGTGGGGCTCAAGGCGGCGGTGTCGTCGATGAACAGCTTGGTTTCCGCCAGCAGGTTGATGGCCGAAGTCAGGCGCGGCCATTCCTCGTCTTCCAGCTTGCCGGTGCGCACGCGGTGCTGGTCGACGCGGCCCAGCGACGACATCATGCGCAGCGCCAGTTGCTCACCGGGCATTTCCATGCTGAATATCGCCACCGGCAGCTGGCTTTTGATGGCCACGTTTTCGGCCATATTCATCGCCAGGGTGGTTTTGCCCATGGAAGGACGCCCGGCCACGATGATCAAATCCGAGGGCTGCAACCCGGAAGTCATTTCGTCGAAATCGGTAAAGCCGCTGCTCAGCCCGGTGATGTTGCCTTCCTGCTGAAACAAAGTTTCGATGCGGTCGATGGCCCCGGCCAGCAGGTTTTTGATCGGCCGAAAACCACTGGTGCCGCGCTGGCGCTGTTCGGCGATGCGAAACACCTGCTGTTCGGCTTCTTCCAGCAAGGCGGCCGCGTCGCGTCCTTCCGGCTGAAAGCCGGAATTGGCGATTTCGGTGCCGACGTGGATCATCTGGCGCAGCACCGAGCGTTCGCGCACGATGTCGGCATAAGCGACGATATTGGCGGCGCTGGGCACTTCCTTGGCGATAGCGCCCAAATAGCCCATGCCGCCGGCGTCCTCCAGCTGATTGCGCCCGCGCAGTACTTCCGACAGGGTGATGACGTCGAAAGGCTGGTCCTTGGCGGACAGTTCGGCGATGGCGCCGAAAATCAGCCGGTGTTCTTTGCGGTAAAAATCTTCTTCGCCGACCCGGCCGGACACGTTGTCCCAGGTCTGGTTGTCCAGCATTAGGCCGCCCAGCACGGACTGCTCCGCCTGCAACGAGTGCGGCGGTACTTTCAAATTATCCAGGTTATCCATTGCGGATGGAGGCGATCAGGCTGGTGGTGGAATAGCCTGCCACATAATCGAGCACGCGCACTTCGCCGCCGTTGGCGATCACGCACTCGTAGCCGACGATGTCGGTTGGACTGCGATAATCGCCGCCTTTCACCAGCACGTCGGGCAAAATCCGGCAAATAGCGTCTTCAGGGGTGTCCGCATCGAAAGGCGCCACCCAGTCCACGCACTCCAGCGCCGCCAGCATGGCCATGCGCTGCGCCAGGGGATTGATGGGGCGCTCCGGGCCTTTCAGGCGCGCCACCGAGGCATCGCTGTTGACCAAAACCACCAGACGATCGCCCAGTTCCTTGGCCTGTTGCAGGTACTGCACGTGGCCGGCGTGCAGAATGTCGAAACAGCCGTTGGTGGCGACGATGCACTCGCCGTCCAGGCGCGCCTGCTCCAGGATTTCCGGCAGTTCTTCCAGCGTCAGCACGCCGCGGCGATGGGCGCGCGGCCCTTTGAACGCGTATTCCAGTTCTTCCGGCGCGATCGACGCCGTGCCCAGCTTGCCCACCACCACCCCGGCGGCCATATTGGCCAGCGCGGTGGCTTCCGGCAGGGTACGCCCGGCGGCCAGCACCGCCGCCAGCACGGCGATGACGGTATCGCCCGCGCCGGTCACGTCGAACACCTCCTTGGCGTGGGTGGGCAGGTGCAAAGACTCGCCGCACTGGCGCAGCAAAGTCATGCCCTGTTCGCCGCGCGTCACCAGCAGCGCGTCCAGGTCCAGGGCGTTGATCAGATTCAGGCCCTTTTCCACCAGTATTTCGTCGCTGGAGCAATGGCCCGCCACGGCTTCGAACTCGGTCATATTGGGCGTCAGCAGCGTCGCGCCCCGATAGCGGGCAAAGTCTTTGCCCTTGGGGTCAACCAGGATCAGCTTGCCGGCCTGGCGCGCCATGGCGATCAATTGTTGCACGGTCTCCAGCGTGCCTTTGCCGTAATCGGAAAAAACCACGACATTGGCCTGGCCCACTTCTTTGGCAAAGCGTTGAATCAAGCCATCGTGGTCCACGCCGTGAAAACCGTCCTCGAAATCCAGGCGAATCAGCTGCTGTTGGCGGCTGATGACGCGCAGCTTGGTGACGGTGCCGCGATCGCGCGGCTTTTCGAAAGCGCAGCGCACCCCGGCGTTTTGCAGCAGATCGGCCAGGGAATCGGCGGCTTCGTCGCGGCCGCAATAAGCCAGCAAAGACGCGCGCCCTCCCAGCGAGGCCACGTTCAACGCGACGTTACCGGCGCCGCCGGGGCGCTCCTCGGCACCGTCGACGTGCACGATGGGGACGGGAGCTTCGGGCGAAATGCGGGTGGTGGCGCCGTGCCAATAACGGTCCAGCATCACGTCACCGACCACCAGCACGTGGGTGGATTGAAAATCAGGCAAATGCATAGCAGGCTAATAACCCAGTGAATTGGCAAGATAATATCACAAGCTTGGCGCGCTTCTTGCGGAGCGCGCTAACTGTCGACTCCGGCAAAGTCGAAGCCGAGTGGAAAGGTGAGTCATGAGCAGTTTGCAGGATGTGCCGAACGTAGCGGGCATGCAATGGACAAAGCCGCAGCGAACGACCAGGGTCGAACGGGTGGCATGTTGAGGAAGCCGGATCGGGAAGTAGCGGAGCCCCCCCTATCTGCGGTGGGGAGGCTATCGACGGCGAAGAGTAGAGGGTCGGGGCGGGCGAACGAATATCTTCTGTGACCGCCCAAAAGCAACGCCCAGGCTGGAGGTCTGGGTGGTATAGTCATCGCCGCTGCCGGCAACGGCGCGCATACGCGCGCTGGCTGAGTGCGCCGCATGCCCGGCCAGTGGAGGATATTTGGGGGTGGTTCCAATGCTTGGGACATGAGCGACGGCGGCAAGATCGGTTGCACCGAAGTCGATGCTATTGGCAGTGCCGGAGTTCCAATTCCAAATGGCGTCGCGCGCGGTATTGGAACAAAGTATCTACGTGCTACAAACTTTCAATTTCCTGCTCAGTTAGCCCTGTTGATAATGCTATTACTGAAACAGCAATGCCTTGAGATTTTAGTACCTTTGCGGCACTTTGCATTGCTTCAATCCTACCTTCAATCTTACCTTTAATTTTGCCTTTTTTTTCGCCATCTTCAAAAGCAGTGTCTAAACTCGCTTTGGCTTCATTATGTTCTAAAACGCTTTTCAAATAGCTGTCGTATTGTTCACTGTTCATTGGCTTTTTGCATTTCGACAATGAAGCGTTCGCCGGTCGCGCTTTGGCAAAATAAGTCAAAAATGGCTTTGCGTTCCGTCGTCGTGTCCGCCATGTTCTC
>SCQD01000196.1 GCA_004299145.1 Methylococcaceae bacterium | reverse complement strand
CCTGAATCTCCCGCGCGAACTGGAGCCCCATGGCGAAATCCATAACACGCTGAAGTCCCAGCCAAAGGGTTTTCACGCCAGGTTCACCGTCACCCTTGCGGGCCAGGAAGATGTTGTCATTCAATGACTTGGTCACCGCCTTGGCCCATCTGCTGCCACGCCGGCAACTCACCGCCGAGGACTTGGCTGGCATCATCAATAAACCGCCATCGCTTGCGCCGGCAGGCCAAGGAATCCCACGCCAGACGCTCTCAGGTGGCGCGGGAGTGAATCTGACAAAGTAGAAGTAATTGAGCCCGGTATCCCGGGAGCAAAATACCTGGGGTTTCGTGGTTTGTGGAAATAAGAGCACTTTTAGCTCATAGGGTTACTGTGGTCTTATATGGACGCCACGGCCAACCATGTCCAAGCCGGGAATATCCGGGTGTTGTGTGTTTTCATTCGCCATAGGGCCATTGCTCCTCGTTGTTGTGCCGATGCCGTCATCGCCGGTGTGGCGCCGCTGATCGCGGATAGACTAGCAGCGAATGCGGAATGGGCGGGTGCTCTCAGGATTAAATTTGTGTACTCCCAGGATTACACGCTGTAATCCTGGGAGTACCGGCCTGGGGCCGTTGTGTATAGCAGTCGCTTTACCAGCTCCGGCTCCTATACTAGCCGTTCGATAAATTGTGATAAAACTCAGCCGGAGGCCGCGCCATCAGCGTCGGCCTCCATCGTTTTTTTGTTTTTTTCAGGAACTCTCAGCGACATGAATGCTTCTTTGCAGCCTTTAGACCCCAGCCAGTTGTTCACCGCCTGCGACGCCGGACAATTGGGCTTCGACACCACGGACGAACTGGCCGAAGTGGAGCTGTCCATCGGCCAGGACCGCGCGCTGGAAGCCATCCAGTTCGGCATGGATATCCGCTGCAAAGGCTATAACGTGTTCGTGCTGGGACCGTCCGGTTCCGGGCGGCTGACCGTCGTGCGCCAGACCGTGGAACAACTGGCGGCGGGCCAGCCGGTCGCTTCCGACTGGTGCTATCTCAACAATTTTGAACAAGCCGCCAAGCCCAATGCGTTGCGCCTGCCACCCGGCATGGGCAAGCGTCTGTACCAGGACGTGGAAAAGCTCATCGAAGATTTGAGCACCGCCATTCCGGTGGCGTTCGAAAGCGAGGAATACCGCACCCGCGCCGAAGAAATCGAAGAAGCCGCCAGATCGCGCGAGGCCGATGCCGTCGGCGAATTGCGCAAGGCCGCCACCCGCCATCACATCATGCTGGTGGAGACTTCCACGGGCTTTGCGTTCGCGCCGGTCGACAAAGACAACAACGTGCTCAGTCCCGACGCCTTCAAAAAACTGCCGGAAGAAGAACAGCGGCGAGTGCGCGAACACGTGGAAAACCTGCAACAGGCCTTGCAAAAGCTGTTGCGCCAGTTCCCCGGCTGGCGCAAGGAAGCCAAGGAAAAAATCCGCACGCTGAACCGGGACATGGTGCGCAACGCGGTGAACCACCACATCGACGCTTTGCGCAAGACGTATGCGGAGCAGGAAGGCGTGGTTTCCTACCTGAACCGCATGGAACAGGACATCGTCGAGCACGGTGAAGACTTCATGCCGCATTCCGATTCCCCAGCCCTGTTTTTGGGCCAGCCGCAGCACGCCAACCCGTTCGCCCGCTACCGCGTCAACCTGCTGGTGGACCAGAGCGAGCTCAAAGCCGCGCCGGTGGTATACGAAACCCTGCCGACCCACGCCAATCTGGTGGGCCGGGTGGAATACAAAGCGCACATGGGCGTGCTGTTCACCGACTTCAGCATGATCCGCGCCGGGGCTTTGCACCGCGCCAACGGCGGCTATCTGATCCTGGACGCGCTGACGCTGCTGTCGCAACCGTTCGCCTGGGATAGCCTCAAGCGCTCGCTACGCGCCGGCGAAATTACCGTCGAAGGGCTGGACCGGCGCCTCAGCCTGGTCAGCACCTCGTCGCTGGAACCGGAGCCCATCCCGCTGGACGTCAAAGTCATCCTCATCGGCGAGCGGATTTTGTATTACCTGCTGGCCCACTACGACGCCGAGTTCGCCAACCTGTTCAAAGTGGCGGCGGATTTTGAGGAAACCATACCCCGCGACAGCGGCGCCAACGCCTATTACGCCCGGGTGATCGGCAGTCTGGCGCGCCACGAAAAACTGCGCGCGCTGGAAAAAAGCGCCGTGGCGCGCGTCATCGAGCACGGCGCCCGCCTGGCGGAAGATGCGGAAAAGCTCACCACCCACTTGCGCAGCCTGGGCGATTTGCTCAAGGAAGCCGATTACTGGGCGGGCAAGGCCGGCGCCGCGCACGTCGGAGCCGAACACATCCAGCAGGCCATCGACCTGCAAATCCGCCGCGCCGACCGCATCCGCCAGCACATCTACGAAGCCATCCGCCGCGGCATCCTGTTCATCGACACGACCGGCGCAACGGTGGGCCAGGTCAACGGCCTGTCGGTGCTGAGCCTGGGCGATTTCAGCTTCGGCCAGCCGTCGCGCATCACCGCCACCACGCGCCTGGGGACCGGCAAAGTCGTGGACATCGAACGGGAAACCGAGCTGAGCGGCGCCATCCATTCCAAAGGCGTACTGATTTTGTCCAGCTTCCTGGCCGCCCGCTACGCCCGCGTCCAGCCGTTTTCGGTGGCGGCCAGCGTGGTGTTCGAACAATCCTACGGCATGGTGGAAGGCGATTCCGCCTCGCTGGCGGAACTGTGCACCATCATCTCGTCCTTGAGCGAACTGCCGGTGCGCCAGTGCTTCGCGGTGACCGGCTCGATCAACCAGCACGGCAAAGTACAGCCCATCGGCGGCGTCAACCAGAAAATCGAAGGTTTTTACGACGTCTGCGCGGCGATAGGTTTGAACGGCGAGCAGCGCGTCATCATCCCCAGCGCCAACGTCAAGCACCTGATGCTGCGCCGCGACGTGGTGGCAGCGTGCCGTGAGGGCCGTTTCGGCGTGTACGCGGTCGGCAGCGTCGACCAGGCGCTGGAATTGTTGATGGGAGTGCCGGCGGGCGAGCGCGACGCCGCAACCGGGCACTACCCGGCAGACAGCGTGAACGGCAAGGTGGAGGCGCGTCTGGGCCAGTTTGTCGCCATCCAGAAAGAATTGGCGCAGGCGGGTAAAAGCAACAACGAAGCGGAAAAAACGGGGTAAAGTAAATAACCGCCCTTTTTCATGATGCGGCGAGGGCAATCAAAAAATGCAAATTGTGACGGCGCGCTGCATAACCATCGCACTCCTGGCGACCCTGGCCACCGTTCACGGTCAGCCGAGCTCCGCCGCCGTAGCGACGCACACCCTGTCCGGCATCGTGATCGAGCAGCGCGCCGACGTGAAGTCGGTTGAGGCGTGGAACGCCCCCAGCGATCCTTATTATGTGCTCGACGTGGAGTCAAACTTGGACGGCACCGGCAACCGGCAGGAAAGCGGCAATTCCCGCGTCACACTGCGGCCGTCCGAACAGGTGACGACGCGGCAATTGCGTCGGCTCAAGGGCGAGCGGGTGCAACTCCAGGGCCACTACGTCGAAGGCCAGCCTTACCAGCCCGCCGACCCAGCCGAACAGATGCCCATGGAGCCGGAAGTTCGAGCCAAACCCGACGGCACCCCCGAATTTACCGGCTGGCGCCCGGCGCGGCGTGGCGCCGGATTCGTCGTGGAAGCCATTCGTCGGACAGGGGCGAAACTCGAACAAAGGCCCGGAATGCCTGAAATTCCGCTTCGGTAGCGAGCAGATCGGTGCCGCCTATAATGCCTTCCTCGCAATGGTTGCACCAGAATCCGGGTTGATCCATCACCCGCTCGTATTCTGCGATATCCACGATCACTTGCTTGACGCGGTGGCAAAGTGTACCCAGGCCACATACCGGGCATGGCGTTGCTTCAAGACTCATCGCGTAACCTTTTGAATGAAATACAGCGACTTGATGCATAAGATAAACGCATAAACTGGTTACCAACAACCACGAAATTTCAATGGATTTGTAATCCTGGGACTACATACAGGCCCATCGGCATCGTGCTACTGTTTGCTTCGCTTGGCGTGATTTGGATTAAAGCGCTATGGCAGAGTTTTGGCTTGATAGATAACCATCCGTCGGGCTGGAATAGATTCTAATACTGACGTAATAAAGTATGTCGGATATAATCCGATTCCAGATTAGTCATCACTTTTAAGGCCGAACTGTAGTTAGCATCGGAGATTTTATGACCTCTATTTTTCAACCGAATCAAACCAGCGCGAAACTTATGGTTCAGTTTGCTGCGCAAGCATGGCTCGCAACGGATGCCGAACCAAACCAAGAACTACAGAAGCGATACCTGCTCGTCTACGACATGTATATAAAGGCTAGGAGCTACGTAATCATAAACAAAGTCGCGTTCTGGCTTGCTTTCCTAGCAGCGATCATGGTGTTAATTTGGCCTTCTTTAGCTGTGGTGTCACACGACTTAGGCATCCAGATGGAATTCCTTAAGTCTGCGGTAATCCAAACAACCGTTACGGGTTTTGCTGCACTCACCTTTGCCGTATACGCCCACTACAAAAAACGTCAACTGCATGCAGAAAACCTAATGCGACGCCTTATCTATTCCGACGAGCCATTTCAAGCACTTGTAAGTCAAGTTCTCGCAGAAATGGAACGAGTAGATTCCGGCTTTACATTCTACAATCCTCTAATTAATAATGATAAGAATGAAGCTGAATAGAGCTAACTTAACGTTCAACCGGGAGCGCGGCCATTTGGCACTTTATTATTTTCACGATTTCTCGGGCCGCGCCCGGTTAGCTTTGCGTTAGGTGCCAAACATGAACCCTGATCGCGCGCAGTTCGCCTCGTACATTGCCCTCGCGTATATTTTTGTAATGCTTGGCGGCATACTCCTGCGCTATTTGAATACAGGTGATGTTTACACCCTCAAGTTCGGCCTCATGCTGCCAAGCACTTGGGGCGTAACCATCGTCAGTGGTGTAGTCGTTTGGGGGTTGTGGCATCGTTTCCGTTGGGCATGGTGGCTAGGGTTTGCCTCAGCGCTATTTCAGCTAGTCCGCATGTCGTCTTGGCTGTCCCACCATTTCAGCGCAGCCAGCCTTCCAGGGGGCGGTGTTTTTTTCGTCCTCGGTTTAGTATTCACATTTCTTGTGGTGCTGGTTCTCCCCGGCACCCGCGCCGCATGTACTCGCTAATCAGCTTGCACCAAGCTACTCGTTAGGCATTTTGTATGGCGACATACGCAGGTCCTATATGAAGAAAGCACGAACAACGATTTCAAGAAAATCCTCCGGCCATGGCCTGGAAATTTCCTCATTTTGTGCTTGGGACGGAGAAACTCTGGTTCTGAATGTCCTTGGTACGCCTGGCGCCAAGCAGGATGCAATCGGTCAGGCGAAAGGCAAGCAACTCAGGATTAGTGTCACAGAAGCGCCTGTAGCCGGCAGGGCTACTGACCACATGATCAGGTTTCTCGCCGAAGCGTTTGCAGTCTCAGTTGCCGACATCACGGTGGTGTTCGGTCGCTTCAATGTGAATAAGCAGTTGCGTATCAGGGCACCCGGAAGATTGCCTCCCGTAGTGGCCAACGCCCTTTCAGGAACAGAAAATGCCGAGGGCGTTATTTCCGGCGGGCATTGGCGCGATGTGGCAAAAAGCATAGAGCGAGTTTGATGCTCGCCCGGGAGGAAGCAGGGGAATATATGCATGTCCTTTGTTGGGGACTTGGACGCCGGAAGCGCTTATCATAAGAACACCGCGACGAGGACTATCCATGCCACCGTTATTGACGGCGGCGCTATCCACAGGACAACGCATCGTGGCGCTTCAGTAGCATAGCCGTGCTATATCCCGATGCTGTTTTTGACGGGGATACCTATGCCGCTAACACACATCGTCGCCGATGATCGTGAACCGGACGCAATTGTCATCGAAACCCTGCGGAAACTGGATAATACCCAGGTGACGATACGGCGGCTGGCGTTGGGGGATTATGCGCTGGATGGGCGTTTGTTGTTCGAGCGCAAAACGTTGAGCGATTTGGCCGCTTCCATTAAGGATGGACGTTTTTTTGAGCAGGGCTGCCGGCTGGCGGCAGCGCCGCTGTATAAAGCGATGATTCTGGAGGGAACCTGCCGCGACCTGCCCGCCGGCGCCATGCGGCGCGAGGCGATTCAAGGCGCCATCATCCAGATGACGCTGTTTCTGGGCATACCGGTGCTGCGTTCCATCAGCCCGGAAGAAACCGCGCGGCTCATGGTGTATGCCGCCCGGCAGTTTGCCGCCATCCGTCATCACCATGGGCCGCGCTTATACCGGGGCAAGCGGCCCCAAGGTAAATACAAAACCCAACTGCAGATTCTGCAAGCCTTGCCGGGCGTCGGGCCGGAGTCCGCCCGCCGTTTGCTGGACGCTTTCGGCAGCGTGCAGGCGGTTTGCTGCGCCACGCCGGAGGCGCTGAGCCAGGTGCAGGGATTCGGCCGCGTCAAGGCTCAAGCCATACGCTGGGCCGTCGATGAAGGCGCTACGACAGGGTGAGCGGAAACATCATAGTCCACGCCGTTGGTCCTGCTGGTTCGATGCGCGGCGTGGATGACACAGCCGCCGTGTGCTCACGCTTTGCGCCGCGCCGCCTGCCTTTGCAGACTTTCCAGATTGCGCAACACCTGGCTTTTCCGGCGTAACGGCAAAACAACATTGACCAGCAATACCGCCAAAGCCAAGCCGTAACTGGTCCAGATGTAAAAGGCGTAACCGCCCATGTGGAAAAACTCTTCCATATCAAAAGCCCCGCAGTCTGTCTATGCGAATAAACCGGCAATTTGCCGCTGGATTTCCTGCGCCTTGGCGCGCGGATCGGCGGCGTCGCGGATGGGGCGGCCCACGACGATGTAGTCCGCACCGCCCAGAAACGCATCCTCCACCGTCACCACCCGCTTTTGATCATCCGCCGGGCGGTTTTCCACCGGGCGTATGCCGGGCGAAATCACCACCAGCTTGTCGCCCAGTTCGGCGCGCAGCAGCGGCACTTCCAGGCCCGATGAAATCACGCCGTCACAGCCCAGGGTCAACGCCCGTTTGGCGCGCGACAGCACCAACTGCTGCACGTCGCAGTCGAATCCCAGGTCGGTCAGATCGCCCCGGTCCAGGCTGGTGAGCACGGTGACGGCGAGAATTTGCAGCGCGCCTTTGTTGGCGGCGGCGGCTTCCATGATGGCGTCATTGCCGTGCACCGTGGCAAAATCGACGCCGCGCTTGCTTAAAGCTCGCACGGCGCGGCCCACGGTGGCGGGCACGTCGAAAAACTTCAGGTCGACAAAAATGCGCTTGTGCCGCGCTTGCAGCCACTCGATCAGCGCGTAGTAATCGCCGGACATGAACAGTTCCAGACCCAGCTTGTAAAAATGCACGGCGTCGCCCAGTTCTTCCACCACCTGGCGGGCTTCGTCGGTGCTGGACACGTCCAGGGCCATGATCAGGCGCTGTTCGGCAGGGATGGGTTTGCTGGAAAGATAATTCATGGGGGCTCCTGAACACCGCCGGGTAGCGGCAAAAGTAAGGTTGCTTGAAACATCGCCATGTGGCGAAATCGTACATATCCGCAGATTACACAGATTTACGCAGATTAAAACCCAGGAAATAATCTGCGTAAATCTGTGTAATCTGCGGATTCCTGCTTTCGACTGTTTAAAAGGTAATTACCGTGTCTGACGTGGTATTGCAAATGGCGGTGATGATAATCGGCGGTCTTGCCTGGCGCATTATACGGCCCGCCGGCCTGGATGCCGATGTTACCCGCCACGTCGTCGCCAGTCTGGTGTATTACCTGCTGCTGCCGGCTTTGGTGCTGGAAGTGTTGTCGCGCCATGCGCTGGGCGCTGAAACGCTACGCATCGCCGCTTTTGGCGCGGCACTGATTGTGGCCGGCGTGCTGCTGGCCTGGCTGGCCTACCGTTGGCTGCCGATTTCCGATAACCAGCGCGGCGCGGCCATGCTGGCCGTGGCTTTTCCCAACGTCACCTTCCTGGGCCTGCCGGTGCTGGAACAGGCTTTCGGCCCGTGGGCGCGGGCAATAGCACTGCAAATCGATTTATTCGCCGCCATGCCCTTGGTGCTGACCCTGGCGGTGGCCATCGCCCGTGCCTACGGCAGCGGCGGCGGACAAGACAGCGGTGCATTGCGCGCCCTGTTGTCGGTGCCTGCGGTATGGGCGATGCTGCTGGCGGTATTGCTCCAGCAGTTTCACGTACCGCTGCCGGGTTGGCTGGGCGGCGCACTGGCGCGCCTGTCCGCCACGGTGGCTCCGCTGATGTTGTTTGCCTTGGGCCTGGGTTTGCGCCTGGACGCCGTGCGCTGGCGCAACCTGGCGCTGCTGCTGCCGGCGCTGCTGCTCAGATTGCTGCTGTTGCCGCTGCTGCTCTGGCCCTTGGGTTTGGCATTGGGCTTCAGCGGCGATACCTTCCGCGCGCTGGAGCTGGAAGCCGCCATGCCCAGCATGGTGGTGGGCATTGTGCTGTGCGACCGGTTTCACCTCGACAGCGGTTTTTATGCCGCGGCGGTGACCTTGACCACCCTCGCCAGTTGGCTGACCTTGCCGTTTTGGTGGCGGTGGCTGGCGGCGATTTAATCAGCGCCGGTTCCTATGCCTCAAATATCGACTGCGCCATTTGCCCCAGGCACCGCGTGAAAAGCCGTAGCGATGCCGGGCAAAATGCTAAACTTGGCCGTCGAGTGCCGAATCCGCACGAATGCTGCATAGATGGCACACTATATGCTTTAGATTAAAAATTTAAAATATTCCCGTAATAGCCTTATCACGATTCAAAGGAGTCCGAACATGACACAGTTACACAGCACGGCGGTTAAAGCGGTAAAACACAGCGCCGGTGCCGCCGCCGCCGTGGCCCACGAAGGCGGGCGCGGCTTGTTGCACAGTTTGTCCAAGCACCCGTTGCTGGTGTTGGGCATGGGCATCGCCGCGGGTTACATGATTCACAAATACCGCCGGGAGATCATCGGTTCCGCCACGCGCATCAGCGAAAAAGGCAGGGATTTCGTGCTGCAACAACGCGAAAACCTGGAAGACGTGCTGGCCGGATCGGCTGACGAGGCCGGGCAGGCACAGTGAGGCATCCCATGCCTTGCCTCGATCCCGTCGCTTTTCTTCTTGCCGCCGGTGAAATCCATGACGCCACGCAACCATGATGATGCGGCCGCGCTGAAGCGCCAGGTAGTGGTGCGCTACCGCGCGCCGGGCCACGTGCGTTTTCAGTTGCCCACCGCTTTGTGCGGCGGCGCTTGCGGCGAGTACCTGCTCACCGCGCTGCGTGCCGTCGATGGCGTTTATCGCGTGGATGTCTACCCCGGCCAGGGCAAGTTGTCGATTCGTTACCGTGAGCCGTCCTGCGACTTTATCCGGGTGGCGCGGGCGCTGAATTGGGCAATCGACGGCGGCGGCAGCTTGCTGGTAGCCGCCGCCCAGCTGCCCAGCCGGCCGGCTTGGCTGCGGGGCAAATACCAGGAGGTCAAGGAAACCTGGCAAGCCGTGCAGGTGCTGAAGCGCAGAGTGGCGCTGCAGGCCGGCGCCACGCCGGAACAGCGCGAACGCTTTGTGCTGGAGTTTCTCAACGACGTGCTGGTGTTTTATCTCACCAAAGTGCATTGGAACGCCATCACCACGCTATGGATGCGCAATCCCTGGCGCCACCGCTACGAGTGGCTGGCGACCTTCTACATGGTGTATCTGCTGGTGCGCTGGCGCCGCTCCAAACGGTAATCGGCGTGAATAACTGGCTGATCGCTCTGCCGGCGCTGGCCGGCATTCTGTTGTTGCTGTATTTCGACGCCACCTTCGTTTCCCCGCTCCAGTCCGCGACGGCGGCGGGCGACGCGCTGAACTACGGGCTGTTGTTCATCACCGGCGTGCTGAGCAGTTTTCACTGCGTGGGCATGTGCGGTGCGCTGGTGGTCAGCTATGCGGCCCAGCGTGCCCGCGAGGGCGGCAGTGCTTACGGCGGCCATCTGTGGTATGGGGCGGGCAAAACCCTGTCTTATGCCGGTATCGGCGCTTTGTTCGGCTTGCTGGGTTCTGCCATCGCGTTTACGCCCGCATTGCGCGCGGCCATCGGCATGGCCGCCGGCGTATTCCTGCTGCTGTTCGGCTTGGGGATGCTGAAGCTGTTCGCGCCTTTGAGCCGTTTCCAGCTGAAAATGCCCGGCAGTTTCACCCGTGGCCTGGGCGCCGGTTTGCGCCGTTATCGCCACCCGTTTTTTGTCGGCTTGCTGAACGGCCTGATGCTGATCTGCGGTCCTTTGCAAGCCATGTACATCATGGCGGCCGGCACCGGCAGCCCCGTGGCGGGAGGGCTGCTGTTGCTGGCTTTCGGCCTGGGGACTTTGCCGGTGATGCTGGGCTTCGGCGCGCTCACCAGCATGGTGTCCGTCAGCGTGCCCAAATTACTCAAGCTGTCCGGCGTCATCGTCATCGCTTTGGGCGCGGTGATGCTCAACCGTGGCCTGGTGCTGTCCGGTGCCGGCTATGACTTCGCCAGCCTGTTGCAGCGCGTGCGCACCGTTGCCGCCCCGGCCCCGGCAGTGAACGCCGTGCGTGAAATCGAAATGAACGTGAGCAGCGAACAGTTTGCGCCCAGCCGTTTCGTATTGCGCAAAGGCGTGCCGGTGCGCTGGGTGATCCATAGCAACGAAGTGGCGAGTTGCAGCAGCGACATCCACGTTGCGCCTTTGAACCTAACCATTCCCGTGCATCCCGGCACGCAAGTGGTGGAATTCACGCCGGAAAAAGCCGGCGTGATTGCCTGGAGCTGCGGCATGGGCATGCTGCAAGGCAGTTTCGAAGTGGTCGACCCCGCGCAAGAGGCTGTCAAGTAGGAAAGGTCAGTCGCGTCGATCTGAAGCAACTGGGCGGCAAGCAGTAGCGGTCCAGGCGCCTGATCACCATGGGCTGGGCGGGAAGTTTTGCAATAAATAGCCTACCTTGGCTCCCAGTTGATACCTTTGCTGCACCGGGTCGCTGTTCAGGTCCACGGCGTCTTGCACCACGCCGCGCCACAATAGCTTGTGCGTGGCCGGGTGCAGAAAGTCCAGCGCCAGGGTTTGGGTTTCATACTCCTCGAAGCGCGCCATGGGGCCGCCCCAGCCGTCGTAATACCAGGGGCCACGCGCATAACCGAAGCCCAGGCCGTAGGAATAGAATGGGCCGTAAGGCGACAAGCCGGGATCGGCCGTGACGTGCTTTTGCGTCCAAATGCGGTAGCTCACCAGAAAGTCCGGCGCGCCTTCGTTGCGCCGAGGCATGCCTTTCAGCAGCAATTGGTATTCGATGACGCTTTGGATGCGCTCGTGCAGCAGGCTGTTGTCGGTCAATGGATGGTCGGAACGGTGGGGTGAAACCGGTTCGGCCCAGGCAAATTGCTTGAAAGCGGTGAAGTCGGTGGCGGGATCGTAATCGTAGCCGACCCTGGGTTGCGGGGCGGTGCAGGCTGCCAAGGCCAGATGGCAGCCTGCCAGCCACGGCAGGAAAAAACGGCGGTATGGGTTTGGATGGTACATGGGAGTGGCTCGCTGGAAGGTTGGGCGTTGCCGCATAATGGAACGCGGCGCGGCCGGATTCAAGAAGTGGAGGAAAAATGGGGCGCATAGTGGCACCTGTCGTTGTAAAGAACACAGTTAATCCAGAATATCAACTGACTTGCGATGCTTTGGTGGATACCGGAGCTTCTTATATGGTTTTGCCGTCGGCGTGGAAAAGCAAGCTGGGGGAGATCGAAACCGTAGAGCACATCGAAGTGGAGCTGGCGAATCAGACTGCTTTGCTGGGTGAAATCTGCGGGCCGGTAAAAATACAGATTGAAGGTTTCAGACCCATCTACACGGAAGTTTTATTTATAGACATGCAGCCGGACAACGGCATCTATGAACCATTGATAGGTTATATCGTATTGGAGCAGTGCCAAGCCGGGGTGGATATGCTGGGACACCGGCTGGTCCATATAAAACGCATGGATTTGAAATCATTATGACGATGAACGACTGGATAACCGTTTGTGCACAAACCGAACTGCTGCCCGGCGAGCACCGGGTGGTGGATTTGGACGGCACGCCCGTCGCCGTGTTCAATCTGGACGGCGAGTATTTCGCCATCCACGACGTATGCAGCCACGACGGTGCGCCCATCGCCGACGGGCGGGTGGAAGGCGGGGAGATTATCTGCCCACGCCACGGCGCGCGTTTTTGCCTGAAAAGCGGCCGGGTCACCCAGCCGCCGGCATACGAAGACATCGCCGTGTTTCCGCTGCGCTTGCAGGAGGGGCTGGTGCAGGTGCGCGACGACCGCTGGGATTGATTGATGAAGAAAAAAAACGGCCAACACTTCAGCCGACTCAGCCTGCGCCGCGTCGCCATCGATACCTATAAGGAAAACGTGGCTTATCTGAGCCGCGATTGCTCGGTATATCGGGCCGAAGGTTTTCAGGCGCTGGCCAAGGTGGAAGTGGTGTGCAACAGCCGGCGCATCCAGGCCGTGCTCAACGTGGTGGATGACGATCGCATCGTCGGCAATTGCGAGCTGGGCTTGTCGGAACAGGCGTTCGCCCAACTGGGGGCGGAGGAGGGCGCTGAAGTGCGCGTGGCGCAGGCTGAGCCGCCGGCATCCATGGATGCGGTGCGGCGCAAAATCAGCGGCGAACGCCTGGTGCTGAAGGATTACCAGAACATCACCCTGGACATCGCGCAAAACCGCTATTCCCGCATGGAAATGGCGGCATTTCTGGTGTCCACCGGGCAAAACGGCCTGGATCGCGACGAAGTGCTGTCGCTGACCCGCGCCATGATAGAAACCGGCGTGCGGCTCAACTGGAACGAGCCTTTAGTGGCCGACAAGCACTGCATCGGCGGCATTCCCGGCAACCGCACTTCCATGCTCATCGTGCCCATCGTCGCCGCGCACGGCATGTTGATTCCGAAAACCTCCAGCCGCGCCATCACCTCCCCGGCCGGCACCGCCGATACCATGGAAGTGCTGGCCCACATCGCCCTGCTGCCCGAAGCCCTGAATAAACTGGTGCGGCTGGAGCGCGGCTGTCTGGCCTGGGGCGGCACCACCAAGCTGGCGCCGGTGGACGACGTGCTGATTTCGGTGGAGCGACCGTTGGGCATCGACTCGCAAGGCCAGATGGTGGCCTCCATTCTGTCCAAAAAAGTCGCCGCCGGTTCCACCCATTTGCTGCTCGACATTCCCGTCGGTCCCACTGCCAAAGTGCGGCGCATGCGCGACGCCATGGCGCTGCGCAAGTTGTTCGAGTTCGTCGGCGACCGCCTGAATTTGCGCATGGAAGTGATGGTGACCGACGGCAGGCAGCCGGTCGGGCGCGGCATCGGCCCGGTATTGGAAGCGCGCGACGTCATGCTGGTATTGCAGAATCACCCGGAAGCGCCGCTGGATTTGCGCGAAAAATCGCTGCGCATGGCGGGCCGCATCATCGAGTTCGACCCCGACGTGCGCGGCGGCCAGGGTTATGCCATCGCCCGCGGCATACTGGAATCGGGCCGCGCGCTGGCCAAAATGAACCGCATCATCCAGGCCCAGGGCGCCCAGGAACAAACCCTGGCGCCGGGCCATTTGAGCTATGAAGTCCACGCCCAGCGCGACGGCGTGGTCACCAGCATCGACAATTATTTGCTGGCGAATGCCGCCCGCCTGGCCGGCGCGCCCATGGCCAAAGGCGCCGGCGTGGACCTGTTCGCCAAGCTGGGCGACACGGTGCAAAAAGGCCAGCCCTTATACCGGGTCTACGCGGAATTCCAGTCCAACTTCGACTTCGCCCGCGAGTTTACCGCTGCTCATAACGGCTACGGCATCGGTGATCCCAGCGAAATGCCGGCCAGTTTTACGGAGTTCGAACCGTGATTTTGGGTTTTGCCGAATCCGCCCATCAGGCGCAGGCCTTGGCCGCCGAGCTGGGGCTGGCTCATGCCTCGGTGGACTTGCACCGTTTCCCCGACGGCGAAAGCCGCCTGATCCTGCCGCAAACAGCCGACCGCCACGTTTGGCTCTATCGCAGCCTGGACTACCCCAACGACAAACTGGTGGAATTGCTGCTGACGGCGCGCGGCTTGCGCGGTGCAGGCGTGGAACGCTTGAGCCTGATCGCGCCGTATCTGTGTTACATGCGCCAGGACATGGCGTTCCATGCCGGAGAAGTGGTCAGCCAGCGCGTCATCGGCGCGTTTCTGGCCGAATTGTTCGACGACGTGATCAGCGTCGATCCGCATTTGCACCGCATCAGCGAGCTGGCGCAGGCCATACCGGCCCGCCATGCCGTTTCCTTAAGCGCCGCCGAACTGTTCGGCCGCTATCTGGCAAACGAGAAAGACGCCTTGTTGCTGGGGCCGGACGAAGAATCGGCCCAGTGGGTCAGCGCCATCGCCCGCGTCAGCGGCCTGGATTACGCCGTGGCGAGCAAATTGCGCAGCGGCGATAAAGCGGTGACGATACAACTGCCTGCCGTTGCCGTGGCGGGGCGCCGCATTATCCTGGTGGACGACGTCGCCAGCACCGGCCACACCCTGGCCGCCATCACCCGCCAGTTGCTGGCAGCCGGAGCCATTGAAGTCAGCGCCCTGGTGACCCACGCCCTGTTTGCCGGCGATGCATTGGAAGTGCTGCGCCAGGCCGGCGTCAGCCGCATCGGCAGCAGCGACAGCATTCCCCACGCCGTCAACGTGGTGCGGTTGGCGCCACTGTTGGCCAGAGCGGTGCGGGAGATGAAGCTCGTGGAAAAATGTGGTTAAGGATGCTTTGCGTTGTGCCAGGGCAATCGCATGAAGAACCTGCCTGATTTTGCTTGACAGCGGCTGCCGCGGCATGGCTTAAAGAAGGCTTTGACTGCCTGCGAACGCGGTGGCGTTTATTGATGATGCCAGCCAAGTCCTCGGCGGTGAGTTGCCGGCGTGGCAGCAGATGGGCCAAGGCGGTGACCAAGTCATTGAATGACAACATCGGCCATTGTCGGCGCCC
>SCQD01000195.1 GCA_004299145.1 Methylococcaceae bacterium | reverse complement strand
TTTCAGGAAGCCTTAGTTATTCCGCGAGGACGCGGCGGCTTTCAGGAAGCCTTAGTTATTCCGCGAGGACGCGGCGGCTTTCAGGAAGCCTTAGTTATTCCGCGAGGACGCGGCGGCTTTGTCCGGGTGTCGGACAATAGCATATTTTGGCGGGGCAGGGTCCAACTCAAACCCCGTGCGGCTTGGGCGCGCCGGCAAGCGAAGCGCAACGGCGCTGTGGCTTGCAAGGCGGTAGGTGAAGGCGTCTCCGAGTTGCGTATAGACATAGGGGCGGGCTATCGCCTTTATCACGCCAAACATGGCAAAACGTTGGTCATACTTTTGTGCGGCGGCGATAAAAATTCGCAGCAAGACGACATCAGACAAGCAAAAACGTATTGGGCGGACTGAAAACGGAGGCAAAAATGAAACAACCCGTGCAGGCATCGGTTTCCCACCATGAAAGGGAAGTCGAGGAATTACGCGCCGACCGGGAAATGGCGGTGGAGTATCTCAAAGCGGCCATGCAGGAATTGGATGATCCCCAGCACCGCGCGGCGGGATTGCTGGCCCTGCGCACCATCGCCGAAGCCTATGGGGGCCTCGGCACGGTGGCGGAACAAGCCGGCATCAGCCGCGAAGCGCTATGCCAGTCCCTATCTCCCAAAGGCAACCCCAGCTTAAAACCCTGTTGGCAGTGCTGAAGGCCATGGGGATGCGGCTGTCGGTCGAACCGGAACAGCCGGTTCGCGTATGAACGTGCTTCGCCCAGGCGGGACGGGGTTTGAACCCCGTCCCAAACGTTTGTCTGTCCTATGAGGTTTGTTGTCAACGTCAACGCATGGGATGCAACACAAATCCGCCGGGAGCGGGTTTGCATTTACCCGCAGAGGGTGCCGGGCAAGGATAGCCCGGCATGAAACGCAACGGACGGGGTGAATACCCCGTCCGGCCTTGGGCGGCAGGGAATGTCGGAATGACGTTTAAACACAGCGCCATATAAAAACAAACCCCAAAGGGGTTTTGTCACCCAGCCCAGGGTTGGCGCGTCTCGCGCCTACCCTGGGTTACGTCGCCCCCATGAAACCCATCAACCCCAACGGGGTTGCGTCATTCGGGCGCCAAGGCTTTACGATTCATGGCACACTCCGTTGCAAGCGTCAGGACACAACCGCGTTGCGGTTGGCGGATAAATGCGCTTCCGCAGCTACCTCACCAGGATGCTTCCTTGGTTGGCAGTGACGCCATTCGGGACGCAGAGCGTCCAAGGCTGCATTCCCACGCGGAGCGTGGGAACGATGGAATTATCGCGTTAATGCGATGCGCACCCTACGCATACACCGGCGCAAACGCTTTACCCGGCTCCTCCACCGGCCCATTTTCGCCCCAATACGGCGACATCTTCCTAAGATCGGCAATGATGGGCGGCACCGCCGCGACCACGCGGTCGATTTCGGCCTGGGTGTTGTAGCGCGACAGCGAAAAGCGGATGGTGCCGTGCGCGGCGGTGTAGGGAATGCCCATGGCCCGCATCACGTGCGACGGTTCCAGCGAGCCCGAGGTGCAGGCCGAACCGGATGAAGCCGCGATGCCCTGCTTGTTGAGCAGCATCAGAATCGACTCGCCTTCGATGTATTCGAACGCGATGTTGCAGGTGTTGGGCAGGCGGTGGTCGGCATCGCCGGTGACGAAACAGTTGGGCACTTGCGCCAAAATGCCTTGTTCCAGCCTATCGCGCAGCGCTTTGACCTGGACGTTCTCGCACTCAATGTGTTCCTGCGCCAGTTCGCAGGCCTGGCCCAGGCCGATGACGGAGGCGGCGTTTTCGGTGCCGGCGCGCCGGCCGCGTTCCTGGTGGCCGCCGCGGAACAACGGCCGGAAACGCACGCCGCGCTTGAGATAGAGCACGCCGATGCCTTTGGGTGCGTGCAGCTTGTGGCCGGATACCGACAGCATGTCGATGTTGCTGTTTTTCAAGTCGATGGGCACTTTGCCCACCGCCTGTACCGCATCGGTGTGGAATTGAATGTCGGCGGCGTGCGCCAGCTCCGCCATTTCCAGCACCGGAAACAGCGTGCCGGTTTCATTGTTGGCCCACATGACGGACACGATGGCGACGTTGGGCGTCAGCAGCTTTTTATATTCGTCCAGGTCCAGCCGGCCTTTGCCGTCCACCGCCAGCCGGTGAATGGTGTAACCCTCTTTTTCTAGCTGGGTGCACAGCGCCAGCACCGCCGGGTGTTCCACCGCCGTGGTGATGATCTCCTTGCGGTTGGGAAAACACTTCAGCGCCGACAGGATGGCGGTGTTGTCGGATTCCGTGCCGCAGGAGGTAAAAATGATTTCCGAATCGTGTTCAGCGCCCAGCAAGGCCTGCACCTGTTTGCGCGCCTTGCTCAAGGCGCGTCCCACGCCGCTGCCGAAGCTGTGCATGGACGAAGGGTTGCCGAACTGCTCCAGAAAATAGGGCAGCATGGCTTCCACGACTTTGGCGTCGCAGGCGGTGGTGGCGTTGTTGTCGAGGTAGATGTCAGCCATGAGCGGCTCTCCTCTGTTCGACCGGCGCACGTTGTGCTCCCTCGCCCCTTGGGAGAGGGTTGGGGTGAGGGTGCTGCATGTGCTCGGCCGGTATCACGCGGATGAACTCGCCCAGTTCCTCCATCAAGCGCTGCTGAATGCCGCCTATGGTCATGGCCGCCATGCCGCAGCCGGCACAAGCGCCGACCATGTTGACGTAAATGATGTTGCCGTCGACCTCCACCAGTTCGCAGTCGCCGCCGTCCATGCGCAGATTGGGGCGGATCGAATCGATGATTTGTTCGATGCGGTGGATGCGCTGCACCGTCGTCAGCTTGCCGGCCGGTTTGATGGTGGCGGCGATGGGCAAGGGTTCCGGTTGGTCGACCTTGGAGACGGCTTCCGGGTCGAAAGTAATGCCTTGTTCGGCCAACACGCGGGTCAGCACTTCTTCGATGCCTTCGTGACAGGCTGCGCAACCGCCGCCGGCCTTGGTGTAGTGCGCCACGTCCTGTACGGTGCGCAGATTGTTGGCGCGGATGGTCTCTTCGATCATCACCGCGTCGACGGCAAAGCACTTGCAGATCAGCGCGCCTTCTTCGTGGTCGTCCTTCCATTCCACACCGCGATAATTGGCCACGGCGGCCTGCAACGCCTCGCGTCCCATCACCGAGCAATGCATTTTTTCCGGCGGCAGGCCGTCCAGATAATCAGCGATGTCCTGGTTGCTGACTTTCAAAGCCTCATCCAGCGGCAAGCCTTTGATGATCTCGGTCAGCGCGGATGAAGAAGCGATGGCGGAGCCGCAGCCAAAGGTCTGGAACGTGGCCGCTTCGATGACTTCGGTTTCCGGGTTGACTTTGATGCTCAGCCGCAGCGCGTCGCCGCAGTTGAGCGAGCCCACGTCGCCCACGCCGTTGGCGTCTGGCAGCGCGCCGACGTTGCGGGGGTTGTAAAAATGTTCTTTCACTTTTTCGGAGTAATCCCACATGGCGGTAACCTCGATAAATCAGGCGGGGAAGAAAACTGCCGTTGCGGCAGTGTGTTTGCCAAGAGCATCGCAACCCGCGTGCCATGTTGTGTGCGCTGGATAACCTATTGAAGTAAAAGGGGATTATGGGTGGCGCATCGTCGAATGACGCGCGGGGATAGCGACAAACCCAGTGCCGCTGTAGGATTTGCGACAAAGGAAGGTGGCCGGTCAAAGACCATCCCCTTTCCGTAGTCAACAAAAAGGCCCGCTGTTGCGGGCCTTTTCACTACATCCACACCAAACCGAGGATCAGCCCAGGGCTGGCTCAGTCTTTGCGATGATTATGGGCTTCAAGTTGACGCTTGGCTGCCTCGAAGGCATCGCGCAAAGCGACGTAAACGTCTTCATGAGCCTGTTTGTCGTGATGATCCCGGCTGACCACGATATGCTTTTGCGGCACGCTGAGGTCAATACGGACATGGAACAAATTGCCTTGGTGTTGATGATGGTGTTCGGCTTCCACGACCACTTTGCAGCTGATAATGTTGTCGCACAACTGCTCTAGCTTGGCGGTTTTTTCACGAATCCTGGCTTCCACCGCATCCGAATGGGGCAGGCCGCGAAAGGTAATCTCAAGAGGTACTTGCATAGTTCATCCCGACGTTTGAATAAACTGTCTTCTGTTTCAACCATATGGTCTTACCGACTATGATAACACCAACCTGGCGCCAACGCGCCCGGCCCGTGATGCCGAGACGGTATCGACAACAAAAATTTCAGGCGGCACACGCCGTTACACCCATTAACCAGTACGGAATATTCACATCATGTCCAGCACCGAACTCCCCCTTCTTGGTCAATGGTACAAAGATCCGGCCAGCGAGCGCTGCTTTCGCGTGGTCGCCAACGACGAAGAAACCGACTCCATCGAAATTCAATACGCCAACGGCGATATCAGCGGCGTGG
>SCQD01000194.1 GCA_004299145.1 Methylococcaceae bacterium | reverse complement strand
CCCGGTTGATATCGATAGGGAGCCAACGACCCTGGAGGGGTCGCAGTCTGCCACGAAGCCGGAGTTTCTGCGACCCCTCCAGGGGGTCGAATGGGTCAAATCGCTACCCAACCCGGAGTGTCGCTGCGCTCAACCCCGGACTAATGGCTTTAACCCCTCCGGGGTTTTTCCGGTTTCTGTTCCCATGGCAAATGTATTATGAGATTGCTGACAGTTTGTATGGCATCACACACTGCCTTATGAACCCAACGTTTTTGTGTATCTTGACTAATTCCGGCACCTATAAATAGTCTGGATTGTAATCAACGCCAGATTTCTCCAGAATTTCAACCAACTCCTCGCGACACGATTTAACGCGATGGTGTTGTTCCTGATGGGTAATATATTTTTGTACCGTATCCAGCATGGACGCACTCACCGTAAAAGCCGCATACCCTTCCTGCCATGCAAATTGCTTTTCTCCCAGGGCATCGTGAACCCACACGGAAGAAGCCTTCTTCAATTCCCGCACCAAATCCGCCAGACTATGCGTGGCCTTCAAAGACACCAGCAAGTGCACATGATCCTCTATGCCACCAATGCATTCTGAAAACCCACCCAGCTTGCGGATAATTCCGCCGAGATAATCGTATAACCGTGGACGCCATTCCGCATCAATCATCGGTGCGCGGTTTTTTGTGCCGAACACGATGTGGTAATGCAAACTCAGGTACGTGGATGCCATGATATGTTTACGTTTGTTTTTGTTAAGGTATATCTCTGCGACCCCTCCGGGGTCGAATGGCTCATATCAAACCCCGCATCCGGGGGTATCGCTATCGCTCAACCCCCGGCTAATGGCTGTAACCCCTCCGGGGTTTCTATAAAGCCAGAATCTCTGCGGCCCCTCCAGGATCGAACGGCTCATGTCAAAATCCACATCCGGGGGTATCGCTGTCGCTCAGCCCCCCGGCTAATGGCTGAAACCCCTCCGGGGTTTACTGCATCCCCTTACGCTATTGTCATTTCCCCGCATTCCGAATCGCCAACAGCAACGACTGGGTGGACAAACCATCCAATCCCAGCCACGGCGCGCCCAATGCCTCCGCCAACAGCCGCGCCCGCCCCAGACGGGGCACGCCGGTTTCACTGTCTATCACCAATGCCGTGACGCCGCGCTGGGCCAGTTTTTTCGCCGCCATCAGCGATTCTTCCCAGGCATCGCCCGCCCCCATCGCCACGTTGGCGCGGCCATCGCTGAGCACCACCAGCAGCGGGGCGCGCTCGTCGCGATTTTGCGCCAGCACCCGCTCGGCCAGCGCCAATGCGTGCGGCAACGGCGTGCGGCCACCGCAGGGCAGTTCGCGCAAACAGCGCTCGGCCTGCTCCACGCTGCGGGTGGGCGCCAGTAGTTGCTCGGCCAATGCGCCGCGAAACGCGATCACGCCCACCGTGTCGCGCTGTACGTAGGCATCGCCCAACAAGGCCAGCACCGCGCCTTTCACCAACTCCATGCGCCGCCGCGCCGCCACCGAACCGGAGGCGTCCACCACGAATAAAATGAATGCCCCGGTTTTGCCGCTGGTGACTTTTTCGTGCAGATCGGCGCGGGTCACGTCCAGGCGGCCACCGGTACGGGTGACGCTGTGGCGTAGCGTCGCATCCAGCGCCAGGCGGCCGGGATTTTCATTCGGTACGCTGCGCACCTGGCCGCCGCGCGGCGCATAGGCCGCCAAGCTGCGCCGGCCATCGGTCGCCTGCGATAGTCGCTGGCTCAAGCGCAGGCTGGGTGCCGCCTGCGCGTTGCCGTCGAACACCTGGCTGCCGCCGGCATCGCTGTCGGTTTCCTCGTCGGCTGTTGCGGGCGGCGGCGCTTCGCCCGGCGATGCTTCGGGCGGCGCGGGCTGTTGACGCTCATCCAGCATGTTGTCCAGGCGCTGGGTGTCCAGGCTGGGCTCGTCGAACGGCGTGCGCCGGCGGCGGTGCGGCAACGCCAGTTGCGCGGCTTGTTTGACGTCCGCCAAGGTGGTTTCACCGCGGCCTTCCAGCGCCGCCAGGGTGCGCGCCGTGCGGTGGATGACCAGATCGGCGCGCAGGCTGGCCACTTCGAATTCGCAGCAAATCGCACTGATCAGTTCCAGCAGTTCATCGGACAGGCTCACTTCAGGCAGCCGTTGCTGGGCCGCCACCACGCGCTGTTGAAAAACGTCCTGCGCCGCCTGCCAACTGCTGCGAAACAACGCCGCGTCGCTCTCGAACGCGATGCGGCGCCGTACCACTTCGGCGCGCACCGCCGCCTCCTTGGGCGCGGTCACGTCCACCATCAGACCGAAGCGATCCAGCAATTGCGGGCGCAGCTCGCCTTCTTCCGGGTTCATGGTGCCGATCAGCGTCAGCCGAGCCGGATGGCTGATGGCCAGCCCTTCGCGCTGCACGGTGTTGACGCCCATGGCAGCCACGTCCAGCAGCACGTCCACCAGGTGATCGCCCAACAGATTGACTTCGTCGATGTACAACACGCCGCGGTGCGCCGACGCCAGCAGGCCGGGCTGAAACGCGCGCCGGCCTTCCTTGAGCGCGCGTTCGAAATCCAGGCTGCCCAGCACCCGGTCTTCGGTGGCGCCCAGCGGCAGCTCGACAAACGGCACGGGCTTGGATATCGGCACGGCTTTCAGGTCGCGGCAATGATCGCACACAGCCGCCGCCGCGCCGGGCGGACAGTTGAAGCGGCAACCCTGCACCGTGGCGATGGCCGGCAGCAGTTCCACCAGCCCGCGCGCGGCGGTGCTCTTGGCGACGCCTTTATCGCCCCGGATCAACACGCCGCCGATGCCGGGATTGATCGCGCACAGCAGCAAAGCGGTTTTCAGGGCGTCCTGACCGACGATGGCGCTGAAAGGATAGATGGGGGTCATGGGCTACCAGGCAGGAACGGGAGGGGCATTTTATCTCGCTGCCGAGCGCGGCGCTTGCCGTTATACAATGATTGTAGGGCACGCTGTGCGTACCTTCAGGCTCCGAAAGGTACGCACAGCGTACCCTACACAATAGGCTGGCCGGAAAAAACTGATCATTTTTTGGATGAAGAAGGTAATAAATCCCCATGCGCTATTTCAACACCGCCGGCCCATCCGTCCCCGGCCAGCACTATATGATCGACCCGCTGCAACGTCTGGATTTGCCGGACGTGGAAGCGCTGCTCGACCAGCAGCGCTATTTCGTGCTGCACGCCCCCCGGCAAACCGGCAAGACTTCCTGCCTGCTGGCCTTGATGCACCACTTGAACGCCCAAGGCCGTTATCAGGCGCTGTACGCCAACATCGAAGCGGCCCAGGCGGTACGCAGCGACGTGGACAGAGGGATAGAAACGGTCATGGACAGCATCGCCCAGTCCGCCCAGGTTTATTTGCGAGACACCCGTTTCAAGACATGGAAGCGTGAAGTGCTGAATGAGTCCTCGGCAGCTTTCGCTTTGGTCGGCTTTTTGAGCCGCTGGGCACAAGAAAGCGCTAAACCGGTGATACTGATGCTGGACGAAATCGATGCGCTGGTGGGAGACACCCTGATTTCCGTGCTGCGCCAACTTCGCGCCGGCTATCCCCAGCGCCCGGCGGCTTTTCCGCAATCGGTGATCCTGTGCGGCGTGCGCGACGTGCGCGACTACCGCATCCACACCAAAGATAAAGAAATCATCACCGGCGGTTCGGCCTTCAACATCAAAACCAAATCGCTGCGCCTGGGCAATTTCAGCCGGGCGGAAGCGGAGAACCTGTTTCAACAGCACACGACGGATACCGGCCAGACTTTTGCGCCGGAAATATTCGACGAACTGTGGGAAGACACCCAGGGCCAACCCTGGCTGGTCAACGCCATGGGCTATGAACTGACCTGGGAAGACAAAACGGCGCGCGACCGCGGCATCCCCATCACCCTGGAGCACTACAGCGCCGCACGCGAGCGGCTGATCCAATCGCGCGCCACCCATCTGGACCAGCTGATCGACAAGCTGCGCGAACCGCGGGTGCACCGCGTGGTGGCGGAGTTGATGCGCGGCGAAGCGGTGGAAGACCAGTTACCGCAGGAAGACATGCAGTACGTGGAAGATTTGGGCCTGATCGCCACGCGCCCGCAAATCCGCATCGCCAACCGCATATACCGGGAAACCATCCCGCGCGAACTGACCTGGACGGTGCAAGTGGTATTGCCCTACGAGCAAGCCTGGTACGTGACGCCGGAGCACCGTTTGGACATGCCCAAGTTGCTGGCGGCATTCCAGCAGTTTTTCCGCGAACACGCCGACGCCTGGCTGGAGCGCTTCGACTACAAAGAAGCCGGGCCGCAATTGTTGTTACAGGCATTTTTACAGCGGGTAGTGAACGGCGGCGGACGCATCAACCGCGAGTACGGCCTGGGCCGGCGCCGCACCGATTTGCTGCTGGAATGGCCGCTGGATCAGGCGCAGGGCTACCACGGCCCGGTGCAGCGGGTGGTGATAGAACTGAAGCTGCTGCATAAATCAATGCAACAAACATTGGCGGACGGTCTGGCGCAGACCGCCGACTATGCCGACCGTTGCGGGGCGGCGGAAGCGCACTTGATCATATTCGACCGGAGGCCGGATGCGGCCTGGGACGAAAAAATCTGGCAAAAAACGGAAAGCCACGAAGGACGGATGATTCAGGTGTGGGGGGCGTGATGACAAACCATGGTGCAATTATGATGTAGGGTACGCTGTGCGTACCATGCTCCCCCACAAGGCAACCGCCAGCTGTTCCAAAAAACGGGACCGATGCAATGGCGCCCGCAACGCTTCGAACCATGGTACGCACAGCGTACCCTACACAATCAGGATCAATGCGGCTCGCTCAAACCGTATGGCTCAGGCGGTACGATGGGCTCGCGCTGCAACAGCAAATCGGCGACCAGCCGCGCCGAAGCCGGCCCCATCACCAGGCCGTTGCGGAAATGGCCGCAGTTGAAATACAGATTGGCATACTCAGGGTGCGCGCCGATGTAAGGAATGCCGGTGGCCGTCCCTGGTCTCAGACCGGCCCACTGCCGCTCGATAGTGCAAGCGGCCAGCGCGGGCAAGGTCGCCAGCGCAAATGCTTTGAGTTCTTCCAGCGCCTGATCGGTCAGGCTTTTATCGAAACCGGCCTGCTCCACCGTGCTGCCAGCCAGTATGTGGCCGTCACGGCGCGGTATTAAATAATGGCCATCGGCCAGCACGATGCGCCCCAACAAGCCCGGATGCGCCTGAAACAACACGATCTGGCCCTTGACCGGCGCTACGCGCAAAAACTGCAACAGCCCTTCGGACCAGGCTCCCGCCGTCACCACGTAGCGTTCGGCGGACCACAAGCGGCCGGCCACTTCGACGCCCAGCACCCGCCCTGTGGCCAGCTTCAGCGCTTCGACCCCGGCGCCCTCCATGATGGTCAAGCCGCGTTGCCGCACGTCGGCGATCAGCGCTTTCAGCAAGCGGGGATTGCGCACCTGGGCTATCCCCGGCAACCATAAACTGCTGCCCTGCCCCGCCCGCAACCCCGGTTCCATGGCCGCCACGGCGGCGGCGTCCACCACCACGTTTTCCACGGCGTTCTGTTGCAGCCATTGCTGTGCTTGGCCGCACTCAACCGGGTCCATGTCCAGATACAGGCTGCCGCAGTTCCACCACTCAGGGTCCGTGCCGCTGTGTTCATACAGCGCTTGCATCAAGGCGGAATAATGCGCCTGGCTCCAGCGGCACAAGCGATTGATGGCTGCGGCTTCGTGCCAGGGATGCAAAGGCGACAGTATGCCGCCGCCGGCCCAGGACGATTCGCTGCCCAGCAGGCCGCGCTCCAGCAAAGTGACGCGCGCGCCGGCCAGCAGCAATTCGCGCGCCGTCAGCAATCCGGCCACGCCGCCGCCGATAATTAATACATCAGTCATGGCTTAAAATTAAAAAGTCTTGCGAAAATACCACCAGGCGATGACGAATACCGTCCCGGTCGGAAACACGGCCGCGAAAAAAGGATTCAGCTCGTAAATCAGAGCCAAATGGGAAAAAATCTTGTCGAACAGGTTGAAGCCCAGCCCGATCAAAGTCCCCAGCACGATGCGCTGCCCCACGCCGACCCTGGCGCGAATATTGAGAATAAACGGCACCGCCACGAACAACATCACCAGCGTCGATACCGGCGTCACCAGGCGGCCCCACAAAGCCAGTTCATAAGGCTGGGTATTCTGGCTGTTGTTGCGCATGTGCACGATATAGCGCAGCAAATCGCTGATGGACAGGTTCTCCGGGTTGATCACCACCACGCTGAGCAAGGCGGGGTCCAGCAGCGAACCCCACTCCGCCTCGTCGGTGGTCGTTACGTTTACCCGGTCTTTCAGCAACTCGCTGCGGCTGATGCCGCGCAAGTGCCAGCGCCCGGCATTGTCGTAAACAGCCTTGTCGGCGTGCACCGCCCGCACCAAATGCTGCTTGTCGTCCATTTCGTAAAGATTGATGTCGGCCAATGCATCCATGCTGCCGATCTGGCGGATATTGATATACGTGTTTTGATCGCGCAGCCACAAGCCGTGCTCGGTGCGCATCGCCACGCGCTTTTGCTGGGCGGTGGCGCGAAACATCTGCGCCTCCTGCTCAGCCTTGGGCGCAATGAACTCGCCGACCAGCAAGGCCACGGCCACCAAGCACAAACCGGCGCGCATCACTGCCCAGATGATGGCGCGGATGGATACGCCGCCGGCGCGCATGGCGACCAGTTCCTGATGATTCGCCATGGCGCCCAGGGTAAACAGACTGCCGATCAGCGCCGCCGGCGGCATCAGTTCGTAAAAATTGCGCGGCGACATCAGCAGTAAATACAAAAAAATCTGCTTCAAGTGATAGCCGCCCTTGCCCAAATCCCCCAGTTCGTCGGTAAACGAAAAAAAGTTCAGCAACGACAACAACACCAGCACGGCCACCGCCGCACCCTTGATGACTTCCCAGCCGATATAGCGGTTGAATACCTTCATCGGCCGACCCAGCCCCGCATCACCTGCATCACCCAGCGATGACCCAGCGCCCGCACCAGCAACAGACAGGTCACCAATGCCATCAACAGATAAACGCCGCTATATCCCAACCAATGCGGCACCTTGGCGCCGATAACCAGGCCCTGCATGACGCGCTGTATATTTTCATAAGCGATATAAATAAAAAACGCGGCAAATAAATTGCCGTACACGCCGGCCCTGGGCGCCAGGCGCGACAACGGCACGGCCAACAGGCTGAGCATCAGCACGCCCAGCGGAATGGCCAGACGCTTTTGATATTCGGCAATATCGCGCGGCAAAGAAGAAACGATCAGCTCGGAACTGCTTTTCGCGCTTTGTTCGGTCACTTTTTCGTCATCCTTGACTTTACCGCTGATCTTGACGCCGTATTCGTCGAATTCCGTCACGACAAATGCCGCCGTACCGGGATTGCCGTCATAGCGCGTGCCTTTTTGCAAAATAATGAACTGCTCGCCTTTTTCGGTATTTTTCAAATACCCGGCATCGGAAGAAACGATGCCTTGCCTGCCGTGTTCCCGGCTTTGCACGAAAATATTATGCATGCGTTCGCGGTCTTTATATTCCTCCACATAAAACACCGTGCTGCCGTCGCTGGACTCGGCAAACTTGCCTTCCTTGATGCCGCGAATATCCGCGGTTCTGCCCTCGATTTCATACAGTCTGCGGGTCTGCTGTTCGGTCCAGGGCAGCACCAGCAAGGCCAGCACGCCGGCCAGCAGCGTCATCGGCAACACCGACACCAGCACGGCGCGGTACAGCCTGGCGAGACCGGCACCCGCCGCCGCCAGCACCGGCATTTCATAATCGCGGTACATGCGCCCCAGGGTAATCAGCACCGCCAAAAAAACCGCCGACGGCAGCAAATGAATGGCGGCGGTCGCCGTTTTCAGCCCCAACAGCAAAAAAATGGCCTCGCCGCTGACGTCGCCTTCGATGGCCCGGGCCAAAATGCGCAAAAAACGCTTGCTGACGATGATCAGCACCAGCACGCCGAGCACGGCCAGCATGGTTTGCAACACTTCGAAGGTAATCATGCGGTCCAGCACGGCCCAGCCGCTACGCAGAGGATGGGTTAAGGCCTGTGGAAACCGGCGGCGGGGCGGGGCGCTTGCAGAAACAGCATTCATGGTTAATTGGATATCACAGCAACGGAAAAAGCGCCCGATTTGAGCAACGGCAGAGCGCAAAGACTACCGCAAGGCGTGAGCGTTCGCCAGCAAAGCGGCCTGATGACGGCTTCCTGGTGCCTGTAAAGTCCGGGCTTTATTTGTCGCTAAAGAAAGTGGATTGGACATTGATAAAGCCTCCAATCCGTAACAATACCATCTACTCCGATGGTACAAGCGCAAAGGAAGGGAGGTAACAGGTTATGGTTAACTCACTGAGTGCTATCAGCCCCATGCCCCGGCTCTCCTACCACCGGTTAGCCAACGAACCGGTGGTGGTTGAATCGGGCGCGGAAGGGCATTCGCAGGTCAAATCCAACTCGGTCAGACCTCAACTCGTCAGCGTCGTGAACGAAATCAATTCGGCGGTGCTGGGGTTGGCACACGATTTGCGGATTGAGCTGGATCTCGGTCCTGAAGGACTGGGCGCCCGCATCACCGACAAATCAGGTGGGCGTTCCCATCCGATTCCTCTGGAATATGCCACGATGGCAGCAGGTCTGATCAAACAAACCGCCGCTGATGAACGCGGCGGTTTGGTGAACGAAAAGGCTTGAGTTCACATCTCGGGGCAATGCTTCCGCCATGACATGAAGCATTGCCCTTTTTTTAGTGCCGGAAATGCCGCATCCCGGTAAACACCATGCTCATGCCGTGCTCGTCCGCCGCGGCGATCACTTCTTCATCACGCACCGAACCACCCGGCTGAATCACGGCGACGATGCCCACGGCGGCGGCGGAATCGATGCCATCGCGAAACGGGAAAAAAGCGTCCGACGCCATCACCGATCCGGCTACCGGCAAGCCTTCGTCACCGGCTTTGAGTGCGGCGATTTTGGCCGAATACACCCGGCTCATCTGCCCTGCCCCCACGCCGATGGTTTGCTGGTTTTTGGCGTAAACAATGGCGTTGGATTTGACGAATTTGGCCGCGCGCCAGGCAAACCACAGGTCTTCCAGTTCTTCCGGCCTGGGCTGGCGGCGGCTGACGACGCGGATATCCTCGCGCCTGACAAAACCATCGTCCCGTTCCTGCACCAGCAAACCGCCGTTGACGCGCTTGAAATCCAGCGCATCCTCCTGCTCCGCCGGCCACTGGCCGCATTCCAATACGCGCACGTTCTGTTTGGCGGCCAGCGCGGCCAGCGCGTCCTGGGCTATGGCCGGCGCGATGATGACTTCCACGAACTGGCGCCCAACGATGGCCTGGGCCGTGGCCGCGTCCAGCGGACGGTTGAAAGCGATGATGCCGCCAAAGGCCGAAGTCGGGTCGGTGGCATAGGCTTTGTTGTAAGCTTCCAGCAGATCGGCGCCCAAGCCGATGCCGCAGGGATTGGCGTGCTTGACGATGACGCAGGCCGGGCATTCCGGGAATGCCTTGACGCATTCCAGCGCCGCATCGGCATCGGCGATATTGTTGTAAGACAGTTCCTTGCCCTGCAATTGGCGGGCGGCGGCGATGCTGCCGGCAGGCGCGCCGCCCTCCACGTAAAAGGCGGCTTGCTGGTGGGGATTTTCGCCATAGCGCATGGCCTGCGCCAGACGGAAAGACAGGTTCAACTGCTCGGGGAAACGGGTGGTTCTGCCCAGATAGGCGGCGATGGCGCTGTCGTAGTGCCCAGTATGTTGAAAAGCTTTGACCGCCAGATTGAAGCGGGTTGCGGCGCTCAAAGCGCCCTGGCCGGCCTGCATTTCCGCCAGCAGCGCCGGATAGTCGGCGGGATCGACCACGATGGCGACAGCGTCGTGATTTTTGGCCGCCGCCCGCACCATGGTCGGTCCGCCGATATCGATGTTTTCGATGGCGTGTTGCAGCGTGCACGCCGGGTCGGCGACGGTTTGCTCGAACGGGTAGAGATTCACCACCACCAAATCGATGGGGTCGATACCGTGGGCATCCATGGCCGCTTCGTCGACGCCGCGGCGTCCTAAAATGCCGCCGTGAATTTTGGGATGCAGGGTTTTGAGGCGTCCATCCATCATTTCCGGAAAACCGGTGTAGTCGGACACTTCGCGCACCGGCACGCCTTCGGCGGCCAACAACTTGGCGGTGCCGCCAGTGGATAGAATTTCGACGCCGAATTGCCGCAAGGCGCGGCACAGATCGGCGACGCCGGTTTTATCGGAAACGCTGATCAAGGCGCGCTGGATTTTGATGGGATTGCTCATGGGATGCTCTTTACTCCAGCCCGAACTGGGCCATTTTTTTGCGTAACGTGCTGCGGCTTAAGCCCAGCATTTGTGCGGCTTTGGTTTGGTTGTAACCGGCCTGCTCCAGCACGGTCAGCAACAATGGCTTTTCCACTTCACGGATCACCATGGCATACAGATCGTTGACCGGAAAACCATCCAACTGGGTGAAATAACTCTGCAACGCGCGTTTTACTTGTTCGCTCAGCAGCAAAGCGCCTTCCGGCGTCTGCCTGGGGGTTGAATCCATACGCTTGTTCCGAATGATATTGTTATTGCCTGGATATTGGCGTCAAATCGCTGAGCCGGCGCGTTTCGTCCGTAGGCAACCGGGACGAAAAACACGGTATTGCTCATAGTGCCAAGACAGCATGCTTGCGACGAGCCGGATGGGGGGAAGCGCGTTATTGTAGTGGAATCGCCCAGGTGGGGAAAGGCGATGCCGGCCCGTAGCTCAGCGGACATGACGGTTCTGCTCTACAATCTGTCACATTTCCACGCCAGAATAGGCGTGAACGGCTTCCGCAATCACCAGAGTAAAAGTTACAGCCCATGGGTCAACACTATCTCAGCACCTTGTTTTCACCCAAGTCGGTCGCCGTATTCGGCGCCAGCAATCGCGAAGATGCGGTAGGCACCATCGTTTACCAGAACCTTTTGGCTGGATTTCAGGGCGAGGTATACGGCATCAACCCCAAACGTCCGACCATCCAGGACAAACCCACTTACGCCGATCTGGAAGAAATCGGCCAGCCCATAGAGCTGGCGGTGATCGTCACACCCGCCGCGTCCATCCCCGCCATCATCGAAAGCTGCGGCAAGCACGGCATCAAAGCCGCCGTAGTGCTCTCCGCCGGCTTCAGCGAAATCGGCCCGAAAGGCGCGGCGCTGCAAAAAACCTTGACCGATACCGCCAAGCTTTACGGCGTGCGCCTGCTGGGTCCGAACTGCCTGGGGATCATGCGCCCCAGCATCGGCCTGAACGCGACCTTTTACAAGGGCGATGCCCGGCCCGGCAATCTGGCGCTGGTGTCGCAATCCGGCGCTTTGTGCACCGCCATTCTGGACTGGGCGGACGCGGCCGGCGTGGGTTTTTCCAGCGTGGTGTCGGTGGGCACTTCCGCCGACATCGATTTCGGCGAGGTGCTGGACTATCTGGTGTCCGATCCCAAAACCGACAGCATTCTGCTGTACATCGAAGGCATCCACCAATCGCGCAGCTTTGTCTCCGCGCTGCGCGCCGCCAGCCGGGTCAAACCGGTGATCGGCGTCAAAGTGGGCCGCCACCTGACCGGTTCCAAAGCCGCCGTGTCGCACACCGGAGCACTGGTGGGAGCGGATGACGTGTTCGACGCCGCGTTGCGCCGGGCCGGCGTGGTGCGGGTAAAAACCATCGCGCAGATGTTCACCGCCGCCCAGGCGCTGGCTTATCGGCAACGGCCCACCGGCAACCGGCTGGCCATCATCACCAACGGCGGCGGACCCGGCGCGATGGCGGCGGATCAGGTAGCCGACCGCAATATCTCCCTGGCCGAACTCGCGCCGGAAACCCTGGCAAAAATGGACGGTTTTTTACCGTCCACCTGGTCGCACGGCAACCCGGTGGACATCATCGGCGACGCCACGCCCGAACGCTACCGGCAGGCGCTGGAAACCTGCATGGAGGATGGCGGCGTGGACGGCGTGCTGGTGATCCTCACCCCGCAAGCCATGACGCGCCCTCTGGAAGTCGCGCAAGCCGTCAGCGCCGTGGCCGCCCAGTATCCCAAGCCGCTGTTGACCTGCTGGATGGGCGATACGCAAATCAAGGAAGGACAAGAGGCCTTCATTCAGGCCGGCATTCCCACGTTCCGCACCCCGGAGCCGGCGGTGGACGCGTTCTCCTACATCGCCGCCTATCACCAGAACCAGAAATTGCTGCTGCAAACGCCGGGGCCGTTGAGCCAGCGCGACGAGCCGGACGTGGAAGGCGCGCGCATGCTGATCGAGTCGGCGTTGTCCGAACGCCGCCGCATCCTCAACGAAATGGAGTCCAAGGCGCTGCTGGCCGCGTTTCACATCCCGGTGGCGAGCACCATGATCGCCCGCAGTCCCAACGAAGCGCTGATGCTGGCCGAGCAGTTCGGCTTTCCGATCGCGCTCAAGGTCAATTCGCCCGACATCACCCACAAATCCGATTCCGGCGGCGTCAAGCTGGGCTTGAACGATGCGCACGCGGTGCGCACCGGCTACAACGACATCCTGACGGAAGTGAAAAAAAACCGGCCCAACGCCCGCATCGACGGCATCGCCGTGCAGCCGATGATCAGAAAACCCAACGGACGCGAGTTGATGATAGGCGTCACCAACGATCCGATTTTCGGCCCCATCATCACTTTCGGCGCCGGCGGCATCATGGTCGAAGTCATGGGCGACCGCGCCGTCACCCTGCCGCCCCTCAACAACTTTCTCGCTCACAGCCTGATCGACACCACCCGCATCGCCAAGCTGCTGGGCGCGTTCCGCCACATGCCGCCGGTGGATCGCGCCGCTTTGGAAAACGTGCTGCTGCGCGTATCGGAAATGGTGTGTGAACTACCCTGGCTGAAAGAAATGGACATCAACCCGCTGATCGTCGACGAAAACGGCGCGCTGGCGGTGGATGCGCGGGTGGTGGTGGATTACGCGCCCACCGCCGCCGCACCGTATGAACACATGGCGATACACCCCTACCCCGCCCACCTGACCAGCCAGTGGCAGCTGCCGGACGGCACCGACATCATCATCCGCCCCATCCGGCCGGAAGACGCCGAATTGGAACAGGAGTTTGTGCGTGGCCTGTCGGAAGAATCCCGGTTTTTCCGCTTCATGACCACCCTGCACGAGCTGACCCCGGCCATGCTGGCGCGCTTTACCCAGATCGATTACGACAGAGAAATGGCATTAATCGCCGTTACCGTACAAAATGGCAAAGAATTGGAACTGGGCGTGTGCCGCTACGCCATCAATCCCGATGGCGAAAGCTGCGAATTCGCCCTGGTGGTCAGCGACGCCTGGCAAGGCAAAGGCCTGGGCACCAAACTGATGGGCGTACTGCTCAACGCCGCCAGAACGCGCGGCCTGAAAAGGATGGAGGGCGAAGTGCTCGGCAGCAACACCAATATGCTGAAGTTGATGAAGATTCTGGACTTCGGCGTGACGAGCAACGAGGACGATCCCGCCGTAAAACGGGTGACGAAAGTGTTGAATGCCTGATTTTCGAAATGAGGCAGGCCATGAGCACCCTAAGCCAATTCTCCGAAAAAGAACGCAACTACCACGCCTATCAGGCGCGCCGGAATTATTTGCGTCAACAGCGCACCATCCAACTGGAGTTGGAGGAAGAGAGGGAAGCAAAGCTGCAAGCGTTATTGCGTGAACAAGCAGCGTTAAAGGAAAAAGAAGCCGCCTTGGCTGAAGTCGAACGCCTCAAAACATTGCTACTGGAGCAGCAGAATTGAAAATAGTCTAAAGTTTATATAAAAACAAGATCTTCGCAGCAATATAGTGACAAACAACAATAACCTAGGCTTATAAGGGGAGAAACGTATCGTGTTACAAGCATCTATATCGGTAGTTATCGCACTGCTCATGGGCCTGCTCGGCGTCTGGTACGTCCTGTGGCAATTCAAGCGCGTATTGAGTTACGAGCAAGGGACCGACGCCATGCGCGCCATCTCGGAAGCCATTCAGGAAGGCGCAGCGGCGTTTTTGGGGCGTGAATACCGCATTCTGGCCATGTTCGTCGCCATCGTCGCCGTGGTCATCGTGGTCTTTTTACAGTGGCAGACCGCGCTTTCATTCATCCTGGGCGCCACGGCTTCGGCCGGCGCGGGCTATCTCGGCATGTACGTCGCGGTGCGCGCCAACGTGCGCACCGCCACCGCCGCCAGCCACAGCCTGCACGAAGGCTTGCGCGTGGCTTTCGGCAGCGGCGCCATCATGGGCATGTCGGTGGTCAGCTTCAGCCTGATCGGCATGACCGTGCTCTACCTGTTGTTCAGCGGCAGCCCGCACCAGCTGACCTACGTCACCGGCTTCGGTTTCGGCGCCAGCAGCATCGCGCTGTTTGCCCGCGTAGGCGGCGGCATCTACACCAAGGCCGCCGACGTCGGCGCCGACCTGGTCGGCAAGGTCGAACAGGGCATACCCGAGGACGATCCACGCAACCCGGCGGTGATCGCCGACAACGTCGGCGACAACGTCGGCGACGTGGCCGGCATGGGCGCCGACCTGTTCGAAAGCTACAGCGGTTCCATCATCGCCGCCGCCACCCTGGGGGCCACGCTGGCCAACGACGTGGCGCCCGCCTTTATCGGCCTGCCGTTCCTGGTGGCCGCCGTCGGCATCCTGTCTTCCCTGTTCGGCATTTACATGGTGATCGGCGAAGAATGGGACAAAAAAGCCCATGCCTGGCTGGCCGCCCATCCCGCTTCCTGGGCGCCGATGGCCCTGCGCGTTTTGACGTTTCTCAAGCAATACGTCGCCCAGATCGACGAAAAAGCGACGCTGCAAGAATTGTTGACCGCGCTGCGCCGCTCGATTTGGGGCGCTTCGGCCGTGGTGTTGGGGCTGACTTTGTTCGCGGTATTGCTGTCCGGCGTCAGCTTCAATTATTGGCTGGTGATTCTGGCGGGATTGATCGCCGGCAACGCTATCGCTTACGTCACCGAGTACTACACCTCTTACACGGAAAAACCGACGCAAGGCATCGCCGAAGCCACCCAGACCGGCGCGGCGACCACGATTATCCAAGGCTTGGCGGTAGGCATGATGAGCACGGTGCTGCCGGTGCTGATCGTCGCCGTAGCCATCATGCTCAGCATCTGGCTGGGCATGAAAGCCGACGGCACGCTGGCGGCGGGTCTGTATGCCGTGGCGCTGTCCGGCGTCGGCATGCTCAGCACGCTGGGCGTGACCTTGGCGACCGACGCCTATGGCCCGGTGGCGGACAACGCCGGCGGCATCGCCGAAATGAGCCACCTGCCGCACGAAGTGCGCCTGCGTACCGACGCCCTGGACAGCCTGGGCAACACCACGGCAGCCACCGGCAAGGGCTTTGCCATCGGTTCCGCCGTACTGACCGCGCTGGCTTTGCTGGCGGCCTACGTGTCCGCCGCCCAGATCGACAATTTGAACCTGCTCAGCCCGACCATGCTGCCCGGCATCCTGATCGGCGCCATGCTGCCCTATCTGTTCTCGGCCCTGACCATGATGGCGGTGGGCAAAGCGGCCCGTCAGATCGTCATGGAAGTGCGCCGCCAGTTCCGCGAAATTCCCGGCTTGATGGAAGGCACCGGCAAACCCGATTACAAAACCTGCGTGGGCATCAGCGCGGAAAGCGCCTTGCACGAAATGATCCTGCCGGGCTCACTGGCGGTGATCGTGCCGCTGGCCACCGGTTTTGTACTGGGTAAAGTCGCCTTGGCGGGCCTGCTGATCGGCGCCACGGCTTCCGGTTTCCTGCTGGCGGTGATGATGGCCAACGCCGGCGGCGCCTGGGACAACGCCAAAAAATGGATCGAAACCGGCGAGTTCGGCGGCAAGGGTTCGGACTCCCACAAAGCAGCCGTGGTTGGCGACACCGTCGGCGACCCGTTCAAAGACACCAGCGGCCCGGCGCTGAACATCCTCATCAAGCTGATGAGCATCGTCAGCCTGGTGTTTGCTTCCGCGTTTGGTTCGGGTTGGTTTAATTTTTAAAGCAACAATTGTGAAATAGCCCTTAGAAGGCTGCGTTGAGTCGTCGAAACTCAGCCTTCTACGCGCTCCAGAGAAGTTCCTGTTTCGCATCCTGAAAGCTCACTCCAGGAGACCGCGATGTCCATCGATATTGAAGTGCTTGAAAATGAGGCGCTAGGCTTGTCTATTGCTCAACGAGCTCACCTTGTTGAAAAACTTATCGCAAGCCTCGACTCCGAACTGGATAGTGAAAACGCATGGGCTAAAGAAGTTGAGAGACGTCACGCTGAAATCGAAAACGGAACGGTGTCGCTGCTCCCGGGCGCTGAAGCTTTGGCGCGATTGAGAGCGGCGTTTGAATGAGATATTTGCTGCACCCTGATGCTGAGCAGGATCTTCGGGAAGCGGCTGAATACTACAAAGAGCAGGTTGGCATAGTGCTTTCACAAGCGTTTTTTACGGAATTTGAACACTCGATCCAATTGCTGATGCAATACCCGCTACTGGGAACAGTATGGCGTCATGGGAAACGCCGTTTCGTCATGAATCATTTCCCCTATGCTGTTATTTATATGGCAGCTCATGAAGAAATACGGATTTTGGCTGTTGCTCACCATAGCCGCCGCCCTGGCTATTGGCGACAACGAAAATGGCAATCATATATTTAATGCAGAGTTTTTAGTTATCACAAGGAAACCCCCACCATGAGCAAAAAATACGTATTCTCTTTCGAAGAAGGCGACGGCAAAAACAAACAGTTGCTGGGCGGCAAAGGCGCCAACCTGTGCGAAATGACCCAGTTCGGCCTGAACGTGCCGCCGGGCTTCGTCATCAGCACCGACGCCTGCCTGGAATACCTGGACTTGCACAGCCTGCCGCCCGGCTTGCTGGAAACCGTCGGCCAGTACATCGTCGGCCTGGAGCAAAAAACCGGCAAAGGCTTCGGCAACGAATCCAACCCGCTGTTGGTGTCGGTGCGTTCCGGCTCGGCCATGTCCATGCCCGGCATGATGGACACGATACTTAACCTGGGACTGAATAAAAAAACCCTGCCCGGTCTGATCGCCCAGACCGGCAACGAACGCTTCGGCTACGACGCTTACCGGCGCTTTATCCAGTTGTTCGGCAAAGTGGCGCTGGGCGTGCCCGATGCCTTGTTCGACGAAGCCTTCGACGCCATCAAACGCCAGGCCGGGGTGAAAGCCGACATCGGCCTGAGCGCCGCGCACCTGAAAGACGCCAGCGAGCGCTTTTTGGAAGCGGTCAAAAAACACACGGGCCGGCCGTTCCCGGAAGACGTGTTCGAACAGCTGGAAATCGCCATCAAAGCGGTGTTCGGTTCCTGGTCCGGCAAGCGCGCGGTGGACTATCGGCGCGAATTCCACATCACCCCGGACATGGCCAACGGCACCGCCGTCAACGTGGTCACCATGGTGTTCGGCAACATGGGCAACGACTGCGCCACCGGCGTCGGCTTCACCCGCAATCCCGGTACCGGCGTCAACGAAATGTACGGCGAATACCTGGTGAATGCCCAGGGCGAAGACGTGGTGGCCGGCATCCGCACGCCCAAGCCGGTGCACGAAATGGAACACGAAATGCCGGATTTGTACCGGCAACTGGTCGAACTGCGCAACAAGCTGGAAGAGCACTACCAGGAAGTGCAGGACTACGAATACACCATCGAAAAAGGCGTGCTGTACTGCCTGCAAACCCGCAACGGCAAAATGAACGCCGCCGCCATGGTGAAAAGTTCGGTGGACATGTTCAAAGAAGGCCTGATCGGCAAGGATCGCGCCCTGCTGCGCGTCGACCCGGCGCAGCTGGAACAACTGCTGCACCCCTGCCTCGATCCCCAGCACAAGCAACAGCCGCTGGCGCAAGGCCTGCCGGCCTCCCCCGGCGCGGCCAGCGGTTGCTGCGTGTTCGACGCCGATCAGGCGGAAATCCTCGGCCGCGCCGGCAAAAAAGTCATCCTGGTGCGCGAAGAAACCAAGCCGGAAGACATCCACGGCTTTTTTGCCGCGCAAGGCATCCTCACCAGCCGCGGCGGCAAGACCTCGCACGCGGCGGTGGTGGCGCGCGGCATGGGCAAAGCCTGCGTCGCCGGGGCCGAAGGCATCCAGGTCGACACCCGCTCGCGCAGCGCCACCATCGGCGAAGTCGTGCTGCGCGAAGGCGACGTCATCACCATCGACGGCAGCAACGGCAACGTCTACCTGGGTGAAATCCCCACCATCGAGCCGGAATTTTCCGAAGATCTGAAAACCTTGTTGAACTGGGCCGACGAAGTGGCTTCGCTCAAAGTGATGGCCAACGCCGACACCCCGGCCACCGCGCGCGTAGCGCTGGAATACGGCGCCATGGGCATCGGCCTGTGCCGCACCGAACGCATGTTCAACGCCAGCGAACGCCTGCCCATCGTGGTGGAAATGATCCTGGCGCACAACGTCGCCGAGCGCCAGGTGGCGCTGGACAAGCTGCTGCCGATCCAGCGCGAGGATTTCAAGGAAATTTTCACCATCATGGCGCCGCGCCCGGTCACCGTGCGCCTGCTCGATCCGCCGATGCACGAATTCCTGCCCAGCGAACACCAGCTGGAAGACGAACTGCGCGCGCTGGAGCAATACCGCATCATGGTGCGCGGCCGCACGGCGGCGTTCGGCGCCATCAACCTGGCCGGCTCCGCCGACAACATCACCGAAGAGCAGGTCTGCGCCATCATCGACCGCAAGGAGCAGATGCTGCGCAAAGTGCGCGAGCTGTACGAAGTCAACCCCATGCTGGGCCATCGCGGCGTGCGTTTGGGGATTACCTACCCGGAAATCTACGAAATGCAGATACGCGCCATTCTGGAAGCGACCGCCCAGTGCCAGCAGGCAGGCATACCGGTGCACCCGGAAATCATGGTGCCGCAGGTCATCACTTCCCAGGAATTGGTGTGCGTGCACCGCTCGGTGGAAAAAATCCAGAGCGAAATCGAAGCGAGCTACGGCCTGAAACTCAGCTTCAAATTCGGCAGCATGATAGAAACCGTGCGCGCCTGCACCCGCGCCGGCGAACTGGCCAAAATCGCCGAGTTCTTCTCATTCGGCACCAACGACCTGACCCAGGCGACCTACTCGTTCTCGCGCGAAGACGCCGAAAACAAGTTCCTGCCGCTGTACACCGACAACGGCATCCTGCACGACAATCCTTTTGAAGCGCTGGACATCAACGGCGTCGGCACGCTGATGAAAATGAGCGTGGAACTGGGACGTCAGACCAACCCCAGCCTCAAAGTGGGCATCTGCGGCGAACAAGGCGGCCACCCCGCCTCCATCCGCTTCTGCCACCAGGTGGGTCTGAACTACGTATCCTGCTCCGCCCCGCGCGTCCCCGTGGCACGTTTGGCGACGGCGCATGCCAAATTGAAAGACGGCAAGTAGGATGAATAAAGGCAGGGATGCCGTAACCCATCAACCGGCTCTATCCTTCTCTGCGTTCCCACGTTCCACGTGAGAACGCAGCCTCTGACGCTCCGCTTCCCGTATCGGCAATCGCCGTCACGAAAAACTGGTTCATCGATACCTGCTCTTCCTCCGCGACTTTGCGGGCAATTGACACTGCCCAACCTCAAGCGCATGATCCCGACACGACGGGCCTGCGCCCGTCAAGTCGCTATCCTCCCTTTTCTATAAGCATTAAGGAGTTGGAACGATGTTCAAGATAAAACTTTCCGTATTGATGCTTTGCCTGCTGGCATTGACCACCGCCCAAACCAGCCACGCCGCTGCAAAAGTTTGTACCAAAACCGGTTTTTTCAACCAGTTTCTGCTGGAACAACTGAAGCTGACCGGTAATTGCGACGACCCCGATCTGAAAGTCGGGTTACGCATGGCTCCCAGCGGATTGCAGCTCACCGGCCTGGGAATCAACCCGCCGATCCCCATCACCATACTGTCCGATACCCAAGCCACGGCGTCCGGCATACAGCAGTTCGGCCTGGGCGGTCATAGCGCCCGCTTTGATGTGATCAACGGCTCCAGTTTCAGCCTTCACCTCGAAAACGAGGTGGGCGGCAATTGCGACGTCATCGCCAAAGGCGGCTCCCGCTGCATCTACGAGGTGGTACGCAGCAACTGTCCCAGCAGTTTATTGCCCGGAGACAAAGTGTGTGCGGCCTGTACCAATCCTTCGCCTTGCCCGGATTACGGCAGCAACCTGATACCCGTCTGGGTGCAAGGCACGCCCGTCATCAGTTGCTCGGTTGAACTCTCGCCCGTGAGCAGCAATTGCGCCAACTGCACCGGCAAAAGCATTGCTCCCAAATAGTGGTCAGGCTGGGCAGCGCCAGGTAAAGGCCGCGATGGCCGTTGGCGGCAATGCGTTCCAGCCTTACTGGCCGACAGTGAACAATAATCCCGCTGTGCCGCAAGCGCCGATCACCGCTATGACGCCGACCTTGTAGCGCAACAGCGCCAGCAAGGCGCAGGCGCCTATCAGCGCGGCGACGCCGTCGAAGCTGCCGGCCCAGCCTTGCGGCCAGAACACGTGCCAGGCAAAAAATACCGCCAGGTTCAATATCACACCCACCACCGCGGCGGTGATGCCGGTCAGCGGCGCGGTGAATTTCAAATCGCCGTGGGTGGACTCCACCAATGGCCCTCCCGCCAGGATGAACAAAAAACTCGGCAGGAAGGTAAACCAGGTCACCACGCCGGCCGCGACGGCGCCGGCCATGAACAACTGGTCCGCGCCGAACAGCGCCTGGCTCCAGCCGCCGACGAAACCGACGAAGGTCACCACCATGATCAGCGGTCCCGGCGTGGTTTCGCCCAACGCCAGACCGTCTATCATCTGGTGCGGCGTGAGCCAGTGAAAGTGCTCCACCGCGCCCTGATAGACATAGGGCAGCACCGCGTAAGCGCCGCCGAACGTCAACAAAGCCGCTTTGGTGAAAAACCAGCTCATCTGCGTCAAAGCGCCGTGCCAACCGTACTGCGCGCACAGCCAGCCGATCACGCCGCTCCACAGCAGCAAGCCCGCCACGATGACGGCCATCAAGCGCTTACTGGAAAAGCGCGCATGCTCCGGCGTGGGGGTGTGGTCGCCGATCAACGCCGGGCCGTCATTGTCCTTGGCGGCGCCGTGCCCACCGCCCACGGCGAATTTTTCCGGCGCCACGCGCCCGCCGATAAAACCCAGCAGAGCGGCAACGGCGACGATCAGGGGAAACGGCGCGGCCAGCACGAAAATCGCCAAAAACGCCAGCGCCGCCATGCACCACAGCAACGAGTTTTTCAGCGCGCGCGCACCGATGCGGTAAGCGGCGAACAACACGATGGCAGTCACCGCCGGTTTGATGCCGTACAGCACGCCGGCGACGACGGGCAGCTGGCCGAAGGCCATGTAAATCCAGCTCAGCCCGATGAGAATGCACAGCGAAGGCAGGATAAACAGCGTGCCCGCCACGATGCCGCCCCAGCTTCCATGCATCAGCCAGCCGATATATACCGCCAGTTGCTGGGCTTCGGGGCCGGGCAGCAGCATGCAGTAATTGAGCGCGTGCAAAAATCGCCGCTCGGAGATCCAGCGTTTTTGCTCGACCAGATCCTGATGCATGATGGCGATTTGTCCCGCCGGGCCGCCGAAGCTGATGAAGCCCAGCTTGAGCCAATAGCGGAAAGCCTGGCCGAACGAGACTGGTTGAGGAGGCTGTTGTGGCGTCGAAGTCATGGGTTTTGCTCCGCAAAGGCTAGATAAAGGTCGTCGAAAATTTTTTCCGCCGCCGCCAGCAAGGCATCGTCGTCGGTCGAGCGCTGGGCGATGCCGCGCACGATGGCCTCGATGCCGGGCGCTTCGGCAACCGGCATGCCGCCTACGTCGAGGTAATGCACGATTTTGCCGAGGTGCTGCAAGGCGGCGTCTTGCTGCAAACCGAAGCTGGCTTGCAACACTTCGAAAGTCACCTGGTGGCCGACGTGGGTGAAAGCGGCGCCGTCGAAATCGAATCCCAGGGCATCGGCTGGGCAGGCTTGCGGATCGGCCAGCCACAAAAAGCCGGCTTGGGGATCGATGAAACGGCGGATCAACCAGGCGCTCGCCAGCCGGTCTATCCAGGGGCGCTGCCGCGTGGCCCAGCGCCGGCCCTGATACGCAGCCCGCGCCAGCGTTGCGATCTGCCCGGCTGCGGCTTGAGGCTCGCCGGGAGAGCACAGCGCCGCCAGCCTGGTCTTCAGCTCCGCCAGAGCCTGGGCCGCTTGCTGCCGCGCCGCGCCCGGCAGATAGTCGACGGCGGACAAAGCCTCGAAATTGCGTTGCAGCGCTTTGAACGCCCGCTGCAGCGCCGTGAGTTCATCGGTGGCGAGCCGACCGTCCAACGCTGTAAGCTCGCTCATCCATTTTGCGTAGTCCTCGCTGCGGTCGAACATGCCGGCAAAGCGCCGCTGCTGTCCGGCGTCTTCCGTATCGAAAGACAGAACATAAGCCGTGCCACCCGCCGCGCTGACCTCATCGGCCTGCTGCTCCAGCAGTGCGCGCAGAGGCTCACGCTGCGGCAATAAATAGACGCCGTCGCGCAGCACAGCGCAGCCGACGGCTTTCAACGCACGCCAGACCCGCATGCGCACCGTGGCGTTGGCGGTGGGGAGTGAAAGTATGAGCAACAACCAGTTTTTCATATGTAGATAATAATACATTTCCGGTAGCTTTCTCTACAATTTATCCGGAGACCCAGCAGCGGTGAATGCCATGAGCCGGGCGCTGGACGTAACGCCCACTGGGCGGGATGGGGTTTAAACCGTTTGCATACCCCAAGGATTTCGTCGTCACTCAACACAGCGGGAACGGCAAAGGTGACGTAGGGGTGAGTACTCGCAGCCGTTGCCGACGGGAAAAATCCAGGGCTTTTGACTTATGGGTGTTTATGGGGGTAAATATGGCGCTACAGGATACCGACATGTTGAACACCGACACCATCCAGATCACACCCGAACTGCTGGCGCTTATCGCCGAAGTCGATGAATTCAAAGGCGCCTGGCGCGCCCTGGGTACCTTGGCCCCCGAGCGCCTGAGTGCCTTGCGCCGCGTGGCGACCATCGAAAGCATCGGCTCTTCGACGCGCATTGAAGGAAGCCGGCTGTCGGATCGTGAAGTTGAACGCCTGTTGGGCAATCTCGAAATCAAGTCTTTCGCCACGCGAGACGAGCAGGAAGTCGCGGGTTATGCCGAAGTGATGGATACCCTTTTCAATGCTTGGGCGGACATCACGATAACCGGGAACCACATCCGGCAACTGCACCGTGACCTTCTGGTTTATAGCGACAAGGACGAATGGCATCGCGGTGATTACAAAACCTCATCGAACAGCGTTGCCGCTTTCGATGAGCACGGGCAGCAAATCGGCATCGTGTTTGAAACGGCCACGCCCTTCGATACGCCGCGTCTTATGGCTGAGTTGGTCGATTGGCTGAACGTGGCTCGCAGTACCGGCCGCCTGCATCCCTTGTTGATCATTGGCGTGTTTGTCGTGGCGTTCCTGGAAATTCACCCTTTTCAGGATGGCAACGGCCGGTTGAGCCGGATTTTGACCACGCTGCTTTTGTTGCAGGCGGGCTATGCCTTTGTCCCCTATGGCTCACTGGAGAGCGTCATCGAGCACAGCAAGGAATCCTACTATCTCGCCTTGCGGCAAACGCAAGGCACGATCCGCACCGCTGCACCGGACTGGCAGCCATGGCTAAGATTTTTCTTACGCGCTTTGCATCAGCAGATGAAACGCCTCGTCGCCAAGGTGGAACGTGAAAAGCTGATGGTTGCGGCCCTCCCCGGGTTGGCCCTGCAAATCGTCGACCATGCCCGCAACCATGGGCGGGTAACGATGGGCGACATGATGCGGCTGACCGGCGCCAGTCGCAACACACTGAAAGAACATTTCCGCAAACTGGTGGAAAACGGCCGGCTGATGCGGCATGGAACGGGTAAAGGTTCATGGTATGCCTTGCCCTGAACCACATCGAACGGCTGCCCCCCTTCACTTTGCCGCGCGAGCATGGCATGTTGTCAGGCTGTGGGGTAACGACGAGCAATCCGATGTCAAGTAAATCCGTGTTGTGCATCGCCGCGCTGCTGGGCGGTTTTTGTGGAATCGGCATGGCCGAAACGACCGATTTTGACGCTGCCGCGCTGGTATTTGCCTGCGCCGGCTGTCACGGCGCGGGCAGCGTACCGGATTTGCGCGGCATGCCGGCCGAGCGCTTTTTGAACGCGATGCGCGCTTTCCAGAGCGGCCAGCGCCACGCAGGCATCATGGATCGCATCGCGCGTGGCTATAACGAGGCGGAATTGGCCGTGATGGCCGTTTATTGGCAGAACGATCATGGCGCGCGCACCGTCCCCGGCCATGCAACCTCGCGCGCACCGTTACCCCCGGCCCTTCCCCAGGAGACGAAAGGGGAACAAGAACGGTGCTGCGAGCCGGATGAGGAGCCACAACCATGAACGCCTCGCGCCGTGATTTTCTTAAAGGCGGGGCCGCCCTCGCCGCCTGGGGCCTTACCGGTTGCGCAACGCGCTCCAGGCGGTCAGGCCTGGCCAAGGTGGTGGTGGTCGGCGCGGGTTATGGCGGCGCGACGGCCGCCAGATATTTGCGTCTGCTCGATGCGAATATTCACGTCACGCTGATCGATGCCGCCGAGCCCTATCTTTCCTGCCCCGGCTCCAATGACGTGATCGCAGGCCTGCAACCCTTGGCTGCGCTGCAATGCAACCATTCGGGCCTGAGCCGGAACTGGGACGTACAGCGGGTGCGCGCCACCGTAAAAGCCATCGATCCGGACCGGCGCCAAGTGCGCTTGCACAACGACGCCGTGCTGGCCTATGACCGCCTGATTCTGTCGCCCGGCATCGATTTTCGCTGGGACGCCATCGCCGGTTACGACGAGGCCGCCAGCCAAACCGTGCCGCACGCCTGGAAAGCCGGGCCGCAAACCGAACTGCTGTACCGTCAATTGCAAGCCATGCCCGCCAACGGCACGCTGATCATTTGCGCGCCGCCCAATCCTTACCGCTGCCCGCCGGGGCCTTACGAGCGGGCGTCGTTGATCGCCCATTATCTGCAACAGCGCAAACCGCGCGCCAAGCTGCTGATCCTGGACGGCAAAAGCCAGTTTTCCAAACAAGCGCTGTTTCAAGAGGCATGGCGACGCTACTATCCCGGCTTGCTGGAATGGCTGCCGTACACCCGCACCGGCAGGCTGGAACGGGTGGACGCGCAAAGCCTGACCGTCCACACCGAGTTTGAGCTGTTCAAAGCCGACGTGCTCAACGTCATTCCGCCGCAGCAAGCCGGCGCGCTGGCGCGGCAGGCAGGCTTGGCCGACGCCGCCGGCTGGTGCCCGGTGCACCCCGGCAGTTTTGCCTCCACCCTGGCGCCGGATATCCACGTGATCGGCGACGCCTGCAACGCCGGCCCCATGCCCAAATCGGCGTTCGCCGCCGGCTCACAGGCCAAGGCTTGCGCGCTGGCCGTGGCGGCATCGTTGCAAGACCGGCCCATTCCCGCGCCGGCCCTGATCAACACCTGCTACAGCTTCGTCACGCCGCAAGCCGCGATTTCCGTGGCGGGCGTTTACAAAATCGAGAGGGGGCAATTGAGCAACGTCGCCGGCGGCGAAACGCCGCTGACCGGCGATTGGCAGGAAGAGGCCCGCTATGCGCAAAACTGGCGCCGCGCCGTGCGCAGCGATGCGTTTGCTGAAAACAGCTAAGGCAGCGGGAAAGCCTTGATCTTGTGTGGTATAAATCACCCATTACGGGGGTGACAGACATCAGTACCATGGGCGAACAGCAAACGAGCGAGCGAGATCGGCGGTTTTTCCGCATTCAGGACCGGGTGTATTTTTCTTATCGGCCGGCGCCGGATATAGCGGACGAAACTGCACCGGCCACGCCGGCCACCGACGACATCCTGCAAAATCTGCCGGACCAGCTTACCGCGCTCACCCACGAATCGCGGCCGGCCTTTCGCAAACTGCTCAAGGACGCCCCTGAAGCCGCAGCGGCTATCGCCATCCTCGACAAAAAAATCAACCTGCTGGCCACCGCGCTGCTGTCGCAAAACATGAACAACACCGGCAAAGCGTTGACCGACGTATCCCTGAGCGCTTCCGGCGTGGGCTTTGCCTCTCCCACCCCCCTGCCGGAAAACGCCCTGCTGGAAGTCACGCTGCAGATACCGCCCACCTTGTACAAAATCGTCGTCCAGGGCAAAGTGGTTTACTGCCGCATCAAGGAAGACGGCCCGCTGTCCGGCCAGTATTGGATAGGCGTGGATTATTGCGAACTGGAGGAGCGCGATCAGGAATTTCTATCCGCTCACGTCTTGAAAAAACAGGCCGAAGCCATCAAACAGCAACGCGAACTGGAAGCCAACCGTCTTGTCTGACGCCACCCCGCCGCCCATCGCCATCTCCGACTGCACCGTCTCCGATACCCAAATGCGCTTGCTGCGCTGTCTGGCCGAAGCGCGCTTTTGCTCCGGCCCGGCGTTGGCGCAACGCCTGGGGCTGACCCGCGCCGCCGTCTGGAAGCAGATCCAGAGCCTGAAACAGCTGGGCCTGACCGTCCACAGCGTGGCCGGCAAAGGCTATAGCCTGAGCGCACCGCTGGAATTGCTGGATGACGCACGGATTCGCGACGGCCTGAGCGAGGCGGTCCGCTCGCGTATCGCCGGCTTGCAAATTCACGGCGTGCTGGATTCCACCAACGATTATTTATCACGCCAAGCCAGCCAGGACGGTGCGCTGGTCTGCCTGGCGGAAATGCAGACCGCCGGCCGTGGCCGCCAGGGTCGCTCATGGGTATCGCCGTTCGGCGCCAGCATTTATCTTTCCATCCTTTGGCGGTTTGCCGAAGGCCCGGCGAGTTTGGGCGGCTTGAGTCTGGCGGTGGGCGTGGCGGCGGTGCGGGCCTTGCAGCGCGTCGGCGTGGAAGGCGTCGGCCTGAAGTGGCCCAACGATTTGCTCTGGCGTGGACGCAAGCTGGGCGGCGTGCTGATCGAAGTCAGCGGGGAAAGCCACGGCCCCTGCCGGGCGGTGCTGGGCTTGGGGCTGAACGGCGCCCTGCCCGCCCCAGCCGCGGCGGCCATCGACCAAAGCTGGGTGGACCTGCAGGAAATTTGCCAGGGAACCCCTCCTTCCCGCAATCAGCTGGCGGCGGCGCTGATCGAAGCCTGCGTCGCGCTGCTGGCGGACTATGCTGGTCACGGGCTTAAAGCCTATCTGCCGGCGTGGCGCCGGCTCAATTGCCTGCAAGACCAGCCCGTGACCGTGCATTTTGCCCAGCACCAAGAAACCGGCATTGCGCGCGACGTCACCGATGACGGCCTGCTGGTGTTGGAACTGCCGGACGGTCGCCGCAAAGCTTATGCCGCCGGTGAAGTGCGGCTGCGTAGCGCATGATCGCGTTGTTGGACATCGGCAACAGCCGGGTTAAATGGGGCTGGCTGGAGGGAGCGGCTTTGCACACAGGCCGGCCCTGCGCCACCTCCGGCGACATAGAACAACACCTGAGCATGGAATGGACGACGCCACCACGCCGGGTGCTGGTTTCCAACGTGGCCGGCCCGACCCTGCAACAGCGCTTGGACGCCTGGCTGCAAACCCGCTACGGCGTGTGCGCCGAATTCGTCCGCGCCCTGCCCCAGGCTTACGGCGTCACCAACGGCTATCGCGAACCGCGGCGCCTGGGCTGCGACCGCTGGCTGGCGTTGCTGGCCCTGCGCCACGGCTGGCAAGGCGCGGTCTGCGTGCTGGACGTGGGCACGGCCGCGACTTTCGACCTGTTGGACGGGAACGGCCTGCACCGGGGCGGAGCCATAGTTCCCGGCCTCAACCTGATGGCGCGCGCGCTGGTCGACAACACCGTGGCAATCACCAGTACAGTGCTAAGCGAGGCGGATTGGCTGGGCCATGCCACCGATCAGGCCATCCATTGCGGCGCGCTCAATGCGCTGGCCGGCATGGCGGAACGCTTGCGCCGGCAAGCCTGCCGTGAGCTGAATCAGCCGGTGAGCGCCATACTCACCGGCGGAGATGCGCTTTTGCTGGCAAGCTGCCTGCCGGAAGATTGGCAGATGGCGCCGGACTTGGTATTGCAAGGCCTGGCCGTGGTGGCGCGGGAGGCGGCATGAGGCAGCTGCTGTTGCTGCTGCTGTTGCTCAACGGCGCGTTTTATCTGTGGGAAACCCGCTTGCGGGCTCAGTTCGACGCGCTGCCGGCCACGGACGAGACCGCCGGCAAGCTGGACAGCCTCGTGCTGATCGCCGAACTGCCGCCCGTGCCGGAGATCAAAGTCATCGACCCCGAACCCACGCCGCAGCCGGCAGCACGCCCCAGTGCGCCGCTGACCAGCTACACGCCCTCCCCCACCGTGAAAGCGCTGCTGCACCCGCCGCCCAAGCCCGTTGCCCCACCGTCCCAGCCCGCCAGTGCGGTTGCTGCGACCGCCGTAGCGGAGCAGAAACGCCCCGCCGTAACTGGGAGCGCCGCCACCAACACTGCGCCGGCTGCGGCCCCTGCAGCGCCTGCGGCAAAAGCACAGGAAACCTTGGCGCCTCCGGCAACCACGCCCCCCATAACCGACAACAAAACACCGCTTCCCGAACCACCTAAAGCGACACCGGCAGCGCCGGCAACCAAACCTGTGCTCACAGGGGAACAGGCAACGCCCGCCAAACCGGCTGACACGGTCTCACAGTGCCGCCGCATCGGCCCCTTGCCCAGCGAAGCCGATGCTGCCAGCCTGCGCCGGCGCTTGGCTGATGGCGGCACGGTCAGCGTTGAGCACAAATCCAGCAAAACCGAACTCGGCTACTGGGTGCTCTATCCACCCGCCGCCACCCTGGAACAAGCGCGGACCAACAAGCGCAACCTCATCGCCAAAGGCGCCAAGGACGCCGCCGTGCTGGTGGACGGCGACAACGCGCTGAGCGTATCGCTGGGTTTTTTCAAGGAACGCGCCGGCGCGGAGAAAACGCTGGCTGAAGCGCGCGCCAAAGGCATCGACGTCAACCTCAAAGCGCGCATGGAACAGCGCGACGAGTACTGGCTCAAATTGCAGGCCAAAGCTGCCGCCGCCGGCGACAGTGCATGGCAAGCCTGGCAAAAAGAACATCCCGGCACGTCTGCGCGCACCGGTGCTTGTCCATGACGAATCCGCCATCAGGATGCCGGCCGTGGCGGCTCCTTTTGGGCGCTTTCAACGATGGATGTGAGCAATAACCCTGATCACTTTGCCGCTCGCATCCATCTCCATGAATTCACCGGCTTTTCCTCGCAATATCACTGTTGGATCGACAGCAGCCAGCGCCGTTTGGCCAAAATGGCGTCGGCATCCTGATCCAGCGCTTCCAGCGCCTGTTCCGGCGTAATCAGGCCGCGCACGCTTTGCTCGCTGTAATAGGCGATTTTGGCGGCGATGCGTTCCCATTCCGGTACTTTCGGCGTGGCGCGCAGCTGGGGAAGTTGCCGGCGGAATGCGCTCAACGACGGGTCTTCCGCCAATGCCGGATCTTGCCAGCTGCTCAGGCGGGGCGGCAGATCGCCGGTCAGCCGGTAAAAATGCACTTGCTGGGCCGGTTGCGACAAATATTCCAGCAAAGCCCAGGCGGCGTCGGGATGACGGCTGTGGCGGCTGAGCGCCAGACTGGCCCCGCCCGCCAAAGATACGCCAGGCTGTCCATCGGCCCGAATGGGCAATGGCGCGGTATTCCAGCGCTGCTGCATGGCGGGCGGCAGGCGTCGGCGCAGTTCGCCGACGTTCCAGGGACCGGTGATGAAAGCGGCAAAATAGCCCCTGGCGAATTCCTGGTGCAGATTGGCGAGTTGGCTGTTGCTGACGCTGGGCGTTAGCCGGTCATGGTATAACGACAGGTAAAAGGCAAAAGCCTTGCGGAAAGGTTGGCTGCGAAAATTGCCGTACCGGTCCCGATCACGCAGCAGTTCGGCGCCTTCCTGCCAGGCGAGGATGACCGGCAGCTCCCATTCGTTGACCGGCAACAGCAGGCCGTACTCGGCCAGTCCCGCCGCTTGTACCCGTTGCAGCGCCGCCAGCCAGCCGGGCCAGTCTCGCGGCGCGCCGCCGATACCGGCCGCTGCCAGCAAATCGGGGCGGTAAAACAGCACGCGGGTGTCCACGTACCAGGGCAGGCCATATTGTTGGCCGTCCAGGCGGTTGGCGGCCAGGGTGGCTGGGTAGTAATCGTCCGCCGGCAGCCGGACGGAAACAGCAAGACGCTGGTCCAACGCTTGCAATGCACCGATGGCGACGAACTCGGCCAGCCAGGTGTTGCCCAGTTGCAGGATGTCGGGCAGATTGCCGCCCGCATAGGCGGTCAGCAGCTTTTCGTGGGCGGCGCTCCAGGGGATTTGCTGGACTTTAACGCGGATGCCGGGGTGGCTGCGCTGAAATTCCGGCAACAGTTGCTGCACCACTTCGCCTTCACGGCCCATGGCCCAAAAGTTGATTTCCTGTTGGTCGGTGGGAACCTGGCCACAAGCGTGCAGGCTCAGCGCCAGCAAGGCAACACAGCTGGCGCGCAGTGCCTTGAGTAAACGCCGAGTCAGGCGCACTACTGTCCACCCAGCGCCATCTGGTGACACTCAGTAAGGTGGGTAGCGACGGTTTCGACGATCTGGGCATCCAGGTGGCCTTTGCCGGCCAGGTTGCGCAGCATGGACAGGATGTTTTCCGGTGGCGTCGGGCCGCGGTAAGGGCGGGTCTGGGCCAGCGCCTGGTAGATGTCGGCCACGCTGATGAGGCGGGCTTCCAGCGGCAGATGGGCGGCGTCGAGGTGAAAGGGATATCCCTGGCCGTTCAGCTTTTCGTGGTGATAACCGGCCCAGTCGGCGATTTCGTCGATGCCGCCGATGCGCTTGAGAATTTGATGGGTGGTCTGGGCATGACGCTTCATCTGCGCGAATTGCTCTTCGGATAACGCCGCAGGGCATTCGAGAATTTCGTCGGCGATGCCCAGCTTGCCGATGTCGTGCAGCAAGCCGGCGACTTCGATTTTTTCGCAGTGATCGGCATCCAGGCCAAGCAAGCCGGCCAGGTATTTCGACAAGCGGGCGACGCCGGTCGAGTGCAGGTAGGTATGCGGCGATTTGGCGTCGACGATGGCGGCGATGATGCCCGCAGCCTGGCGGAATTCCGCCCAGGTGAGGGTTTGTTCCACATCCTGGGCCAGCATGGTTTGCTGGAAGTCTTCGATAGCCTGAATCTCGCATAAGTCGGTCCAGAAATCGATGTATTCGGCATTCGCTCGCAGGGCATCC
>SCQD01000193.1 GCA_004299145.1 Methylococcaceae bacterium | reverse complement strand
TTGGGGTCGATGTGATGTTTCATCGGGATACTGCTCCAGTGAACACGCAGGGCCGGCAAGGGGCCGGAAATGCCCGGTAATTTAACCGGAAAGCAACCGCTCGAGATGGGGTTTTACAAAGTTATTTTGAGGCAGACACTTAGTCGGCGCACTCCACCGTGTGAAACACCACCCGCTCGAATCCCAATGCCACCACCGCGTAGCAGCGCAATCCGGTCAAGCCGTAGCGCGCCGTGAGCGCCGCGCCGTAGCGCTGCGCCTGCTCCCCGGCTTCTCCCAGTTTGGCCGCTACGGCAGGAAGTTTGACCAAGGCATCGCGCGGGCTGGTTGCTATTTCTTGTCCCGACAGGTCCAAGTCTTGCAGGCTCAGGTATTTGAATTCCAGCAATAAATCCAGTGCTTGATACTGGCGCTTGTCGGGCCGGACGATCAGGCTCAAGTCGACGTAACCGTGATCAACCTCGGTTTCCGACACCATCATGTACAGGTTGTCGTTGAACAACAGCGTCATGAAGGCGATTTTGATCAGCAGCTCGTTGCTCCAGCGGTAGTCGCGGTTGGAGAGTATTTTAAAGTAACGCTGCTCAATGAAATCGCACAGCGGTTGTAACTCGCCGTAGCGGCAGCAGCGTTGGCTGATTTCCCGTATCGCTTCTTTGTCCTCGTATTCCGGCAGCCACAAATCCTGCATGCGCTCCACATACAGCGATCTTGCCACCAGATTGGGAATTTTCAGCCGGCAATCGCCAAAAAGCGTGACGCCGTCCCAGGTCAACACCCCGAAGTAATACAGCAAGGACGCCATGAAGGTCTGGTCTTTGACCGCGTTCAGCACGTCTTCCACCCCGAAGCGCCGCGCCAATTGCGCAATCGCCAGTGCATCGCCGCCGCTCAAGGCTTTGATCAATATGTCTTCGCCGTGGGGCAGGCGCGAGATGTAGATCAGCTTGTTGCGGTCCATCGCCAGGTTCTCGTCCAGCATCTGGTCGGGATATTCGCCGTGCTTTTGCAAATGTTTCAGGAAATACAAGCTCAAGGTCGGATTGTAAATGCCGTCCCCGGCTTGATCGCAGAAGCGGTAGCCGTTGTAAAAAGTGCGCATGGTGTCCAGCGCTTGGGTTGCCGACCACGCCGCGTTTTCCCCCGCCATATGCTCCAGCACGCCGGCGATTTCCCGCTCGGTAAACCCGCACAAATCGTTGAACTCGGCGTCCAGGTAAATATTTTGGGCCACGTTGTAGCCGGAGGTCATGTCGCTCATTACCACCGGCGACACGCCGGTAATAAATACCCGGTCCAGCCCCTGCCCGCCGGCGGCAGCCTTCACCGCCTTGAACACCGTCTTTAGCAAGCCTTCACCGTACAGCAAAGCTTCGTAGTGTCCCTGCCTGGACATCAACACTTCATTTGCAAAGTTGTCGTACTCGTCGATCAATAAATACAGTTTATGGCGGGCCGCTTGTATGGCGTTCAGCAAAGCGCCAAAGGAGTAGATAGCGTCGTCTGTGTCGACGTGCACCGTTAGTCCGTAGCGTTCGGCGCAGTGTTCGACGCACAGATTGATATGCCGATGCAAAGCCGCTTCGATTTCCCGCACTTCGCCCTGGGATTTCACCAGCGAAAAATCCCATTTCATCACGAAATACCGATTGCGCAGAGGCGTTGGATTTGTACCGATGGCGAGTTGGCCGAACAAAGCCTCGAATTGTCCGGCCCGGTTCAGGTCGTAATAGTGCTCCAGCATCGACAGCAGCAAGCTCTTGCCGAAGCGGCGCGGGCGGATGAATACCAGTTGCCGTCCGGCCTCCTCCAGTAATGGAATCCGGTCGGTGCGATCCTGGTAAAAATAATGCTCTTCGATGAGCGTGGCGAAATCGCTAAGGCCATAGGGAAATTTCATCGGCGTGACTCGAATAAGGGGGGGCGTTCAGAATTTGGTTGAAAATAACTTTCCTGATCCGGTCAATCCGTAGCGCGCTGTGAGCGCTACGGCTGCTCCCCTGCTTTGCAAGGCTTTGAAAACGCAGTCGATCTTGGGGTCGATGTGATGTTTCATCGGGGCTATGGCTGGTTCAGCAGGCTTTTTAACCGTTCGATTTCCCGCAAAGCGGCTTCTTCCCGTTGCAAAGCGGCTTCTTCCCGTTGCAATGCGGCTTCTTTTTCCTGCAATATTTTTTGCCTGTCCCGCCACGCCGCCAGTTTTTCCTGGCGCTCTTGTTCCAACTCCCACTGAATCGTGCGCTGTTCCCGAAGGTAATTCTGCCGGGCTTGATATTCGTGATAATGGCGCTCTTTTTCTGAAAACAGTTTTAACGTACCCATCGCTTGCCTCATTTCTTCGGTATTCATCCACTCCGGCAACCGGTTGTCGTCGAGCTTGTCGCCGTCTTTAAAAAACTTAAGCCATCGCTGTCGTTCGGTTTCGACCATGTCCGCCCTGAATTTGCTCAGCTCCAACAACCATATGCCGCCATGCTCGATTAACGTCCGTCCGTTTTCGTCTCTCAGTTTATATTCCCGCGCGTACTGCTCGTCGTCCTTCACGATGTCCTCCGCCACCAGCCAAATCGCATAAGTCGGCTGGAGCTTGTGGTAATCCTCACCGCTTTGCAGTTGCTGGCTGTAAATGTCCGCCCAGGTGTAGATAATCCGTGCCGGCAGGTTGCGGTACATCAGCAGTTGGACTTCGACTTGAAACAGCTGCCCTTGGCCGTCCTTGGCTTTAACGTCCACCACGCTCAGCTTGTCGGCGAGGAACTCTTTGTCGTTGTAGGGGTTGAGGATGTCGACCTCGGTGATCGGCGCGCTCAAGTCCTGCTTCAGCACGGCGTTGAGGAAATGGACCAGTAAATTACGGTTGGCTTCCGAACCGAGCAAGGCTTTGAAAACGCAGTCGATTTTGGGGTCGATGTGATGTTTCATCGGGATACTGCTCCAGTGAACACGCAGGGCCGGCAAGGGGCCGGAAATGCCCGGTAATTTAACCGGAAAGCAACCGCTCGAACAGCGGGTGTGTTCGCAGGCTGCTGGTAAGGCAAAGCCTCAAAGATACGACAGACAGGCAAGGCTGTCGGCGTGATCTTAAATGGCCTTATTTGCGGGTTCCTGATCGGGTTTTACAAAAAACTTGCTATGTATTTTGCTGTATTCGATGCAGCCGGAGGGAAATTTGGCGTAGGAAAGTTCAGGGTGTTTGCGGACGGCGAGGCTGAGATAGTGGTCGTCGACTTTCAGCATGATTTTCATGTCGATGAGTGTGCCGAGTTCGATATCCAACTGAGCGGGGGTGATATCCATATATCCTTCGTTGTTCAGCGTTTCATGGATTTTTTGGGGTAATGCGGAAGTGTCGCAAATTTCGTAAACCCTTTTCGGTAAACCGGTCAAAACGATGTGTTTTTGTACGGCGCATGGCCGTGTGTCGATGATTTGCAATGCATCATCATCAGCGGCCATGGTTAATTCTGTTTTGGGGTGATTGGCGGAGTAATCCCAATTGCACTGCCAAGCCATAGCATTGGATTTTAGTTTTTTCATGACTTCGCTGTGGCGTTGTTTTTTTTCTGTATCGTTAAGATCGATAAAAAGGTATGCAAAATCGAATATATCCTCTTTGCTCATTGGGTAAATGAAGGTATAGCAAGGATATGGAGCTAGATTTAATCCAAATCGGTTTTGTTCGTTGTGGTAAGGACTAAAACGGCAATACTCTACCCAGTTTACTCTCATGGGGGGCTGAAGATGGGCGATCAGTGGAATAATCTCCGCTACCTCGTTGTACCATGCCTCTTGTCCACCGGGAATATCCAGTAACAGGAACCAGAAAATATCAATTTTATATTCCAGTCCCCACTTTAGTATTTCAATATTTTGTTTTGCAGTGACGCCTTTATTAATTAGCTTTAGTAATTCGGTATGCAGGTTTTCGATGCCTGGTTGAGCGCAGTCCACGCCGGCCTCTTTTAGCATCTGCATTTGTTTGCGGCTTAAGTTTGACTTGATTTCAAAAAATAGGGAGTATTTCGTGGTGTTTTTCGCCAGGGAGGGGATTAAATCTTTAAAGTAGCTGAGTCCCAGTATGTTGTCAGCGGACAGATAGTTGGTTATGCCATATTTGCCTGTTTGTATTTCAAGCTCGTGCTGTACCCGTTGCGCCGATTTGTAACGAAACATGGCGTCTGAACCATTCAGTCCACAAAAAGTACATTGGTGTTTGTCGCCCCACCAACAGCCTCGGGAGGTTTCAATAGCCAATGCTTGGCTAAGATATTCCTGGATGGAGGATTTTCCTATTTGTTCGAAATAGTCACTGAAATCAGGAATCGGTGATTTGTTAAAATCTTGCACAACCGCACGTCCAATGGTGCGCATGGGTTTTGACGATTGCCTGCTCATCGGACCAAGCACGCCCAATGGTAGTAACGAGTCAGGGATATTGTGCCCTGATACCAATATTTTTTGGCAAAGTTCCGGCAACAGAATTTCAGCTTCGCCTGAAACCACGTAATCAACAAATAGAAAATTTTTATGGGTGACTTGCCCCATCGTGCCTTCACAATTCGCGCCGCCCATCATGGTGATAATATCGGGGTTTAGGTCATGAACCTTTTTTAACAGTGCCAAGCCGGGGCAGTGTTCCTGAAAGGTGGAACTACAGCCCACGATGCGCGGGGCGTGTGCAACGATGTTGGCCGCCATGTCATCGATAAAAGTGGCGGCAATACTCCTAAGGCCGGTGAAGTATGAGTGTATCGACTGGCCTTTGAGATAAAAATTCAAAAGTCTGTCGTTGTCGACCACTTCCCGGAGTATATTCTCTGCGGTTTCAAAGTAAACATCCTCGTTGCTGTGAAAATCGGGAAACGCTTTTCGAGAAAATAGCCATTCGCCTAGCAAGTCGAGGTGCGAAAACGTGGAAATAAACCAGTAGTTTTCTATGCCGATGCGTTCAGCAAACTCAATATTGGTATACAGTACGCCGGTATCTATTCCTACGTTTGCCAAGCTAGCTTTTAAAATACTCAAGGCAATCGATGGCCTTTGTAAAGGCATGTAAGGAACGGCTACCAAGCATACATCCATCATCAAATCCTCTCTGTTAGGGCCAAACAGTTTTAGCCAGGGTTAGTGCACGCAAGCAGAACGCGGTGGTGACCGAGCGGCTGCCGTAGTTAAAAGGAGCGCCGTCTTTGCCCGTGGCGACATAGATGGGCTCTCGCGGCCACAGGCCGTCGGGCTCTTGTTTGGCGGACAGGTACAGATACGCCGGGCTGGCATCTATGCCCTGGGTATGCAAGGCCGCCAGCGTACCCAGGTGAAAAGCCGTCGTCAGGGGGCTGCCCCAGCCGCCATCCGCACGCCAAGTGGTTAGAATTTCTTTTTTTATGCTTTCAAGGACTTGGTCAAATCCAACCATGCAAGCTGGGGCGCAGCTATTGTTGTCCAGATGCATGCGCAGTTCTCCCATCAACAAGCGCAGATACGATGCCGGGTAATAGGGCGCGCCATGGTCCGGTGCGTTTTCATAGGTATCGGTAATGTACGAAATGGCCCGGTCCAAATATCCTTCCGGCAGCGGCCATGAAGCGCGCACCAAGCCCAGTATGGCGCCCAGCATGGTGCCCAGGCAGGCTCTGGGGTCCCAGGTTACGGAGCCTTCAGCGGGTGGTTCATGCAGGTTTTGCGTCATCCAGGTGGGGATGCAGCCATCGGCGCCGGTATGATAAAAAAGTTGTTCCATCGGAAAGCGCAGTGCGGCACGCAGTTCGTCGCGGCGCAGACTATAAGGGAGTAGTTGCAGCACGATGCCGAGATCGTCGGGACCAGGAGGAATGCCGGTCCAATCCTCGAAATAGCGATAGCCGTCCACCCTGCGGGCGTCGAGCAGGGCGTCGATGGCGGTGGTAACGGTGGGGTTTTCGCTGCCCTCGGCGGCCAGCGCCAGCAGGCCATAGCCCACCGGAAAAATCCGCCCGTAGCGGGGCGCTTCACACCAGGCGCCCCAGCGCTGAATGTCCAAGCCTTCGTGAAAAGTCAGGTCTTCCAGCAAGCCGTCGCGCGCCAGACGGATAGTGCGGTCCCGTTCTCGGCGTATGGCTTCGTTCAGGTTAGTGATAGGGACTAACTGAGAGAACTGGGGCGTTGTTCTTTGGTGGCCCAAAACGGGCATCGGAAAAAGACCCGCAAAGTGGGCCGCTGCAAGCGCACGGTCCAAGGCTTTTGAGCAATCGTTTTCCAGTTGCTGCACGTGTAGCCGAATAGGTTCCGGTAGTGTCGCGCACGCCGATAAATAATCTGCGATCTTAGTTCGGATGTGCGCCAGCACCGTGCGTTGACCCAATAGATGTTGAAGCTGGCTAAGACCATATAAAGGGTGAAAAGCGCAGGCCCAAGCTGTGCGTAACCGGCCTTCATCGCAGCCGCTTTCCAGTGCGATATGGCTGAGGAGGTGGGGCGTTGCGCGGCTACCGCCGACGCTGGCGCTGCAAAAAAGCGTTAGCGCTTCCTGGGTCAGGCGAACCAGGAAGCCCAAAGCAACCCCGGCTTTCATGGTTTCCCCCCACAGTGGAAACCATAAGCCCATGGCATAGCTGAGTAGGGGAGAATCCGCAGGAAAAAGAAAAATCGGGGGTAAAACAAGCAGGGGATACGTCGTTGCAAAAATCTGGTCCAGTGTGGCTGTGACGTTAGCCGGTAATTTGGCGCTGGAAGTCATCGTACTGGCTCGTGCCTGTGCCAACCATTCCAGTGGCGCTGGGCAAAACGGCTGGCTGTCGGAAAAAAAAACCGGCGTCATGCCGAACGGCTGTTCAGTGCTATGTATTGCCGCCGCCAGGAAAAGCTGAAATCGCTGAAGAGCAGAACTCAGGAATGGTGAGTTGGAAGAGGGGGGGCTTTCGGTGCAACGGCTTGTCTCAAGAACCCCGCTCACAGCAATGGCAAGTTTTTCTGCGGGACTGTCATTACCCAGCAACTTGAGCATGGTTTGCAGCGCTTCGTTTTGCCGGGATTGACCGAACAATTCGGCACAGTCTTCCAAGCACCCTGTACCATTTTGTTCGGTAGTCATGATGGTGGTTGGTTGACAGGTGCGATTAAATCAAGAACTCAGGAGGGATGGGACGAACCCAGTCAAGCTAGAAAGTGTTTGCTCGGTTCGTCCTGGCCATCAGCCGGCTTCAAAATCAGGCTGCAACTCGATCACTGGCCCTGCCGGCTTCAAATCCTTGTGCCAAGGTAAGCAAATCATCCCGGTTGAGGTTAACAATAGCGTCAATCAAATCAGGGGTGGCTTCATAGCCGACCCCTTCCAGTGCTGCTTTGGGGTTTGCAAAAAGGCCATCCCGCAAAGATGCGTCACCCAACAGTTTACTGATGAGTGCTTCGATGCCGTTTGTATTCATGATTGTTTCCTTCTGTAGATTAGTTATTTAGGTAAAACGGGGCATGGTTATCGCCCCGTCTGGGGAGGATATCATAGCGGATGAACAATGCAACAGCAGGGAGAAGGGTGTTGTAAACAGAAATGTTGGGGGCATTTTTCCATACTGGAGGCTGGGAATGCGCAGAATGACCGGTTGATCGACTAAGTTTCCTTAGCTTTAAGCCGGTTCAAAAAAAACTTCCAATGTATCTTTGCCCCATCGATGGTTCCTCCAGGGTATGGGGCATATGACAAGTTCTCATGTTCGCGTACAGCAAGGCTTAAATAACGCCCGTCGATGTGCATCATGGTTTTTAATTTGAGTAGCGCCTCAAGTTCATGTTCCAGTTGCGTCGTCGCAATATCCATGCCATATGTTTTGCTTAGTTCGTCAAGGATTTTTGGCAATGATGCCGCAGTATCACAAATGCTATAAATTGCCTTCGGCAGCCCGGTTAAGGTAATCTGTTGCTGTATGGCGCATGGCCGCGTATCTGTGATGGTAATTGCCGTTTCGTCGATAATCATCGATAATTTAGTGCGTGCTTTATCTGCATTGGCTGTCCATGCCGTTTTCCACACTGCATAATTGGCTCGCAGGTTTTGCATGGCTAGGCTATGGCGATGTTTGCTGCCTATTTCGTTAAGATCGATAAAATAATAAGCAAAATCGGCTAAATCGTCAGTGCTCATGGGAAAAATACGCTGATAACCCGGCATAGGCACAAGATCTAAACCAAACCGGCTTGGCTCATTATGATAGGGGCTGAAGCGAGAAAAACATATCTTACTAAAACCCATGGGTGGCTGAAGGTGAGCGATCAGCGGGAGGATTTTCGCCATCTCCGCGTACCATTCTTCGCGCGCACCTGGGATTTCCGTTAGTATGTACCAGCAAGTGTCAATTCGATATTCAAGTGTCCACTTGAGCAGTTCAATGTTTTGTCTGGCGCTGACGCCTTTATAAAGCAGGTTTAACAACTCACTATGCAGGCTTTCTATGCCGGGCTGAAGGCAGTGTATGCCGGCATCTTTTAGCAGGCTAACCTGTTTGCGTGTAAGGTTGGCTTTTATCTCAAAGAAAAATGAATATTTTGCCTCAGTGTTGCCCAGGCTGGGGATGAGGTCTTTAAAAAAGCGTTGATTCAATATGTTATCAGCCGTTAGATAATTGCTGATTTGGTATCTTTCAGTTTGAGAGATAAGTTCTAGTTGTACACGTGGCGCTGTTTTGCTGCGAAACTGTGATTCCTCGCTATTGAGCCCACAAAATGAACACCGTAGTTTGTCTCCCCACCAGCAGCCCCGGGATGTTTCAATAATCAGGGCTGGGTCGACATAGTTTTTTAAAGAAGAATCAGTTAGTTGCGCAAAATAATCCGAGTAATCTGGAATAGCAGACTGGTTTAAATCCTGTACTACGGCGCGTCCTATGTTGCGTACCGGCATAGAGAATCGGCTCATGGGGCCCAGTACACCCAGCGGCAGTGCTGAGTCTGGGATTTCACGTCCCAGTTGCAATATATTTCGGCAAAGCTCCGGCAACAGCATTTCGGCTTCGCCAGATACTACATAGTCAACAAAGAGGAAATTTTTATGGGTGATTTGTCCCATGACAGCTTCGCAATTCGCGCCGCCTATCATGGTAATAATATCTGGGTTTAGTTCGTGAATTCGCCTTAACAGTGCCAAACTGGCGCAATGCTCCTGGAGTGTGGAACTGCATCCTACGATACGCGGGTGGTGTGCGAGAATATTCTCGGCCATTGCATCAATAAATGTGGTTGTGATGCTTCTCAAATTTGTGAAATACTCACGCATAGATTGGCCGTTTAGGTAAACGGCCATCAGTTCGTCATTGTTGATGGTTTCGCGTAGTATGTTTTCCGCATAATCAAAATATCCAGCTTCGTCACCGTAAAAATCACGAAAAGCAGTTTGCGAAAAGATCCATTCGCCAAGATAGTCAATATTTGAGTAAGTAGAGATTAGCCAGTAGTTTTCAATACCAATGCGCTCAGCAAATTTAATATTGGTATATATCACCTCGGCATCGAATCCGGCATTTACTAAGCTAGCCTTTAAAATGCTCAAGCCAATCGATGGTCTTTGTAATGGCATAAAAGGGACTGCTACTAAACATATATCCATAGTCTAAGTCTTATTTTACGGCTATGTCGCTTTGGTAGGGGAGGGGCAGAGCACGCGCAGGTAAGTTATTCGTGGGGCTGTTGCTGCTGAGCGACTGGATTAAGGCTTTGTAAAGCCTTGTTATGCAGAGGTTCATCTAAGAGCAAGCGCAGTCTTCAGAGCATACTGTGCCAATTTGCTCGTTATGGTGTGGTTGGTCGAAAGCTACTTTAAATAAGGTTCAGGGGGGGCAAACCATAACCGCGTTTTTGCGGTTCGTCTTAACCATTAGCCAGCTTCAAAATTAGGTTGAAATTCGATCGCTGGTCCTGGGCTTCAAATCCTTGTGTCAAGGCGAGCAATCATCTGGGGTGAGATTGGCATCCAGAGTAGCCTCGCAATCTACTTCTTTCAGTGCTGCTTAGGGGGGGGTAGGCGATTTCGCAAAGAGATATCACTCAGCAGTTTTCTGATGAGTGCTTCGGTGCCGTTTGTATTTATCGTCGTTTACTTGTTTAAGGAACGAACCACAGTAAAGTTGGGATGCGTGATCTTATGATTGCTGCGGTTCGATCCAGCCAATGCTTATCGACAAATTAGGCCGCAATTTTGTCGCTGGCCCTGCCGGCTTCAAATCCACGCACCAAGGCAACCAAATCCTCTGGATCGATTTTGGAAATTGTGTCTACCAAGTCTGGAGTGGCTTCGCATCCAGCTTCCTCCAGCACGCCTTTAGGATCGGCGAGTAGGCGATCACGTAGTGAGGCATCACTCAATACTTTCTGGATCAAATCATCAATGCTAGTCGTGCTCATTAGTTGTTTTCCTATAGTTGTAAGAATGGATCAGGGTTTATAGCAAATGCTAAGAACCCTGAAATGGAATACTAACACACTGATAAAGTGGTGAATAGTGCGTTTAGAGGAGAATAATTTAACTGCGGCTATTTGAGATAAGGTTGGAGGAAGCGTTACCTGGCATGAGTAATTGATGCAAAATGCTGTGTCTCTCGTATGGTTTTTATGGCGACAGTATCGATGAGTTAAGGTTTTTGTGCGGGATTTCACTCTTGCGCTGTTAGTCCAGTGTGGTTAAAATTTCCAGTTGGCCTGCAAATAGAAGCTACGTTGTGTTTGAGCTTCTATTCCGGCCAATGCACCCGACGTAAATTCTGGATGTTGATGGTCGAGTAAGTTTTGTCCTACAGCCGCCAGTTCTAAATTTTTAATGGGTTGCCAAGCAAGGCGCAAATCTAAAGTTACGTACTCTGGTATCCCTAATACTTGAAGCGGCTGGTAAGTATGGATGGTGTCTACATATCGCAGCCAAGTATCAAAATTTAAATTAGATGTAACATTCCATTTTGAGCGCAACGAAACTTGTTGTTGGGGGTTATCTCTTTCGATGGCGGGAAGGAAAATGCTGCTAAGAGCAGAAGATGCGCTACGAGAATCCATCTTCTGAAAGGTGTAGGCCAAATGCAGGGATAGGTCGTTAAAGGGCTGCCAATTTGAAGCGATTTCAAAGCCATAGCCTTCAGCTTTGGCCGCGTTACTCATTTTCAATGGGCTAAAAAGAAATGGGGTATTGTTAAAAGTATCCAGGTATGGGGTGTCGTTCAGGCGAAAAGACAATAGATTATCGTATACATGATAGAACAGCGCCGAGTCAATATTAAACCGTTTGTGGGCTTGCCATCGATAGCCTAATTCATAGGCAATCAAGCCTTCGGGTTTTAGGTCGCTGTCACCAAGGAAGCCAATAACTACAGGAAGTGGGGCTCCGGTTTGTTCAGTAGGCAAAACTGTGCTGTGTACAATAATATCATCTTCAGCATAGTCTGGATTGCGCACTGCACGCGAAACTGCGCCCCACAACGTATTTTTCTCATTTATATGCCACAATGCCCGAATATTGGGTTGGACTTGAAGTCCTGTGTAAGTAAAATGTTCCAGCTTGGAGCCAAGGGTTACTTGTACTTGCTTGTCGAAGAAATTTAACTCATCTTGGACGAAAGCGCTAAATAATTGAGTTTCACGAATGGCGCCAGGGTATCTTGAGGCAAATGGTTCAGGTGAGTTGTTATCAAAATGCACGTGCCGGTAACCTAGTCCCCATTGAAAGTCGTGTAAACTCCAGGCAAAGTGATTTTTTAGTTCTATATTTGCTGTGCGTTGGCGCTGAATTAAAACTCCATAGTTATATTCTACAGTGTCATAATAAGCTTTTGTTTCTATATCAGAGGTTTTGGAAAAGTTTCTTTTCCAGTTAAATAAGGCATGTGCACCGGTGTCGCCATAATTATATGGCTTTATAAGAGTGGCGGCTGGCGATAATGAAGGGACAGAAATAAGGCGATTATAATCCACAGTAAATCCTTCCGCTTGCACCATGACGTGGTCATTTCCCTTGTCATAATCCAATCGCACGCCAGCGCGCTCATTACCCCAGTTGCCCACCTTTAAATCTGGATTGCTCAGTAAAGGCAAATCGCCTCTTTCGTTGCCTTTGGCGTAAATTCGGCCATACAGGTTATCGGTAAGTTTTAGCCCGTAACGAAAGCTGCCGATTTTTTTGTCATAGCTGCCGCCACCTAAAGTAAGTTGACCGCCCTGCGTGTCTTTGGAGTGTTTGGTTATAATGTTAATTACGCCATTTACGGCGTTGGCTCCCCACAAGGCAGCGCCCGGCCCACGTATCACTTCGATTCTATCGATATTGTCCACCGGCAGGTCATAATCCTCCCATCTGACGGAAGCGTTCGAATCCGTGTAAATACTGCGCCCATCGACCAAAACTAATAACTTGGTTGCATAAATACCACTAAATCCTCTAGCGCTGACTGCCCATTGATCAGAGTTGGTCTTGCCTACATCAAGACCGGGAACCATGCGTAGTGCGTCGGCAATGTGAGTGGCACCACTGCGTTTGATGTCGTCCTGCGAAACAACAAAAATTGCAGCAGCCACATTCTCAAGCTTCTGCGTTTTTTTGCTGGCGGAAAACACTTCCGTGCGCATATAACCTTCGGCTCTCAAGTATTTGAGTTCATCTTCCAGGGCGGCTTCATCGTATGCATAGGATGAAGCGCTGGACAGTAGGCAGTACAGCCATAAGGCATGTATCAATTCTTTTTTTTGGGTTTTAAGAGGCATGGCTTCGATAGTTAGGTTATGCAGCGAAGAAAGTCCACGGATTAATGGCTGCGGTGGCTGGGCGCAATAGCCTTATGAAGGCACGGAGGACTCCTGCATGATCATGTGCTTGTCTTATATGGTGGCAATGTATGTCTGTTTTCCGTGTTTGGCCTGCAGGCCGTCCAAGGTATTTCCTTGATTGTTAACGGCATTTTGCTCATCAGCCTTGCCATTTTAGGTTGTCTTGTGCGTAAGGTTGTTCAATAAAAACTTCAGATGTATTTTTGCTTTATCGATGTTTCCGGCTGGATATGCTGTATACGTTAAGTCATTGTGTTCTCGCACCGCAAGCCCCAAGTAGCGTCCTTCGATCATTGCCATGATTTTTAGTTTGACTAATGTATCCAGTTCGAGCGCAATCTGCAACGGTGGAATATGAGCATGGCTTCCCTTGCTTAATTCGTCGATGATTCTAGGCAACAATGTTGCCGTATCGCAAATCAGATAGATATCCCTTGCTAATCCTATTAAGGTGATTTCTTGCTGTATAGCGCATGGCCGCGTATCGGTGATGCTAATTGCCTCGTCGGTAATTGTCATTGATAATTTGGGGCGATTATCGGCTGTCCATGCGGCAAGCCAAGTTTCGTAAATTGATTTTAAATTGTGTGTTGTTTTACTATGTAGCAAGTTATAGTCAGTCTTGTTGAGGTCGACAAAAAAATAGGCTATGTCGGCCAAATCGTCTGGGGGAATAGGATATATGTACTGGTAGCTTGGTGCAGGGGCAAGCTTTAAGCCATAATGGTTTTGATTGTTGTGGTATGGGCTGAATCTCGTGTAATAAAGCTTGCTGATATTTATTGGCGGTTGAAAGTGCGTAAGTAATGGGAGAAGTTCGACGATTTCCGCGTACCATTTTTCTTGTGCTTCCGGGATTCCCGATAGTATGAACCAGAAAATATCAATCTGGTATTCCAGTGCCCATTTGAGCAATTCGATGTTTTGTCTTGCAGTTACGCCTTTATCGAGTAATTTCAGTAGTTCAGTATGCAGGCTTTCAATGCCGGCTTGAATGCTGTGAATACCGGCTTCTTTTAGCTGGCGCACTTGTTGCCGACTAAGGTTGGATTTGACTTCAAAGAGAAAGGCATACTTGGGTTCAGTTTGGCCTAGAGCGGGAATGAGGTCTTTAAAGTAGCGGTGTTCCAAAATATTATCAGCTGTCAGGTAATTCCTGATGTTGTACTTTTCTGACAATGCGGCAAGTTCCTGCTGCACGCGCTGCGCTGTTTTGCTGCGAAAATTGGCGTCACCGCCATTGAGTCCACAAAATGTGCATTGGTGTTTGTCTCCCCACCAGCAGCCACGGGAAGTTTCGATCATTAATGCTGTATGGATACAATCTTTAAAACCATATTTATCCAGTTGCGCAAAAAAGTCCGTGAAATCAGGAATCGGAGATTGACTTAAATCCTGTACTACGGCGCGCCCTATGTTGCGAACCGGCGCAGAGCTGCGGCTCAAGGGGGCTAGTACGCCAGATGGCAGTAAATACTCCGGGATATTGCGCCCTTGTTTCAGTATATTTCGGCAAAGCTCAGGCAGCAGTAATTCCGCCTCTCCCGATACCACATAATCCACGAATGTAAAGTTTTTGTGGGTGGTTTGCCCCATGACTCCTTCGCAATTGGCGCCGCCCATCATGGTAATAATGTCGGGGTTTAGTTCGTGTATTCGTCTTAACAGCGCCAGGCTGGCGCAATGTTGTCTGAAAGTAGAGCTACAGCCGACGATGCGGGGGGCTGCGGCGACTATGTCAGCAGCTATTTTGTCGATAAAGGCCGCTGCGTTGCTTCGCAAATTGGTGAAATATGACTGTATCGATTGGCCGTTGAGATAAAAATTTAGAAGGTTATCGTCATGGACCAGCTCACGCAGCATGGGTTCAACGAGCGTGAAGTAAGTATTATCATCGCTGTGAAAATCTGGAAAAGCTTTTTGCGAAAATAACCACTCGCAAACCTGGTCAAGAAAGTCTGCGTAAGTGCTGATAAACCAGTAGTTTTCTATGCCTATCTGTTCCGCAAATTCCAAGTTGGCGTATAGCACGCCAGTTTCAAATCCGGCATTTATCAGGCTGGACTTTAAAATACTCAAGGCAATGGATGGCCTTGATAATGGCATATCGGGCACAGCAACCAAGCATATATCCATAGTTTCGTTACGCTTTTATTTTGATTTTTGGAAAGTTGCCCATCAACTTTACCCGTTTTTCCGCCTTGGCGTCAGTTCCGACCATGTGCGTCGATCTTCGCTGGCTGCTCATCGCTTCACACCCGTGCATTAGCCAAACTGCTGACTTATTCCAGGCATGGGAGCTGTATGCAAAGCAAGGCTGAGACTTGATGATAGCATTGATTGGTTTCCGTTTGAGCAGTAGGGCACCCGCGCCCCGCTTGCCTTATGATCATACTTTGACAGGTTCAGAAAGGATGTGCGCAGAGTAGCGGGGGGTAAGATCACCTAAAGAGCAACGGCAATTGTTGAAAGCCGCACGATAAAAGGCTTGTTGTTTGACGAATTGTCGGTTCAGAGCCGCGCTGGAGGTTGGAAAATCGATCAAGCAAGGCATTGAGCATGATGCTGGTCTCGGTGCGCGCGAGTAATCCGCCGATACAAGCATGAATGCCTGCGCCAAAGCTTAAATAATTGCGCGATTTACGATCAAGCCGGAATTCATCCGGGTCGGGAAATACGCGCGGATCACGGTTTGCAGCTCCAATGAAGAGCGAAATATTTGCCTTCGCGGGAAGCTTTACGCCGGAAATGACGACTTCTCGGCTTGTTTGGCGTTGAATCCGCTGGACTGGGCTTTCATAACGCAAGGTCTCTTCAATGACTGCATTGACCAAGCCGCGATTTTCGCGTAGCTGTCGCCATAATTCTGGGCGTTCCGCAAGAATGTTCAGTGTATTTCCGATAAGGTTCGTGGTGGTTTCACTGCCGGCAACAAAAAGAAGGGCGCATAACCCCCAAATTTCCCAATCTTCCAACGGCTTCCCATCAACCTCTGCTTTTACAAAAGCTGTAATCATGTCATCCGCTCCACGTTTACGACGTGCCTCCATGATCTGATTGAAGAACGCCATTATTTCTTGATTATTTTTATGTTGCTCTTCAGGCGACAGTGAATTTATGATAATGAATACCCCTGCCCAGTGTCGGAATGCTGCAAAATTTTCAGCCGGTATCCCCAATAGGTGAGCCGTAACAATCATTGGAAAGGCTGCGGCGAAGGACTGCATGATATCGATTTCCCGGCTGGTAATTTTATCCAGTAAAGTATTGGCAATATTTTTAATGGTCGGGGTCAGCGATTCAATGTTTTTAAGCGTAAAAAATTTATTCAGCATGCGTCGAAAATGTGTATGGCGCGGTGGGTCGTCGTGGCTTAAGGGAAGTCTTGGGAAAAGTATGTTATAGAGAGGATTGCGGCTCGACACAAACGTTTCGTGGTCTCGGAATGCATTGTAAACATCATCATATTTCATAAATGCCCATTCTCGCATATCCCCTTTAATGCCGGAGACGGCGCCATCGGGTAAAAATAAATATTCTAATGGTGATGAGTCGCGGAAGTGATGGTATGTTGGATGTGGGTTTACCTGAAATTCCGGTGTCCAAAATTGTTCCGGCGTGAAGAGGGTTTTGTTCATATTATTATTTTCTAGTTTGTAACTAATTAATCATATAACCAATTGTCTTCAAAAATAAAACAGGTGACCAATAATGCATGATTTGAATTTAAAAGCCATAGCCGCAATGTACGATTCCCCCGAAGTTCAATTGATCCCTGAGATGTTCGGGGGATACGTGCATTGGGGGTATTGGGACGAGAGCAATGCCGATGCCGATTTTGCCGGCGGTTCGGACAAGCTGGCGCAATTGATGATCGACAGGGTGCGGATACAGCCCAACCAGCGCTTTTGTGATTTGGGTTGTGGCCTGGGGGTGTCGGCAATCAAACTTAGCAAGACCAGGAAATGTTATGTGGACGGGGTGACCATCAGCAAACTCCAGCAACAAAGCGCAACCCAAAAGGCCAAGGCTGAGGGGCTTGAGGGTTGGGTGAAATTCATGCATGCCGATGCTCTGCATCTCCCCTGCGCCGACCAGACTTATGATGGGGGTTGGTTTTTTGAGTCGATTTTTCACATGGGCCACCGCGCAGCGCTTGCCGAAGCCAGCCGAATTCTGAAACCCGGTGCGACTTTGCTGTTGACGGATATGACGCTGCTGTCGCCCATGGCACAAGAATTCAAGCGGTTTGCAGAGAGCGCCATACATTCTGATTTTGTATCAAAGGAAGATTATCCAAGCCTTTTGGAGGACGCTGGTTTTGAGTTGGTTGAGTTGTGGGATATCACGAGCCATGTGATGGCGCCGCTGGTGCCAAAGTTCAAAAAAGCGCTGGCGATGCACAAACAATCATTGAAGAACAGCATAACCGAAAAAACGGTGGAAGACTGGATTTACGCGCTGGAATACATGAGCAAAAATTTGGGTTATATCTTGGTCACGGCAAGAAAACGATAAATGCCTGATTGATCTTTTTTAAATCGCGGTCGAGGCGGAAAAACGCGGGGTACCGGCCTTGTTCGCTGCAAATGCAGCGCTGGTGGACGTGCCGTGCGGGCAAGAGATGCCCGTGCTCCCAGGGGCGCCAGCGCCAAAATGTGAATTGCCGCCCACCGCCGCACTGTCACATTCCTGTTACCCTGCTGTCTTATACTTCCCCGCCATGTCTTCATGCTTATTCTGAGTCACCGATGTCTATAGCTCAACTTTTGGTCGTGGAAGATGAAATCGCCATACGCGATATGCTCGTGATGGCTTTGGAACAGGCCGGTTTCGGCGTGCAGTGCGCCGAAAACGCCCAGCAGGCGCAAATGCTGCTGGATGATATGCCGCCCGATTTGATCGTGCTGGATTGGATGCTGCCCGGCCTCAGCGGCATGGAATGGGCCAAGCGCTTGCGGCGCGATGAGCGCTACCGGGCTATCCCCATTATTCTGGTGACGGCGCGCGGTGAGGAAGAGGATAAGGTGCGCGGCCTGGAAACCGGCGCCGACGATTATGTGACCAAGCCGTTCTCTCCGCGCGAACTGGTCGCCAGGGCCAAGGCGGTGCTGCGCAGGGTCGGCAAGCCCATCGGCGATGCCCGCATCATGCTGGGCGGGATTTTGCTGGATATGGAACAGCACCGCGTGATCATCGACAATCAGCCTTTGCCGCTCAGCCCCACGGAGTATCGCATGCTGGAGTTTTTCATGACCCATCCCGACAAGGTTTACAGCCGCAGCCAATTGCTGGACCAGGTGTGGGGACGCACGACTTATATCGATGAACGCACGGTGGACGTGCACATCCGCCGCTTGCGCAAAACCCTGGCCGATTTTGCACGGGAAAATCTGGTGCAAACCGTGCGCGGTTTCGGTTATCGCTTTTCGGAGTCCGCCTGAAATGTGGCACGGTTGGCGGCGTGAACTGGACTGGCTGGCGCTGTATTTGTCGGCGGTTTTGACCGCCGGCTGGCTGTTGAATCAGGTATGGGCCGCGCTGGCCGTGTTTGTGCTTGGTTATTTGCTGCGCCATTTGTTTTCTTTGCACGGCTTGCTGAAGCAGTTGTCCAGCGGCAGCGGCGATTATCCGCCCAGCGGCAGCGGCGTCTGGGATGAAATCTACTACCAGTTTCATCAGTTGCGGCGCCGCAGCAAGCGCCGGAAAAAGCGCCTGGTGCGCATGGTGGAGCGGTTTCGCAATGCCTTTGCCGTTTTGCCCGACGCCATCGTTATTTTGGGCGAGGACGATGAAATCCAGTGGTATAACGCCGCTGCTGAAAATTTGCTGGGCCTGAAGAAAAGCGATATCGGCCTGCTCATCGCCAATCTGGTGCGTAGCCCCAAGTTTGTGGAATTTTTGCAGACCGGCGACGGCGGCGCCCATACGGTCAACATCCGCTCGCCGAACGATCCGCAATTGATGCTGGAAATCCGTCTGGTGCCCTATGACAAGGACATGCGGTTGGTCATGGCGCAGGATGTTTCGCAACTGCGTTTTATGGAGCGGGTGCGCAGCGATTTTGTCGCCAACGTGTCGCACGAGTTGCGCACGCCGTTGACGGTGCTGAAAGGGTATCTGGAAACGCTGGCCGATGCCGACGATCCGGCTTTGCAGCGCTACGGCAAGGCGCTGACCAGCATGGAGGAGCAGGCCGGGCGCATGCAGCGGCTGATCGACGATTTGTTGTCGCTGACCCGCCTGGAGTCGACCACGCAAAACCATCAGCGGTTGAAGCAGGTGGACGTCGCTTTTTTATTGCGTGAAATTTACGACGACGTGGCGCGCATGGGCACGGAGCACGCCGCCGTGGCTTTGCACCTTTCCAGCAATGCCGCTTTGTGGGGTGATGAGCAGGAGTTGCGCAGCGCGTTTTCCAATTTGCTGGTCAATGCCATCAAGTACACGCCCGCGACCGGCCAGGTCGATCTTGTCTGGCGCGACGAAGAAGGCGGTGCGGTGCGGCTGGACGTGCGCGATACCGGCGAAGGTATTGCCGAGCAGCACATTCCTCGTCTTACCGAGCGCTTCTACCGGGTGGATTCCGCCGTGCGCGGCAAGGTGGGCGTGGGCTTGGGGCTGGCCATCGTCAAGCACGTGCTGCTGCGCCACGATGCCGAGCTGAAAATCGCCAGCCAGGTGGGGCAGGGCAGTTGTTTCAGTTGCTGTTTTCCGGCGAAGCGGGTGGTCAGGGATTGAGTCGGGTTTGGGGGCGTTGCTTGGCTCCATTCGGCGCGGGCAACGCGCTGGAGTCTCTCCCGAGAGGAGAGGGAGCCGGAAGTCACCGCACCACGCCCCTTAGCCTTGGGTTGATTGAACCGCCCCGTTGCTTGACTGGAACGGGGCGGTTTTTTGTGGTGTGAAAATTCGTCATGGTTTTTATGGTTTTTGTAACTATTCAGCACATTTACCGCACGCCGCGTCGTGCGCGGTGACGGGAAGCCGCGCGATTATGGAGTGCGCCGGCAAGCGTAGCGCAACGGCGCCATGGCTTTCGAAGCACGGAGTTAAACGCCGACACAACGCTTCGACAGCCGCCGCGAAGCGGACCAAGTAAGGCTGCCTGAAAGCGACAGCGGCGTCTAAGGCCGCCGCACTCCATGGTTCCGCCTTGATACCCAAAACACCGGCGTAACTCACGACGCCAGGGAGCTGAATAGATACTGGTTTTTTTAATATGATGGTAATACCCGTTGCCGCCTGGTATTGTTTTTTCATGAATACTTTGACCATCAAAATTCCTCCGCAGCTTGAAGCTGCAATTCTTCAGGCCAGCGCGCAAGAACATCTTAGTAAATCGGAGCTGGTTCGGCGGGCGCTGGATATGTACCTGCGGCAACGCAAGTCGGCTACGCCGTTTATCTCGGCGCTTGACCAAGCCGGTGATTTAGTCGGTTGTTTTTCGGGAGGGCCAGCCGATTTGTCTTCTCCCAGGGGCCAAAATGAGAATTGCTGGTCTTAAAGCGCGATAGTTGATATACGCTCGATGGCTGTACGCGGCTTTTGTCTGGCTTGCCACAGATCATAATTGGCCTGCATGTGTAGCCAGCTTTCGGCGCTGCCGCCCAGCGCGTCAGCCAGGCGTAAGGCCATGTCAGGGCTGATTGCCGCCTTGCCGTTCAGTACGCGGGACAGCGCCACGCGGGTCACGCCGATTCGCTTGGCAAAGCCGGCAATGGAAGTAGCCGTATCGGTAAAAACCCCGTCTTTCAAGACTTCGCCGGGATGTGGCGGGTTGTGCATGCGTGCCATGGAGTAGGTTCCTAATGGTAGTCCTGATAATCGATCAGTACGGCATCTTCACCGTCAAATCGAAAAGTCATGCGCCAATGACGGTCGACCCAGACTGCCCAATGCTCATGTAAGTCTCCTTTCAGTGGGTGTAACCGCCAATTGGGTAAGTTCATGTCTTCAGGATGTTTTGCCGCATCCAATTTCGCCAGTTGCATCCTTAGACGACTTTCATGGCGAGCTTGTATGCCCGACTTGTCGCCGGTTTCAAAAAAATTTCTCAATCCTTTGTGGCGAAATGTTTTGATCATGATGGCTATAAGTATAACGGTGCTACCGTGGGTGTAAAGCCAGGCTATACGTGGCAACGGTTTTTTACGGTTGCTGCTCTGGCAAATAGGCACGCAGGGTTGTTCCTATCAATCTTATTACCTAATGTTGTGCTCATATCTTAGTGTCTAATAAGGATTGTTTTTGCTTTCCCCGGCGACATTGAGGTCGAGCAAGGCAAAAATCCGGCCTAAGATGAGTACCTAAGCAAATATCGTCCGCGTTTGCCAGCGAACTTAGTGGCTAAGACAGCGTTATGGGTACTGGGGTAGAGTACGCTGTGCGTACCGTTCGACGCTCAGTCTGAATGTCTGAGTTGTTTCACACAGCAAGTGTGTCATTTCACGCAGTTTTCCCGCCGACAATAAGTGCTTGCACCCTGCAAAGCCGGACGCCATAAGCTCTGGCGCCATTTGGCACTGTTCATGCTGTAAACCTCCACGTGACCGCTTTGAGGCCTTCAGGTATGGCATGGCGCTCACTAGCGCCGCTCGTTCCGGTTCGGTCGCTGAAAATATTGAAAATACTCGCTATTAGTCCCTAAGGAGGATTGCATGTTGAAAAAAATCACCCTGTGCTCGATGGTCGCCATGTTGTGCGGCGGCAGTTCGCTGGCTTTGGCCCATACCGGCGTCAAGGATCAGGCCACAGAAGGCAAAACGCTGTATACCGCTTTCACGATCGGGCACGGTTGCGCGGCGGCGGAAGGCGATACCACCATTCCCGTCATCGCCCAGAGCGCGGTGTTCCCCAATTCGGCTGATGCGGTAGCGCACAAAATCGTCACCAATACCGACAACACCACGACTGAAACGGTGATCGACGATCTTTCCACTGAAATTCAGGGTGCGGTCGGCGGTGCGGTGGTCGGTCTCAGCCCCGGCGGCGTGCAAGACACCAACGTTTTCAAGGCGATCAAAGAGGTGCCTGATGCCAACGGCAACGTGCTGGCGCTGCAATTCACCAACGGCAAGTTGCAGACGGATTTGGTCGGCCTGACGCAGTTCAAAGTCTCCGGCATTAAGTTCCAGCCGACTTCTTGCGCCAAAAGCCTGAAAGTGCGTATCGCCGTGGCCAATTGGTGTAAAAAGACGCAAAACAGCAATGACGATGCCAGGGTCGATTTGTGGTTTGGTCACCCGACCACGCTGTTCAACGATGGCGGCGTGATGCCCAGCAACTACGCAACCGCTCCTTACTGGACGACGTTGACGGTAAACCGTGATTTGACGGCCAATCCGCTGCCCACCACTTGCGAAACGACCTATGACGTAGCCAGCGAACCGTCCGATGACGACATCGACACCAAACTGCCGATCAAAGGCTATTGGCCGACGCCCTGATACTGACCTGATACGGCCCGATCATCGGGCTTGAGAGCGCCGGCAGTCCCGGCATCCTCCCCCGCGAGGATGCCGGGACTTTTTTATTGCGCCGCCAACGATCCACCGGCGTTGCCGTGCACGTCCACCCACAAATGCGGCAAGCCCAGGCTGGCCAGCCAGGCCGGGCCGTTGGCTTCCTTGAGCATGGCGATGGTGGAGGCGCTGCCGGCGATGACGCACAGCGCGCCGATCACGCTGACTGCGGCCAGGTGCCGCACCGGCCAGCCGGTCTGGGGGTTGAGCACGTGGCCGTAGCGCACTCCGTCCAGCACGATGCAGCGTTCGTAGTCGCCGCTGCTGGCCAGCCCGCCTTCGCTCAGCGCCAAGGTCTGGATGACGGCGTTTGGGTCGCGCGGATGGCGGATGCCGATGCGCCAGGGGCTGCCGTCCGGGTGTGGCCCTATGACCTTGATGTCTCCCCCCAGATTGACGACGCCGTGGCGGATGCCGGCTTCCCAGCACAGCGCCGCCGCCCGGTCGGCGGCGTATTCCTTGACCACGCCGCCAAAATCGATTTCCATGCCCGCCGTGTTGAACGTCAGCCGCGGTGGTTGCCAGAGCAGCCGGTGCCAGCCGACTTTGTCCAGCAGCGCTTGAATCTCGTGCTCTTGCGGCAGCTCGTGCCGGTCAAAGCGCCAGGCGCGGCGCAAAATGCCGGAAGTGATGTCGAACAGCCCGTCGCTTTCCTGGTAGCAGGTGGCGGCGTAATTCAGCAAGCCCTGGGTTTCTTCATCCACGGTAATGCTGCCGCCCAGCGCCGCCTGGGCGTTGATGGTGGACAGCAGGCTGTCGCTGCGGTAACGCGAATAGCGGGCTTCCAGACGGCGGGCGTCGGCGATGACGAAATCCGCTGCCCGCTTGGCGTCGGCGCGGTTTTTGGCGTAAAGCTGGACGTCGCAGGGGGAGGCCATGGCCTGGAAACCATGGCGGAAATACTTTAGCGCCGCCACTGTTGCACCCACTGGAGAATCGGCCGGCCTACCCGTCCCGCTCCCGCCAGGCTCAAGTGCACGCCGTCGACTTGCCGCAATCGTTCCAGCTTTTGCTGGCCGTCCGCTTGGAACTCCAGGTAGGTGCTTGCTCCACCGCCCAGCAGGGGATTGGATTCCAGCCAGGTAATATTCGGCTTGCGCGACAGCGCGTCTTTGACGATGCCGTTGAGTTGCAAAACGTGTTTGGAAAACTTTTCGCTGCGCATGCTGGGCAAGGACATCCACAATACCGGGGTGTTGCCCGGCGCCATGGTTTCCGCAAATGCCGTCACCCGCCGCTGATATTCCTGTATCCATTCATCGCTGCCGAACGCCACGGCTTTTTTGCCCAGCATGAAGTTTTGCGCATCGTTGGCGCCGATGGCGCAGATGATCACATCCGGTTTGGCGTTGCCGATCAGCAACGGGTATTGTGTCAGCCAGTCGAAAACTTCGGGCCTGGCCAGTCCGGTGCCCGAGTGCACGGCTTTGACGACCGTGATGCCGGGTATGGCGGATAATTCATTGATTAGATAGGGCGCCAAGCCCACCGCCATCATGGAATCGCCCACCACGATCACCGTTATGGGCCGCGTGCCGGGCGGCGTTGCGACGTTGGCGAGGGGCGGCGCCGCTTCGATTGCGGGGGGGGCGGTATTAACTGATGTCGTCGGAAAATTCAGCGCCTCTGCCCTCGCCCTGTCTTCTCTCGGGGTGAGAGACTCCAGCGCGTTGCCCGCGCCGAATGGAGCCCAGGAACCGGTGACTTCCGGCTCCCTCTCCCCCCGGGAGAGGGTTGGGGTGAGGGGGAGATAAAAAAAGCCGCGGCCATTTACTCCCCTCATCCCAACCTTCTCCCTGAGGGAGAAGGAGCTGTCTCCGACCGCAGGTTCCTGGGTAGGGTTTTTTATTTCAACAGCATTGGGGGGGGGCGGAGGTGGTGCGGTTGCCGCCGTGTTTTTTACCGGCGCGGATTCAGCCTGCCGGTGGTTTGCCAGTGCTTCCAGCAGCAGGGAGCGCGTGGCGGGTATGCCCGTGGGTTCGGTCAGCGTCGCCAGAACGCCGCCGGCTTCCAGCATTTGCGTGCGGAAGTCACCCACTTCCAAGCGTTCGGCCCAGGCCAGCAGACCACGGGTTTCCAGCAACAAGACCGATAAAATAAATCCCAATAAAGTAAGCGCCAAAACCCTGCTGTTTTCCCTGGATGCTTTAGTCATGATTCAAACAGAAATCGGGTAAATGTGTGTTTCCATGAAAAAACTCAAATGGAAGATCGTTAATTTGGCGAAAATTCTATAATTTTTCACCGCCTTGATGCGTTACCCTGGATTTGTGGGGTATAGACAGAAATTTATGGATTCCATAGAATCGCCGGCATGGAAAAACGCACAGCCCATTACGAACTGAATGCCATCAAGGCGGTGGTTATGAAAAGCCGCTTGGCGGCTTTTACCGCGACGGCGCGGCAAGGTGCCAGGCGTATGGGGCTGAACGAATCTGAGACTCTGGCTGTCGTGTTGGGACTGCAACCTGGGATGTTGTTCAAAAGCATGACGACTCATGCTGACCACCGGGTTTGGCAGGATGTCTATCACGCGCCGTGTGCCAACGGGAAAACCGCTTATATCAAAATCACCTTGCAAGATGGCGCGGTGGTGATTCAATTCAAGGAACTTTAACCATGCGTAGTCCTGCTTTTTGTTTGCAATGTGACGATGGCACCGAACTGTTACTGTCGCAACGTGACCTGTCATTTCAGTACAAGGGTAAAACTTTGGTGATCTCCAGCGTCCGGGGTTGGCATTGTCCGGTATGTGGCGAATGCGAGTTTATTGCAGGCGATGGAGAAGCCGAACGGCATAGTGCTGAAATCGATGCATTCGCCGAACGGGTGGATGCGGAAGAGTCGGCATGGCTGCGTACGACTCGTAAGCGGCTTGGTCTCAGACAAGCCGATGCAGGCAATCTGTTCGGCGGCGGTGCGTCGGCATTTTCCGAATATGAGCGCGGCAAAACACAGCCGCATAAGTCCACGATTCTGCTACTACGGCTTCTGGACAGGCATCCTGAGTTACTGGATGAAATAGCCTCGCTGGCACATCGTTGATTGTTATGAAAAGTGGGTCGTTGCATGTTTGGATTTTTTTGCTGTCTTTGCGCCGCGCTGCATCGTGATGGGCTTAAAACTGAAAATAAATAAACGGCGCCACGCCGACCGGGCCCAGTATTTCAATCAACAACAGCATCACGCCGATGGCGCAGCCGCGCAGCAAAGGCGGCAGCCGGACCAGCCCCAGTTCCATTCGCGCCAACGCCCGTAGCGGCACAAACTGCAAACCGAAGCCGACCAGCAGCGCCGGCAGCCATGGTTGATTCAGCCCGGTCAACACGCCGTCGCCGGCGGCGATGCGTTGCACCATCGCCGCCGCGTTGCCGAAATCGGTGGCGCGAAACAATATCCAGCCCAGGCAAATCGCGTGGAAACACAGCAGCCGGCTGATCCAGCGCCAGCAGCGGCTGCGGCGCCAAACCGCATCCCGCACCGGCGCCAGTTCGCTCCATATCCGGTGCAACACCAGCAGCAGGCCGTGCCAGCCGCCCCAGGCCACGAAGGTCCAGGCTGCGCCGTGCCATAGTCCGCCCAGCAGCATGGCGACGAGCAGATTGAGGCGCGTGCGCCACGGTCCGCCCCGGGAACCGCCGAGCGGGATGTATAGGTAATCGCGCAGCCAGGTGGACAATGAAATATGCCAGCGGTGCCAAAAGTCCTGTGGGCTGGTGGCGGTATAGGGATTGGCGAAATTGGCCGGAAAGCGGTAGCCCAGCAGTAAGGCGCAGCCGATGGCGATGTCGGTGTAACCGGAAAAATCGCAGTAAATTTGCACCGCGTAGGCATAAACCGCGCATAACGCTTGCAGCGAGGAAAACAGCGCGGGCGCGGCGAAGACCTCGTCCACCAGCCCGGTCGCCAGCGCGTTGGCGATGACCACTTTTTTGAACAGTCCCACCAGTATCCATAAAAACCCGCGGCTGACCGGGATTCTAGCGGGGTCGGGCGGGTGGCGCAGTTGCGGCAGGAATCGCGATGCTCGCAGGATGGGGCCGGCGATCAATTGCGGAAAAAACGCCACGTACAGCAGGGTATCCACCAGCGGGCCCGGTTGGTTCAGCTTGCCCCGGTAGACGTCCATCAGCAGAGAAATGGCGTGGAATACCATGAACGAAATGCCCAGCGGCAGAAATTCCGTCGGTAACTCAGGCGTAAACGACAGCCCCGCCCAGGCCGATAGATTCGACAGTGCGAGGCCGAGGAACAGCAGGTATTTGTAATAAATCAGCGTCGCCAGGCAGCCGGCGATGCCCAGCAGCAAGGTTGGGAGCGCAAGCGTCCCCTTCGTGCGGCCAAGATGGCCGCGGCCCCGGGATGCGGGCGGGACGCCCGCGCTCCCAGCGGCGGTGTTGCCCGCATTCCCAAGGGCGATGACGCGCGCCGCCAGCCACGCATAGGTGGAAAGTCCGAACAGCAAAGGGAGAAAGTGCCAGTCCCATACACCGTAAAACACATAACTGCTCACCAGCAATAGGGCTTTGTGCAGGCGGGGATGTTCGATGCAGCCCCAGGAAAACCACAGTACTACGATAAAAAACAGCGCGTATTCGACGGTTGGAAACAACATGGAAAAGATTCAGGGCGTGTATTTAAAGACGTCGCTGCAAAGGACCTTGGACAAATAAAGCGTTGGACAGATGGCTGCTCCCTCATCTATCTTACGGAAAAAATTTATTTAAGGATGGTTTTTATGGTTTGCCGGACCGAGGCCGCGAGCGCAACCCGTGTGATCAAAGTGCTGCACATCACCGATCCGCATTTGCTGGCAGACCCGGAGCAGCGTTTCATGGGCCTGGATACGGCGGAAACGTTGCAGCAGGTGTTGGCGTTGGCGCAACAAAGCGGTGACTGGCCCGCCGACTTTGTCCTGATCACCGGTGATTGCGTGCAGCAAGCCACTCAGGAATCATACGCGCGCTTCCGCAGCCTGCTGGCGCCATTGCAACTGCCTTGTTACTGCCTGCCCGGCAATCACGACGAACCCGCGCTCATGAAAACCGAGCTGAATCGAGACGCCGTTTATTATCAGCGGCAAATTCCGGCGGGTAACTGGCAGATTATCCTGTTGGACAGCTCCATTCCCGGCAATGCCGCCGGCCATCTTAAAGATTCGGAACTGGCTTTGCTGGCGAGTAAATTGGCGCGGGAGTCCGACAAATTCACCGTGGTGGTGATGCACCACCAGCCCGTTCCCGTATACAGCGAGTGGCTGGATACCATGGCCCTGGCGCCGGACAACCGGGAAAACCTGTTGCAACTGCTGGGGAAAAACGCGCAAGTGCGTTTATTGCTGTGGGGACACGTGCACCAGGAGTTCGATGGCTATCTCGGCAGTCTGCGCTTGCTGGCCACGCCTTCCACCTGTTTTCAGTTCACGCCCAAAAGCGAAGAGTTTTCCATTGACCGCTCAGCGCCCGGCTGGCGCTGGCTTTACCTGCATCCTGACGGCACGCTGGACACGCACGTGGCGCGCTTGCCGCAAGTGCCGGCAAGCCTGGACGTCGATGCGGGGGGATATTGAACCATGGTGAATGATCGCAATCTTTTCTTGTCATGACTTTAACCACCAGCCGCTTGCCCGGCATCGCGCTATTGACCCACGCCGATAGCGATTTGATCGCATTGCGCCGCGCCGTCGATACTTTACCCGCCGATTTTCCGCCGGTATCCGGCCACAGCCTGCAAAGCCTGACCGCCAAGCCCGAAGTGGCGACGCTGCTGGATGGCGATTTGCGCGATGCCGGTGTCATCGTGCTGCGCTTGTTGGGCAAGCTGGGCGCGACGCCGGGCTTGACCGAACTGGCGCGACTGGCGGCGCAGCAGGGCCGCCACGTGCTGGCGCTGAGCGGGGCAGGGGACATGAACCCGGAACTGGCCGGCATTTCCAGCGTGCCGGCCGCGTTGTTGCACGATGTGCTGGCGTATTTTCAATACGGCGGCGTGCTCAATCTGGCCCAGTGCCTGCGCATGCTGGCCGACCACCTGCTGTTGACCGGTTATGGCTATGAAGCGCCGGAAGCCATGCCGGAACACGGCATTTACCATCCTGAACTGCCCAACGGCGCCGGTTTGCGGCAATGGGCCGACTACTATGCCGATGGCCGGCCTGTCATCGGCATGCTGTTTTACCGCGCGCACTGGCTGAGCGGCAATACCGCTTTTGTCGACGCCTTGGTGGAAGCGGTGGAAAACCACGGCTATGCAGCTTTGCCGGTGTATACGGCGTCGTTGCGCAGCCTGGACGAGAGCGGACGGCCCGTGGCCTTGGGTTTTTTCCAGGAGCAGGGCAGGGTGGCGGCGCTGATCAATACCACTGCTTTCGCCATGGGCGAAGTGTGCAGCGACGGGCCGACGCCGGGCGGCTGGTCGGTGGCGGCGCTGGCGGAATTGGACGTGCCCATGGTGCAGGCGATAGCCAGCGCCATGAGCGAGAGCGAATGGCGCGCTTCCAGCCGGGGACTCGATCCGCTGGACACCGCCATGAACGTGGTGCTGCCCGAATTCGACGGGCGGGTGATCGGCGTGCCTGTTTCGTTCAAAACCAAGCGCGCGTCCGACGGCATCGAATTGGTGGAATACCAGCCGTTGCTTGAGCGCGTCCAGCGTGCCGCCGGCATTGCCGTTCGCCTGGCGCGGCTGCGGGGTTTCCCTCACCCCAATCCTACGCAGGGAGAGGGAGAACAAGGTTACTGCGGCTTTCATGAAAACTGCGACAAGCGCATCGTGTTTGTGCTCACCAATTCCGGCGCCAAGGCCGATCAGGTGGGCAATGCGGTGGGGCTGGACGCGCCGGCTTCGTTGTTGAGCCTGCTGCAAGCCATGCAGGCGGCGGGCTACCACATCGACGGCGTTCCCGCTTCGGGGGACGCCATCATCCACGCCCTGCTGGATAGGTGCAGCTACGACGAAGCTTACCTGTCGCAAACCCAGTGCGGCAACGCTGTCGGTACGGTGAGCGCCACCGAGTACGCGGGCTGGTTTGCCGAATTGCCGCAGGCGTTGCAAGACAAAATGACCGCCCAGTGGGGGCCGCCACCGGGCGAGGCCTATGTACATCGCGGGCAGTTGGTGTTTGCCGGCCTGGAGTTCGGCAACGCGCTGGTGGTATTGCAGCCGCCGCGCGGCTACGGCATGGACCCGGACGCCATCTATCACCAGCCGGATCTGCCGCCCACCCATCATTACTTTGCGTTTTACCGCTGGCTGCGTGACGGCTGGCGCGGCGACGCCATCGTGCACCTGGGCAAGCACGGCACGCTGGAATGGTTGCCGGGCAAGGGCGTGGGCCTGTCGGAAGAGTGCTTTCCCGACGCGCTGCTGGGCGATATGCCGCTGTTTTATCCCTTCATCATCAACGATCCCGGCGAAGGCGCCCAAGCCAAACGCCGCGCCCACGCCGTGGTGGTGGACCACCTCACTCCACCCATGACCAGCGCCGATACCTACGGTCCGCTCGCTAAACTGGAACGGCTGGTGGACGAGTACTACCAACTGGAACTGCTGGACCCCAGCAAGCTGCCGCTGCTGCGCGAACAAGTCTGGGAACTGGTGCACGATGCCAATTTGGATACCGATCTGGCGGTGATTTTGGCGCATGAGCACGAAGAGCATGATCATGCTGACGACCATGACCATGACCATGACCATGACCATGACCATGACCATGACCATGACCATGACCATGACCATGACCATGACCACGGCGACGATCATCACCACCATCACGATCTGGACGAGATGGACGGGGTGGATTTTGCCCACCTGATCGAACACCTGGACGGCTATTTGTGCGAAATCGGCGCGGCGCAAATTCGCGGTGGCCTGCATCACTATGGCCAGGCTCCGCAAGGCGAGGCGCTGCTGGACATGCTTTATGCGCTGACGCGGCTGCCCAATCAGGCTATTCCCGCGCTGCCGGATGCGCTGGCCGGCTGTTTCGGGCTGGATATGGCGCAGTTGCTGGAGGACAAAGGCAAGCGCCTGGACAGCGCGCCGCAAGCTTTACAGGCTTGGGCCGACCGGCCGTTGGTTACGCGCGCCGATGCCTTGCAGGCATTGCAGGATTTGGCGATGCGCTTGCTGGCGGATTTGGCGGCATGCGGATTTGATGAGCGTTGTGTCGCAGAGGTGGTTGAACACGTAGGGTGGGCACCGCTCACCGGCGACGGCGATATTTCCTCGTTCCCACGCGCCGCGTGGGAACGCAGTTTGGGCGCGCCGCGCCCCGTATCTGCCATGCCCCCCGATGTCGCGGAAGTAAAAGTCATGGCTTACGCGGCGCAGCGCGCCGAGGAGGCATTCCCACGGAGCCCGTGGGAACGAGTAAACCCGTGCCGGACGGGGTTTAAACCCCATCCCGCCAGGGCACAACCCAACGATGACGGCGATATTGCCCCCATCATTCAGGTACTCACTTTCATCTGCCGCGACCTGGTCCCCAACCTCAACCGCACCCACCAGGAAATCGACCATCTGCTGCGCGGTCTGGATGGCCGTTATGTGCCCGCCGGCCCCAGCGGCGCGCCGACGCGCGGCATGGCGCACATTCTGCCGACCGGGCGCAATTTCTATTCGGTAGACCCGCGCGCCTTGCCATCCCCATCCGCCTGGCGGGTGGGCCGGCAATTGGCGGAGGAAGTGATCCGCCGTCATCGGCGGGAAACCGGCCATTACCCAGCCAGCGTGGCAATCAGCGTATGGGGCACCAGCGCCATGCGCACCCACGGCGACGATGTGGCGGAAGTGCTGGCCCTGCTTGGCGTGCAGCCGCGCTGGCAGGCGGAAAGCGGGCGGCTGCTGGGGGTCGACCCTTTGCCCCTGGCACAACTGGGACGGCCGCGCATCGACGTGACCGTGCGCATCAGCGGTTTTTTTCGCGACGCTTTTCCGCAATTGGTGGAACTCATCGATCAGGCGGTGGAACGGGTGGTGGCGCTGGACGAAGACCCGGAATCCAACTATCCGCGCAAGCACTATCTGGCCGAGTTGCAAGCAGCGCTGGCCCAGGGGGATGCGCCGGCCAGCGCCGAACGCCGCGCCCGCTACCGCGTGTTCGGCGCCAAGCCCGGCAGCTACGGCGCCGGCATTTTGCCGCTGATTCAGGAAAAAAACTGGCAAGACAGCGCCGATTTTGCCGAGGCTTACGTCAACTGGGGCGGTTATGCCTACGGAGCCGGCGTGGCCGGCGTCGATGCGCGCGCCGATTTTCGCCGCCGTCTGGCCGGGGTGGAAGTGGCGCTGCACAACCAGGATAACCGCGAACACGATATTTTCGATTCCGACGACTACCTGCAATTTCACGGCGGCATGATCGCCGCCATCCGCGATGCATCCGGGCGTCAACCGCGCCGCTACTTCGGCGACAGCCACGACCCGCGCCGCGCCGTGGTGCGCGACCTGAAAGAAGAAACCCTGCGCGTATTCCGTGCGCGCGTCGTCAATCCCAAATGGCTGGACGGCATCCGCCGCCACGGCTACAAAGGCGGGCTGGAACTGGCCGCCACCGTGGATTACCTGTTCGGCTACGACGCCACCGCCTGCATCATGGACGACTGGATGTACCAGCAAACCGCCGAGCACTATGTGTTCGACCCGGTAACGCGCGCGTTTTTGCAGGAAAGCAATCCCTGGGCGCTCAAAGCTATGGCCGAACGCCTGCTGGAAGCGGCGGAACGGCAGATGTGGCAAGCGCCGTCGCAAGAGACTTTGGACCAGCTGCGGCAGTTGTATTTGCAGGGCGAAGCGGATTTGGAAGGGCGAAAAATACCTGATTCCCGGTAATGCAAAGCACCATGATGGTGCGGTAATGTTTGATATACATTGCCGCACAGGCTCCATCGGCCATCAAGGTGAATATATGACACAGATTTCCGAAATCTCCCCCAGCCTTATTGCCGGTATGGGTGCGGCCATGGAGAACGCCGAAGCCGGCGCATCGTTCGATTCATCTCCCCGCGTGCAATCTCAGTTTTCTGCCATTCAGTCCGCCGATCACGCCTTCGATACGATGCTCGATGCATTGTTGATACGTGGCGGCTGCGCATTATCCAGCGAGGCGCGCAGCCATATACTGCGACGTATCCGCCAACGTATGAAAGTACGCAATATCGATCGAATCGATGCCTATTGCATCTTGCTGGAGCGCGATGCCGATGAGGATTACCTGCTATTTAACGGGCTGCTGAATGGAAAAGTCATGAATGTCAATGCCAACATTATCGAGCCGACAGCCGATGAATGGCAGCTCTTGGACAGTGAATCCTCCGCCGTTCAGGCAATGCCGCTGCTTTAACTCCACGCCATGGCGGTAAAGCCCGTCAGTCTCTTCAATGATCTGCTCACATCACCCGCGTTGGTGAGCACTACCGAGTCAGGAGCAGCCATGAATGATCAACTCGAACAGCATATTCAAGAGCATACCAGGCAACTTCGCGCATTGATGTCCGAAGTGACCATGGCGGAGGAGCGCGAACAACGCAAACTGGCTCAGGAACTGCACGATAATCTCGGCCAGTTGCTGGCCATTGCCAAAATCAAGCTCACCACCCTGGAGATGAGCCTGCACAATGAAAGCGTCAAAGGCTCGCTGGCGGAGATCATTGCGTTTATCGATCAAGCCATACACAGCACCCGTTTGATAGCCCATCAACTCAATCCTCCTTCATTAATCGAGTGTGGTCTGCTGTCGGCCACCGAATGGCTGGCCGAAGACATGAACAAATATTATGGCTTAAGCGTTGCCATACAGGATGATGGCGAACCCAAGCCCCTGGAGCACTCCATCGGTTCTCTGTTATTTCGTGCCTTGCGGGAGTTGTTGATGAATGTCGTCAAACACGCCAATACCGCCAGAGCCAATATCCAATTTCAACGCGAGGAACATAGTATGGCGATTACCGTATCCGACGAAGGCACAGGGTTCGATCCCGCCGGAGCGGAGGCAGGTAAGGGATTCGGCATACGCCGCATCAAAGAGCGCCTGGGTTATATCGGCGGGGGGGTGACGATAAACAGCGAGCCGGGGCGAGGCGTCATCGCCACGCTGCGCGTGCCGTTGGAATTGGCGGCTCAACAGGAGCGCTAAGCATGGCTGTGCGCATATTGTTGGCCGATGATCATTGCTTGATACGTGGCGCTTTACGCGCGTTACTGGAAAATGAGGCGGATATTCAGGTCGTCGCCGAAGCCGGCGATGGCAGCGAAGCGCTGGCATTGGCGGATCAGCATTTGCCGGATATCGTCCTCATGGACATCGGCATGCCGGTGCTGAATGGTATCGACGCCACCCGGCAGTTGCTCAATACGCATCCAGCGGTAAAAGTCATCGCTTTGTCGGTGTATCTCGATAAGCGCTACGTAGTGCGCATGCTCGAGGCCGGAGCGCACGGCTATATCGTCAAATCCACCGCCAGCACGGAACTGCTGCGCGCCATTCGGGCGGTGCAAAACAATCAAACTTATCTGTGTGCGGAAGCCTCCAATGCTTTAATCGACAAAACCGGCAAGCGCGACCCTTTCGCCCCGGTTCCACTGGGACGGCGCGAGCAGGAGGTGCTCAAATTGTTGGCGGAAGGCATGCACGCGCCGGAAATTGGGCTGCATTTGCACATAGCGCCCAGTACGGTGGAAGTTCACCGCCGTAACATTATGCTCAAGCTGGGGCTGCACAATATCGTCGAGTTGACCAAATATGCCATTCGGGAAGGTTTGGTCGATTGTTGAGCCGGGGATTGTGGTTCCAGGGCAAGGCTTTGCCTTGATTTATCATGGCCTGTTTTTATAGCTCTACCAGTATCCCGGTAGTCATCCCGTCGATTTTGGCAGGGCTTTCAGTCTTTATCCGTCTTATACCTAGAAACAGGTAGTCAAAATACGCCGATCGGCGTATTAATTATTTTCCTTCGTGCAACTAATCTATACACCAAGCGATCTTGGGTAAATATCTGCCGATCAAGAGGCGCTGCTCACATTAATCGGGTATTGCACTGGACTGGAGAAAGAAAATGAATATACGTTTCCTGGTGGTACGCATCGCCATTCAAAACTGCTATGCATTTCTGCGTGAAGACGATACTTTTCATACGGAAAACGACTACAGAAATCACATGAGAAATCTACAAAAATACATCGACAATGATTTTGCATCCAAGGCGGAAGAACAGGAAATCAACCGATTAATCCGAATCCTGCAAGTGCGTTACGATGAACAAGTCATGCAAGACTACCTGGTCGACTACGCCGCTTGAGGGTGCGCCCAACCACAGGTACAAGCTCATGAGCAGTCAAGGTACTTTAAGACATTACGTGCACAATGAGGGGCAAACCTTGCACGTGGAAATTCACGATGATTTTTGTTTCAGCATGCTGCGTGAATTTCGCCGGGTGTGCGAGCGGCGGCGCTATGCTCACTATATTATCGATCTGGCTAATACCACATTCATCGACAGCGCGGCGCTGGGTATGCTCATGGTATTGCATCATTTCGTCAACGAGGATCGCCGGGCCATCACCATCGTTAATGCCTCGGAAACCGTGAGGCAAGTATTGCTGATTGCTCATTTCAATCGATTTTTCGATATTCCGGGATTGCAGGCGGCGCCCTTGCCTGATTAAGCATGTTGGTTTCTTGATGGGGCGTGCGCGTTGGGCACGTATTGTTTAGCGACTGCGCTATTTTTCGCAGTGCTTGTTTTTGTTTGTTTTTATGGAGATCGAATTCACGTTTATGACGGCTGGTACGGCTATGGGCGTGGCTGGCTGGAGCAACATCGCTTTCGCCATTCCACGCCCATTTTTTAGTGTTTGAACCAGTTTCGCAAACGCGATTCCAGGGGGTTAATCAACATTCCATCTCCAGGAGTAGCCGGATATGAAAGCGCTATCACTCGTAAAAGATGAACGCGATGCCCAAGTATGGCGGGCATTATTCAACCAACAAGATGTAGCGTTACTGGTGGCGGCCGACGAAGCCGATTTGGTGCGTCTGTGCCAAAGCGAAAAACCGGATATCGCCATCGTCGACATGGGCTGTATGGAACAGCCTTCACTGACGATAAAATCGCTGCGGACCATGCATATAAGACAGCGCATACCCTATATTACGCTGCTTACCAATGCGGTACAGAAAAAAGTGCTGGCAAATTGCATACGCTATGCGCACGATGTGATAACGAAACCCTGTATAGACAGCGTATGTAAGCTAAAACTAAGTCAGGCAATGCTTATCAATAAATTGCGCCTGCGCATTGCCAGGCAGCGACATCGCGAGCAGGAAATCGCAAGCGAACTTGAACATTATCAGCTGGCCGAGGAGATTTTGGATACCATCGCCGAGCCCTGCCGCCAACACTATTCCAACATCAAGCATTACTTCAGGCCGGCCAGTAAGCTGAGTGGGGATATATTGCTGGTCGAGCAATTGCCCCATGCACACCAATACCTGTTTATGGGGGATATTACCGGCCACGGTCTGGCCGCTTCGATTGCTTCATTGCCGATCACGCAATGTTTTACGGAAGCGGTTAATCAAGGACTGTCCATGGACGAAATCGTGGTAAGCCTTAACAATCTGGTGTGCGATCAATTGCCTGACAATGTGTTTTGCGCGGCAACTATCATTGAATTGAATCATCAGGACCGGCGCTTGCGAATATGGAATGGAGGACAGCCGGATGTATTGATTTGGCGCCAGAAAGCGCATTGTTTGCAATCCTTGCCGTCCAACAGCTGCTCATTGGGCTTGACCAAGAGTCAAATCAGCACGCAGTGGGGCGAAGTCAAATTGGACGATTATGATCGCGTCTATTTATTTACCGATGGCTTGGTCGAGGCGAAAAACCTTCAGAACAAACAATTCGGCCGAACCCGCCTGGATACGTATCTTAAAGCGTGCGACGACATGGACGAACGTTTCGACAGGATCTGCATGGCGCTTAGCCAATTTACCGATGGCGCCGAACCGACGGACGATATTACGTTTTTGGAGATTTTGCCTGAGTTGCCGACAGAATATTAACAGCAGGAATAAGGATGTATGAGTGCACTCCTTGCGACGGTTAGCGAAAGTTTGCCGGCAATACCGGCAAACTCTATATTGCCGACCAAGTCGTTGGTGGTATTTCTCGTGTGCGCGGATTTTGCCAGGCGGTTTATGGTGCGGTCCATGCTGGAATACAGCAATTATTCGGTTTTGGAATTCGACGATAGTCAGCAAGCACTCAAACATGCCAATTTCAAGGCGCCTGATTTGTTTATTCTGGATGCCGGTAGCACCGGTTCCGACTGTTGCCAAACCTGCCGAGCCATACGGCAGGGTTCGGCCACCCGTAATTCCGCGCTGGTCGCCATCCTGGATACAGGCAATGCTGATCTCATAGAACAACTGCTGGACGCGGGTATGAGCGACTATTTGCTTAACCCCCTCGATTTCGATGCCATGGGCTTGCGCGTGCGCTCCATTTTGCATAAATGGAAGATTACTAAAGCGCTGAGAGAGAACGAGGAACGTTATAGTTTGGTGTTGCACGGCACGCAGCAGGGGTTATGGGATTGGGATTTGCGTACCGGACAGGTATTTTACTCGCCGCGCTGGCATCAGATTCTGGGTTACAGCGGCAATGAATTTCCCCCCAGTCCCGATTCGTGGTTTGAGATTATTCACCCACACTATCGCAACCAGGTAACCGATCTGATTTCCAGCCACCTGAAAGGGCATACCTCACATTTTTATTGCGAATACCAGATACGCCACAAATTAGGCCATTATTTGTGGGTGCTGTCGCGCGGCATTGCCGAGCGGAACGAAAAAAACCAGCCTATCCGTGTGGCGGGCTCGCTGAGCAATATTACGGCGCGCAAGCTGAGCGAACAGCAACTGATGCAGCAGGCCAACTTCGATGAGGTTACCGGCTTAATGCGCCGTCATTTGCTGCAGCAGGAAATACAGCAATCCATCCTGGATTGCACTCGCACTTCCAGTCGGTTTGCCTTGATTTATGTGGATATAGATCGATTTTCCGCTGTAAAAAACGCTTTTGGCTACGATTTTTGCAACAGGCTTATAAAAGCATTTGCCGAACGCTTGCTGGCAACGGTGGCTGAGGCGACTCCGGTGTCTCGTTTCGAGTGCGATGGTTATGCCATTCTGCTTAGCCGGGTGGACAATGTCGAGTATGCAGTACAGGCGGCGAAAGAGATTTCACGCGCTTTACAAACACCATTTACCATAGATGGGAGAACCGTTCAGTTTGGCGTTACTAGCGGCATGACCATGGGGCCGGAAAATTATACGGAAGCGGAAATCGTGGTGCGCGATACCCTGATGGCGGTTACCCGTGCCAAAAAGCGCCGCAACAATGAAGTCGTGGTTTTTGACGAGTCCATGTATATCGAGTTGCGCAAGCGTTTGGAATGTGAAACGGAGTTGCGGCTGGCAGTCAGCGACGGGGATATTGTTCCCTATTATCAGCCCATCGTCAGATTATCCGATGGAGGCATACACGGTTTTGAAGCTTTGATGCGCTGGCAACATCCGCTTAAAGGAATGATTGCGCCGGATGAATTTCTCGACGTGGCCGAGGAAACGGGATTGATTGTAGACATCGACGATATTGTGTTGCAGCATGCCAGCTTGCAAGCGTGCGCTTGGTCGAATATGTTCGACTATCAAACAATGGTTATGCACGTCAATTTGTGCGGTCGTCAGTTGACGCGGCCATTGCTGATCGAGCACATCGAACAGGTATTGCGGCAAACCCGATTACCCCCGGCCAATCTTTCGCTGGAAGTTACCGAGACCGCATTGATTGAGGACGCCGAGTTGGCGGTGAGTATTTTGCAACGTTTGGTGAGTATGGGGGCGCAGGTATCCATGGACGATTTTGGCGCGGGTTATTCATCGCTCAATTACCTGCAAAAATTCCCGTTTACCACCTTGAAGCTGGATAGGGCTTTTATTTCGTTGATATTGGACAGCAAAAAGACGGCCGATATCGTGCGGTCGACCATCAAGCTGGCGCATCAGTTAAATATCAAAGTCGTTGCCGAAGGGGTTGAGACTGAACAGCAGGCGGATTTGCTGCGTACTTGGCGCTGCGATTATGGACAAGGCTATTTATTTGGTCGTCCGATGCCTGCCGAGAGCGCCGAAAAGCTGATTGAGCAAAAGCTTCTGATATGTACGGTGCATTAAGCTTTAAAAAAACGGCACCTTAAAGTGCCGTTTTTTAAAGCAAAGATGAATTAGCGTGGTAAATCCGAGCTGCCCATCAAGTACTCGTCCACCGCGCGGGCACACTGGCGGCCTTCGCGGATACCCCATACCACCAGGGACTGTCCGCGGCGCATATCGCCGGCGGCGAAGACTTTATCCACCGAGGTGTGGTAATCGTCGGTATTGGCGGCGATGTTCTTGCGTCCATCCACCGCCACGGCCAACTCGGCCAGCAGTCCTTCCTGCACGGGGTGTTCAAAGCCCATGGCGAGGAACACCAAATCGGCTGGCAGCGTGAAATCGCTGCCCGCGATATCGTGCTTTTCCCAGCGGCCATCGACGTTTTTCCACTCCAGGCGGCGGCACTGAATGGAGGTAACGCGGCCGTTTTCACCGTCGCAGCGCAGCGTTTCCACCGACCAGTCGCGTGCACAGCCTTCCAGGTGCGAGCTGGAAGTGCGCATTTTGTTGGGCCAGTTGGGCCAAGTGCTGAGCTTGTTTTCTTTTTCCGGCGGCTTGGGTAACAGTTCCAACTGGGTGACGGAGGCCGCGCCTTGGCGCACCGAGGTGCCGATGCAGTCGGAGCCGGTGTCGCCGCCGCCGATCACCACCACGTGCTTGCCCTTGGCGTCGATGACTTCGTTCTCGGGGATGGCATCGCCCAATACTCGTTTGGTTTGCTGGGTGAGAAATTCCATGGCGAAATGCACGCCTTTCAATTCCCGGCCCGGTACCGGCAAGTCGCGCGGTTTTTCTGAACCGCCGGCCAATACTACGGCATCGAAATCGGCGACCAGTTGTTGAGCCGATACGTCCTTGCCGACGCAGGCCTGGGTGCGGAATTCGACGCCTTCAGCTTCCATCTGCGCCATGCGGCGGTCTATCAGGCTTTTGTCCAGCTTGAAGTTGGGGATGCCGTAGCGCATCAAGCCACCGATGCGGTCGTTTTTCTCGTATACCATCACGTCGTGGCCGGCGCGCGCCAATTGCTGGGCACAGGCCAGGCCAGCGGGGCCGGAGCCGACCACGGCGACTTTTTTGCCGCTGCGGTGCGGTGCGATCTGCGGTTCGATCCAGCCCATTTCCCAGCCTTTATCGACGATGGCGCACTCGATGGTCTTGATGGTGACCGGTGCGTCGTCCAGATTGAGGGTGCAGGAGGCTTCGCAAGGCGCGGGGCAGATGCGGCCGGTGAATTCGGGGAAGTTGTTGGTGCTGTGCAGGATTTCCAGCGCGTCGCGCCACTCTCCCTGATACACCGCATCGTTCCATTCGGGAATGATGTTGTTGATGGGGCAGCCGTTGTGGCAGTAAGGGATGCCGCAATCCATGCAGCGCGCGCCTTGCGTGCGAACCTGGTTGTCGCTGAGGGCGATGACGAACTCCTTGTAGTGCGTGACGCGGTTTTCCACCGCGTCATAAGTGCGGTCCAGGCGCGTGTACTCCATGAAACCGGTGGGTTTACCCATGCTGTGCTACCTCACGTAGGAGCGGCTCACGCCGCGTGTTGCCCGAAAGCTTAAATCGGTATGGTTCAAAATTTTGCGTATTTCGTGGTCGCAGATACTTATCCGTGCGACCGCGTATCGACGCCGGGTATATCCGCCTGTCCCTTGCGGCTGAGTTCCAGCAGCGCCTTGCGGTAATCCACCGGCATCACTTTGACGAAGCGCGGCAAATAGTCTTTCCAGTTGTCCAGGATGTGTTGGGCGCGGCTGCTGCCGGTGTAGCGGCGATGGCGATCAATCAGCGTGCGCAGCCGGCGTTCATCGTTTCTATCCATGTTGTGCATGACGTTCACCAAACCGTGTGCTTCCATGGAGCCGCCCAGGTGGTCCATGGCTTCCGCCGCCGCGTCTTCTTCCGCGACCGGTTCCAGTTCCACCATCGACAGGTTGCAGCGCGCATCGAAGCTTAAGTCTTCGTCCAGCACGTAAGCGATGCCGCCCGACATGCCCGCCGCAAAGTTGCGACCGGTCGATCCCAGCACCACCACCACGCCGCCGGTCATGTATTCGCAACCGTGATCGCCGACGCCTTCCACCACGGCGATGGCCCCGGAATTGCGCACGGCAAAGCGTTCGCCCGCCACGCCGCGGAAATAGCATTCGCCGGCGATGGCGCCATACAGCACGGTATTGCCGACGATGATGTTTTCTTCAGCGACGAGGCGGCTGTTTTGCGGTGGATAGATGACGATGCGCCCACCCGACAGCCCTTTGCCGACGTAGTCGTTGCCTTCGCCCGCCAGTTCCAGCGTGACGCCGGCCGCCAGGAAAGCGCCGAAGCTCTGGCCCACCGTGCCGGTGGCTTTGATGTAAATGGTGTCGTCAGGCAGGCCTTTATGGCCGTAGCGCCGCGCCACTTCGCCGGACAGCATGGCGCCGACCGTGCGGTTGAAGTTGCGGATGGCGGTTTCGATGCGCACCGGCTGGCCTTGCTGTAACGCCGGCTGCGCCTGCTGGATCAGGCTGTGGTCCAGCGCGTGTTCCAAGCCGTGGTCCTGCTGTTCGCACTGGCGGATGGCGACACCGGGCTCGGCGGGCGGTTTGTAGAGGATGCGCGAATAGTCCAGGCTTTGCGCTTTCCAGTGTTCCACGGCGCGGCGCATGTTGAGTTTGTCGGTGCGGCCGGTCATTTCAGCAACTGTGCGGAAACCCAGCTTGGCCATGATCTGCCTCAACTCTTCAGCCACGAAGAAGAAGAAGTTGATCACGTGCTCCGGCTGGCCGGTAAAGCGCTTGCGCAGTTCCGGGTCTTGCGTGGCGACGCCCACCGGACAGGTGTTGAGGTGGCACTTGCGCATCATGATGCAGCCTTCCACGATCAACGGCGCAGTGGCGAAGCCGAACTCGTCGGCGCCCAGCAGGGCGGCGATGGCGACGTCGCGGCCGCTGCGCAAACCACCGTCGGCCTGCACGCAAATGCGCCCGCGCAGCTTGTTCAACACCAGGGTCTGGTGGGTTTCCGCCAGGCCGATTTCCCAGGGCAGGCCGGCGTGCTTGATGCTGGTGATCGGGCTGGCGCCGGTGCCGCCGTCGTAGCCGGAAATGGTGACGTGGTCGGCGTGCGCTTTGGCGACGCCGGCGGCGACGGTGCCGACGCCCACTTCGGATACCAGCTTGACGCTGATGCGCGCCTTCGGATTGACGTTTTTCAGGTCGTGGATGAGCTGGGCCAGGTCTTCGATCGAATAAATGTCGTGGTGCGGCGGCGGTGAGATCAGGCCGACGCCCGGCGTGGAATGGCGCACGCGGGCGATGGTGGCGTCCACTTTATGGCCCGGCAACTGGCCGCCTTCGCCCGGCTTGGCGCCTTGCGAAATCTTGATCTGGATGTCGTCGGCGTTGACCAGGTATTCGGTGGTGACGCCGAAGCGGCCCGAAGCGACCTGTTTGATGGCCGAGCGCATGGAATCGCCGTTTTCCAGCTTTTTAAAGCGTTCCGGCAGCTCGCCGCCTTCGCCGGTGTTGGACTTGCCGCCCAGACGGTTCATGGCGATGGCCAGGGTGGTGTGCGCTTCATAGGAAATGGAGCCGAACGACATGGCGCCGGTGGCAAAGCGCTTGACGATCTCGTTGACCGGTTCCACTTCGTCCAGCGGGATGGCCTGTTCGGCGTATTCGAATTCCATCAAGCCGCGCAGGGTGACCAGCCGCTCGTTCTGCTCGTTGATCAGGCGCGAGTACTCGGCATAGGTTTTGGCGTCGTTGTGGCGCGTGGCGTGTTGCAGCTTGGTGATGGTGTCCGGCGTCCATACGTGGTTTTCGCCGCGCGTCCGGTAAGCGTATTCGCCACCCGCATCCAGCGCGTTGCGGTACAGCGGCGCATTGCCGTAGGCCAGGCGGTGGCGGCGCGCGGTTTCCTCGGCGATTTCCTGGATGCCGGCGCCGCCGATGGTGCTCAGCGTGCCGGTGAAATACTGGTCGAGAAACGCTTCCGACAGGCCGATGGCGTTGAATATCTGCGCGCCGCAGTAGGACTGGTAGGTGGAAATGCCCATTTTGGACATGACCTTGAGCAGGCCTTTGTCCACGGCTTTGACATAGCGCTTGTGGACTTCTTCTTCGCTGAGGGGCTCCGGCAGTTTGTCGCGCAGTTCGGACAGGCTGTCCAATGCCAGATACGGGTTGACCGCTTCGGCGCCATAACCCGCCAACAGGCAGAAATGGTGGATTTCGCGCGCTTCGCCGGTTTCCACCACCAGGCCGGTGCTGGTGCGCTGGCCGGTTTTGATCAAGTGATGGTGCACGGCAGCCGTCGCCAGCAAAGCCGGAATGGCGATGTGGTCGGCGTCCATGGCGCGGTCGGAGAGGATGAGGATGTTGTAGTCATCGCGCACCGCCTGTTCGGCTTCGTTGCACAGCCGTTGCAGCGCTTTTTCCATGCCGGAGGCGCCCTGGTCGGCGGTGTAGCACATGCTCAGCGTTTGAGTACGGAACGCGCCTTTGATGTGGCGGATTTTTTCCAAATCCTGGTTGGTCAGGGCCGGGTGGTGAACTTCCAGGCGCATGTGACCGTCGCCGCCCGAAAGGCTCAGCAGGTTGGGACGCGGTCCGACCAGCGATACCAGCGACATTACCAATTCTTCGCGTATCGGGTCGATGGCCGGGTTGGTGACTTGCGCAAAGCCTTGCTTGAAATAGTCGTAGAGCGGGCGCGCGCGCTGCGACAACACCGCTGGCGCGGCATCCACGCCCATGGAGCCGATGGGTTCCTGGCCGGTGGCAGCCATCGGTTTGAGGATGATTTTGATGTCTTCCTGCGTGTAGCCGAAAGCCTGCTGGCGGTCCAGCAGGGTCTGGGCGTCCGGGGCCATGGGGGCGACGGCGGACGGCAGGTCTTTAAGGTTGATCTGGGTTTTGTCCAGCCAGTCCTGGTAGGGTGCGCGCTCCGCCAGTTGGGCTTTGATTTCGGCATCGTCGATGATGCGGCCTTGCTCGGTATCGATGAGCAGCATTTTGCCCGGTTGCAAGCGCCATTTTTTGACGATTTTTTCTTCCGGGATGGTCAACACGCCCATTTCCGACGCCATCAGCACGTAATCGTCGTCGGTCACCAGGTAGCGCGCCGGGCGCAGGCCGTTGCGGTCCAGGGTGGCGCCGATCTGGCGGCCGTCGGTGAACGCGACCGCCGCCGGGCCGTCCCACGGTTCCATCAGTGCGGCGTGGTATTCGTAAAAGGCGCGGCGCTGGTCGTCCATCAACGGATTGCCGGCCCAGGCTTCCGGGATCAACAGCATCATGGCGTGCGCCAGTGAATAGCCGCCGGCGACCAGCAACTCCAACGCATTGTCGAAGCAGGCCGAATCCGATTGACCGCCCGCGATCAGCGGCCAGAGTTTTTGCAGGTCATCGCCCAGCACGTCCGACAGCATGGACTGGCGCCGCGCCGCCATCCAGTTGACGTTGCCGTGCACCGTGTTGATTTCGCCGTTGTGGGCGATCATGCGGAACGGGTGCGCCAAATCCCAGGTGGGGAAGGTGTTGGTGGAAAAACGCTGGTGTACCAGCGCCAGCGCCGAGACCATGGATGCGTCGTTCAGGTCGCGGTAAAACACGCCTACCTGATCGGCCAGCAGCATGCCTTTATAAGTGATGGTGCGCGAGGACAGCGAAGTGACGTAAAACTGGTTGCCGTCGGTCAGGTTACGCTCGCGGATGGCGTTTTCCGCCAGCTTGCGGATGACGAACAGTTTGCGCTCGAAGGCGTTCTGGTCGGCGCAGTTGGCACTACGACCTACGAATACTTGGCGGATCACCGGTTCTATCGCTTTAACGGATTCGCCCAGGCCGGAATTGTCCACAGGCACGTCGCGCCAACCGAGCAGCTGTTGACTTTCGCCGACGATGCTGTCGGCCAGAATCTTTTCGCAAACGGCGCGGCTGTCGGCATTGCGCGGCAGGAAAACCATGCCCACGGCGTAATCACCGACAGCAGGCAGGGTGATGTGAAGTTCTCCGGCGCGGGCGCGGAAAAAAGCATCGGATAATTGCAGCAGCATCCCGGCGCCGTCGCCCGCCAGCGGGTCGGCGCCCACGGCGCCGCGATGGGTCAGGTTTTTAAGAATTTCCAAACCTTGCAAAACGATGGCGTGGCTTTTAAGGCCTTTGATATGCGCGATAAACCCCACGCCGCAGGCGTCGTGTTCGTGGCGCGGGTCATACAGGCCCTGTTTGGCGGGCAAAGTGCTGTGATTCATGGTTATCTCTGGACTTACGCGAGGGGGCGGTATTTTGGCCCCAGGCGGCATTCTTAGCAAACCGGCGTGGTTGTGGGGAATAAGATCAACCGGCGCGGCGTCAATAAAACCCGAGAATTGTAAGTGCTACGCGGGGGGGAGGCAAATTTTAGGTCTAAATCTGGGGCGATTTGCTCACCACGAAGTACGCGAAGCTTAAGACGGCGAGGTTTCCCTAAGCGCTGCCGGAATATCTCTTGCCGCGTGCAAGATGCGCAACACGTCCACATGGTCGGATCGTTCCAGGTAGAACACCAGGTAGTTTTCGAAGTCGGGAACCGCCCACACGCGCAGGTCTTCCAGCAAAGGCGAATAGGCGTAGCGGCGTGAGCCGATGGAGGGATGGTCGCTGATTTGATCGAAGGCGGCCTGTGCGGCGTCCAAAAAACGCAAGGCCGCTCCGAGATTGTCACGGGCGATATAGTCGGCGTGGGCGTCCATCTCGATGTCGGCGAGGGGACGAACCCGTATGGGCTTGATCACATCACTGACGCGAATGTTTTTGCGTGAATTCCGCTCGCTTGTCGGCCCAATAGGCCGCATCGACCGGTATGGCGGGGCCGGACTCCAGTCCTTCGCGCATCAAGGCGGCAAGGCGCTGTTCACCTTGTCGGACTCGATCCGTGCGGATCAGATCGCGCACGTATTCGCTGGACGTGCTGTAACCGTGTTCCCGCACTTGAGCGTCGACAAAATCTCTCATGGTGTCGGGCAGGGAAATGTTCATAGTCGTCATGGGCGTTACCTTGCTACGGCAAAATCAAAGCCGAGTTTGGCAAAGTTTGCCAAGAAAATCCAGTGCCTAAATCTCTCCCAGATTTTTATCCGTCACCGCGCCCTCCGAGGCCGAACTGGCGAGTTTTGCGTACTTGGCCAATACGCCCTTGGTGTAGCGGGGGGCGGGCTTTTTCCACCAGGACAGGCGGGCATTGATGTCGGATTGCGATACGTGCAGGGTCAGTTCGCGCGTTTCAGCATCTATGGTGATGATGTCGCCGTCGCGCACCACGGCCAGCGGGCCGCCGACGTAGGCTTCAGGGGTGATGTGGCCCACCACGAAACCGTGGGTGCCACCGGAAAAACGGCCGTCGGTGATGAGCGCGACTTCTTTGCCCAGGCCTTTGCCCATCACGGCGGAGGTGGGCGAGAGCATTTCGCGCATGCCGGGGCCGCCCTTGGGGCCTTCGTAGCGGATGACGATGACGTCGCCTTTTTGCACCGTGCCATCCAGGATGCTGTGCAAAGCCGCTTCTTCACAGTCGAACACGCGGGCCGTGCCGGTGAATTTCAGGCCTTCTTTGCCGGTGATTTTGGCGACCGAGCCTTCCGGCGACAGGTTGCCGCGCAAGATGACCAAGTGGCTGTCTTTTTTGATGGGGTTGCTCAAAGGCCGGATCATGTCCTGATCGGCGGGGTAATCCGGGGCCGACGCCAGGTTTTCCGCCAGGGTGCGGCCGGTGACGGTGAGGCAGTCGCCGTGCAACAGGCCCGCTGCCAGCAGCATTTTCATCATGGGCTGAATGCCGCCGATGTTGACCAGTTCGGCCATGGCGTAGCGGCCCGAGGGTTTCAGGTCGGCCAGCATGGGCACTTTGGCGCCGATGCGGTTGAAATCGTCCAGGCACAAGTCCACGCCGCAGGCATCAGCCATGGCGAGCAGGTGCAGCACGGCGTTGGTGGAACCGCCCAGGGCGATGACCACGGTGATGGCGTTCTCGAACGCGGGTTTGGTCATGATGTCGAGCGGACGTATGCCCTGTTTCAGCAATTCCAGCACGGCGGCCCCGGCGCGCTCGCAATCCTGCATTTTGTCGGCGGATATCGCAGCCTGGGCGGAAGAGCCGGGCAGGCTCATGCCCAGCGCTTCGATAGCGGAAGCCATGGTGTTGGCGGTGTACATGCCGCCGCAGGAACCGGGGCCGGGAATGGCCTTGGATTCGATGGCGTGCAGCTCGGCGTCGTCGATTTTTTGGTTGGCGCGCTGGCCCACGGCTTCGAACACGGAAACGATGTCCAGCTTCTTGTCGCCGTGACAGCCGGTCAGGATGGTGCCGCCGTAGACGAACACCGCCGGACGGTTGAGGCGGGCGATGGCGATCATGCAGCCCGGCATGTTTTTGTCGCAGCCGCCGATGGCGACCAGGCCGTCGAAGCCCTGGCAGCCGATGACGGTTTCGATGGAGTCGGCGATCACTTCGCGCGACACCAGCGAATATTTCATGCCTTCGGTGCCCATGGAAATGCCGTCGGAAATGGTGATGGTGCCGAATATCACCGCTTTGCCGCCCGCATGATCCACGCCTTTGGCGGCTTCCAGCGCCAGCTTGTCGATGTGCATATTGCAGGGCGTGACCATGCTCCAGGTGGAGGCCACGCCGATCTGCGGCTTTTTGAAATCCTCGTCGGAAAAGCCGACGGCGTGCAGCATGGCGCGGCTGGGCGCGCGTTCCATGCCGTCTACCACGGGGGCGGAGTAGGTGCGGGTGGGGGCGTTGTGGGTCATGGGGATCTCAGGTTGTCTGTGGGAAAGGGGCAGGGGGAACTTGTTCAAATGAGAAAACTCGCCTTGGAATATGGCTGAAAACAACTTCCCGACCGTGTTTATCGATGTAGGGTACGCTGTGCGTACCGTTCGATGCCCTCGAAGGTACGCACAGCGTACCCTACAAGGTTGGCTTGATTATGGAGATATTGCTCCGATTCAGGCGTGTTATTTCCGGCCAAATCCTTAGTACCCCGTATCCCAGCCCCTGCGCTTACGGCCAGCCAGTTTGGGGAGAATGATGCCCAGCAGCATGCCGCCGAACAACACGCCGGCGCCTTTCATGAACCAATCCTGAGAGTCTTTTTCCGCCAGGGTTTCTTTTTCCCGGTTCAGATTTTCCAGCTCGTTTTTCAACGCGGCGCGTTCTTCCTGTAACTGGTTGCGTTCTTGCAGCAGGGCGACGGCGCCGGATGAGGCTTGGCGGATGGCGGTCAGTTCGCTGTTCAACTGTTCGACTTGCAGGCTGGTGCTGTCTTTGGCTTCGCCGGCTTCCGCCAATTGTTTTTTGAGATTATCCAGTTCGCCGCGCAGTTGTTTGTTTTCCTGGGCCAGACTTTCCATTTTTTGCGTGGTGTTTTCCAGCTGGGTGCGGGCAGGGGGCTGGCTGATTAAGTGGCGGCTGAGTATCCAGCCGTCGACGCCGTTGTCGTTGGTGACGTGGGTATAACCGGCGGCCTTGTCTTCTTCGACGATGGTCAGTGCTACGCCGGAGTTGAGCGCACGGATGATTTTGTGTTGCAGACTGGGGCCGCTGCGTAACTGGGCTTCCAGTTTATCGCTGACGAAAACGGATTGACCGGCGGCATGGGCGGCCATCGGACAAAGCAGGCAGGCTGCGAGGATCAACTTTCTCACCGGGTATTTCCTTAAGTATTGAAGTTGCATTTTGGTGCGGGATTCTAGCAGGAAACAACGATGGCGAACTACCGCGCAGCCGCTTTGGTTTTCAGCTGTGCCCTCAGGATGGGCTGGCTGCCAGCAGCAGTTCCAGCAGGGCTTTTTGCGCGTGCAAGCGGTTTTCCGCTTCGTCCCACACGACGCTTTGTGGCCCGTCGATGACGGCGGCGCTGACTTCTTCGCCGCGATGGGCCGGCAGGCAGTGCATGAAAATGGCGTCCGGGGCGGCCAAAGCCATGAGAGCGGCATCCACCTGGTAGTCGGCAAAGGCCTGGCGGCGCTTTTCCTGTTCTTCTTCCTGCCCCATGCTGGCCCAGACATCGGTAACGATCAGATCAGCGCCGGCGGCGGCGGCTTTGGGATCACGCAGCATGGAAACCCGCTCACCGGCTTGCGCGGTGATGGCCGCGTCCGGTTTATACCCCGCAGGGCAGGCGATGTGCAGCTTGAAGTCCAGCAGCACGGCGGCTTCGATGTAAGAGTTGCACATATTGTTGCCGTCGCCGATCCAGGCCACGGTTTTGCCCTGAATATCGCCGCGATGTTCAAAATAGGTTTGCATGTCCGCCAGCACCTGGCAGGGGTGCATCAAGTCCGTGAGGCCGTTGATGACCGGCACGCGCGAATAACGGGCAAAGGTTTGCACCGTCTCGTGGCTGAAAGTGCGCAGCATGATGCAATCCACCATGCGGGACATGACTCTGGCGCTGTCTTCGATGGGCTCGCCGCGGCCCAACTGGGTGTCGCGGGGTGAGAGGAAGATGGCGCTGCCGCCGAACTGCACCATGGCGACTTCGAAAGAAATGCGCGTGCGCGTCGAAGACTTTTCGAAAATCATGCCCAGGGTCTTGTTCTTTAGCGGTTCGTAAAGACCCTTTTGTTGTTTTAACGTAATGGCCCGCTGTAACAGCGCACGGAATTCCGCGCTGCTTAAGTCGAACAAGCTGATAAAGTGCCGAGGATTCATGGCCGGATGGCGATCAAAGGATTATGGGGTGGATAAATAGTCGCTGAGCAAATCGCCGAGCGTGGTAACCAGTTGGCGCGCCTCCTCGTCGCTCATGATGAGCGGTGGCAGCAGACGTATGGTTTTGTCGGCGGTGACGTTGATCAACAAGCCGCGTTCCAGCGCCAAGCCGACCAGATCGGCGCAAGGACGATCCAGTTCTATGCCCAGCATCAGGCCTTTGCCGCGAATGTCGACTACGCCGGCAATGCCGTGCAAACGCCGGCGAAAGTCGTTCAACAATTGTTCGCCCAGTTGTGCGGCGCGCTGGGGCAGGTTCAAGCGCTGCATTTCGGCCAATACCGTCGCCGCCACGGCGCAGGCCAAAGGATTGCCGCCGTACGTGGTGGCGTGCTGGCCGGCGGTGAGCAGGCGCGCCGCCGTACCGTGCGCCATGCAGGCGCCGATGGGAAAACCGTTGCCCAAGGCTTTGGCCAGCGTGCACACGTCGGGCAGGATGCCGTTGTGCTGGTAGGCAAAAAAACGGCCGGTACGGCCTATGCCGGTTTGCACTTCATCCAGCATCAACAGCCAGCCGCGCTGGTCACACAGCGCGCGCAAGCGGTTGAGATAATCGGCGGCCGGCACGCGCACGCCGCCTTCGCCCTGCACCGGTTCCACCAGTATGGCGGCGACGTTGGGGTCGGTGATCGCCTCAATGGCGGCCACGTTGTCGTGGGGTACGCGGATAAAGCCTTCCACCAGTGGTTCGAAGCCGGCCTGGACCTTGGGATTGCCGGTGGCGCTCAAAGTTGCCAGGGTGCGGCCGTGAAAGCTGTTTTCCATGACGATGGTCGCCGGCCGCTCTATGCCTTTTTCGTGACCGTGGCGGCGGGCGATTTTGAGAGCGGCTTCGTTGGCCTCGGCGCCGGAATTGCAGAAAAACACGTTGTCCATGCCGCTGAGGCGGATCAGTTCGCCGGCCAGTTGTTCCTGACGGCGGATGCGGAAAATATTGGAGGTGTGCACCAAGCGCCCTGCCTGCTCGAACAAGGCTTGTTGCACGGCCGGGTTGGCGTGTCCCAGGCTGCAAACGGCGACGCCGGCGATAGCGTCCAGATAGCGTTTGCCGTTTTCATCCCACAACCAAACGCCTGCGCCTTTTTCGAAAGCCACCGGCTGGCGGGCATAAGTGGGCATTACGCAATCGTTCATGGTGCTCCTATGGCAACAGACGGAAAAACAAAGGGCAGTCACGAAGACTGCCCATAGCATTGGGGGCGATTATATAAGAATCGACCGGCAAGGCAAGAGAACCCGTTGATACTGTTTCCGGGTATAAATCGTGCTCAACGCCTTTCGGCATCGGAGATTATTTCGGCCCTGCCTCCCAAAGTCAGTAATGCATCGCGCAATGTGTGCTCAACGCCTTTCGGCATCGGAGATTATTTCGGATGCGGGTGTAGATGTCATCACCGGTGGGCTGGGGTGCTCAACGCCTTTTGGCATCGGAGATTATTTCGGCGGGACAGATAATGATGATCGACATCGGAAGCCAGTGCTCAACGCCTTTCGGCATCGGAGATTATTTCGGTGATAGTTACCATGAGGCGAAACTGGGGAAAACCGTACTCAACGCCTTTCGGCATCGGAGATTATTTCGGTCTGTTCCTGCAACCCGTTGTTTTCGCGGCGAAAAAACCGCGTCGCGGCAGGCATGTGGCGGGTTGCGCCGGGCAGCAGTATACAGGCCATGGGATGGATGGAAAATTTTCAATGTTTTCAGCCATTTTTCCCGAGCAGGCATCTTTGCCGCCGGGGTAAACCCGCCATCGCCGATGGGGCAAGGCTTGGACCGAACACCGCCCGCATTTCGGCTGCGCCACCGGCTGATCCATGCCGGAACGTTGCGTGGCCGTTCCGCGCGGGCCTTTGCGCATCCCCGCTTCACAGCACTTTAAAACGCGGGCTTGGCTGGTTCCAGTCCTCGTCGGCGTTGCGCACTTCCACACCGCCCGCGCAGCGGGGACAGAGATGGATCACCAACAGATCGTCCTCTTCGGCCAGCACCTGTTCCAGCTCCCAGCGCAGCGCTTCCAGTTCCGTGCGGTTCAAGCGGCAGCGGAACAGGGAATATTGTACCCGCTCGCCGTGGCCGCACAGCAGTTTGTAGGCGGCGCGCCAGCGCTTGGCGCTACGGATGTCGTAGCTCACCAGATACCAGTGGCGGCTGCTGTGCTCCGGGCGGACGCTCATCCGCGCAGCCTCAGGCGGGCGAACAGGCCGGGAGCGCCGCTCCATTCTTTTTCCAGCAGGCGCACTTCCAGCTCCACGGCGCGCTGGTAGCTCAGGGAATAGCCCAGCACCGGATGGCGCCATTGTTCCTGCTTGCGGGTTTCGTACAGTTCGATGGCCAGTTTGCGCCCCTCCGGGGACAGCCACACCTGGCGGCCGGTGACGGCGAAGTGTTCCTCGCGCCACTGGCGGCGGTTGACGGAGGCTACCAGCGGCATATCCCACAGCAGGGTGCGGAACAGCTCCATCACCTCCAGCGCCAGGGGATAGGCGGCGCTGCGCGGCTGGTGGAAAAAGCCGAAGGCCGGGTCCAGGCCGACGGTGATGATGGCGGCCATCACATCCCGATACAGCAGGCTGTAGCCGAAGCTCAAGGCGGCGTTGAAGCGGTCGGCGGCTGCGGCCGTCGAACCGCATGTGAGCCTCGCCGTCGTCCAACAGCTTGGGCAAAGCGGAGAAATACAGCCGGCCGGCCATGCCTTCGTGGCCGCGCAGCACGTCGGCGTCGCCGGCGCGTTCCAGGCCGCGCAGTTCGGCGCGCATGGCCTGGATGGCGGCGTCCAGCTCGCCGCGCACGCCTCGGCTGCGACTGCCGCGCAACAGAAAATGCAGTTGGTTGGCGACTTTGGTTTTCGCCAAACGGCGCGCCAGCGCCAGCCGGGTGGCTTCTTCCGACAAGCCATGGAAGACGACGATTTCCTCGCCGTGCTTGCCCACCCGGCTGCCCGGCTCGGTGACGTGCAGCACCAGCCGCTCGTCGTTTTCCGGAAACAAGCGCAGCAGCGGCCCGCCGTCGTTTTCCATGGCGGCGGACAGGCGTTCTTCTTCCGGCAGGCACACCGGCGCCAGCGAACACTTGGCGCACAGGTGTTCGTTGTCCGCCACCGGCGGGCGTTCCAGGCTGGCGGCCAGTGCGCGGGCGCGGCTGATAGCTTGCCGTAGCGCGGCCAGGGCGGCTTCGTCGATGGGCACGCGCACGGTTTTGTTATTGGCGTGATAGCGGATGCGGCCTTCGAGTACGGGCCGCTCCAGGTGTTCGGCCAGCAGCACGGCATAGGCGGTGACTTGCAGGCAGTCGGAATCCCAGGCGCCTTCCCCCTTGGAACGCCCGCGCTTGTGCTCGAAGGCCACGATGCCGCCGTCGCGGTGGCGCAGATAATCCACCTTGCCTTTCAAGCCCCAGGTGGGGCTTTCCAGGGTAGCGCAAGTGATGTCGCCTTCGTCCTCCGGCAGGGTTTCGTGCAGCGTGCGACCGGCGTAGACGCGGTAATCCGCCAGACGGATTTCTTCCACTTCTTCCAGGTAAAACAGTCGCTCGCAATAGGCCAGGGCGTGCAGGGCCATGATGCGCAGAAGGGGAACATCGGGGGTGGGGGTATCCATGGTGGTGATTCCTGGGGGTTATGTCTACCTATGTGTTACCATCGCATCATGGCTTATCAAGTTGTCGAACTGTTGCTTGAAGATGGCGCCAGCCCTTATGGGGAGTGGTTCGACAAGCTGCCGGCGGATGTCGCCGCGAAAGTCGCCACCGCTGTTTTGCGGATGCAACAGGGCAACCTGTCGCGCGTGGAGTGGTTCCGCGGTATCGGCGAATACAAAATCGACTATGGTCCGGGTTGGCGCATCTATCTGGCCAAAGACGGGCTGCAACTCATCGTATTGCTGGGAGGCGGCAGCAAAAAGGAACAGCAGGCCGACATTGACCGGGCTGTTGCTCTGTGGAATGACTATCAACGGCGCAAGCGCGCCGCGATCAGCAAATGAGGTGAATCGCATGGCTCTTACCCGAGACTTCAAAGAAACCATCGCCGCGCGCATCCAAGCCGATCCCGACTTCGCCCGAGCCATGCTCGATGAGGCGGCGACGCTGTTTTTGAACGGCGAGCCTGAAACCGCCAAGCTGATCCTGCGCGACCTGGTCAACGGCGCCCTCGGTTTCGAGCAATTGGCCCAGGAAATCCACACCCCCTCCAAAAGTCTGCACCGGATGCTTTCGCCTTCCGGTAACCCCACCATGAACAACCTTGCCGCCATCTTCGCCGCCCTCAAAAACGCGCTGAAAGTGGAAATGGCGGCGCATGGGGCGCCGGTGGGGAGGTAGTTCGCTCGTTTCGCTCACTCCCAAGCGGGAGCTTGGGAGTGAGCGGGAAGATTCCATCTTCAATATCCCACCGTTACCCACGCCTCCGCCGGCGGATCGCTGCCCGGCGCAGTTCCCACCTGAAACAGCCGGCTTTGCGTTCGCGACATATCGGCCCGGTCGATGCTGACGGTAAGGCGCATGGCTTCTCCTGCCAATTCGTCCATGGCCGCGCCTTCCGCCAGCGGCAGCAGCCAGCGCGCTTGGCTGGTGTCTTCGGCCGGTTCGATGCGGTCAGGCAAGAAGTTGT
>SCQD01000192.1 GCA_004299145.1 Methylococcaceae bacterium | reverse complement strand
TGAATCACGATGCTGCTGTCCAAAGCGCCGCTGAAGGGAGGCAAAGCCGCCAGTTTCAGCGTTGCGAGCTGGGCCTGCCTGGCGTGCCTGGCCGCCGCAACCGCCTGTTTTATGGCGACGCCGTCGGCTTTGCTGACCATCAGGGCGGGAATAAGGACGGATCTGTCGAGCAACAGATCGCCGGAACTGCCCATGTCGGTGGCGGGACCGTCGACGTTGTTGACGATGATCACCCCCACAGCGCCGGCATCCTGGGCATTTTTGATTTTTTCGGCAAATTTGCAGCTGCCGCGCTGAATCAGCGCAATCCGCCCTTGCATGGCTACGGCATTGAGCCATGGCGTTTCGCAAGCATCCCAGCGCGTCCCGTTGCCGTCATCGGCGATGGCGATTGCCGCCGCTACCTGGGCGTTTTTGGGACCGAAATCCGCCGCCGCCGCCTCATAAGCGTGCTCGTTGAAATCCGCGTCCACGACGGTCAACTGCCTTACGTTATGAGACCACGGATACATTTGCATGGTAGGCGACTCGCCGTCCGCCGGCACGTTCATGTCGGCATTGTCGATGCCTGAGTTATCGCTGACTTCCACCCGCATGCGGTCGACCTCTTCGCCGCCGCGCCCAAAATTCTGGTCCTGGGCATTACCGGCCTGCTCGTCGAAACCGTGGTCATACAGCCAATCGTGCATGAAGTTGGCGGTATAAAACGCCTGCACGATGGCCGGCGCCAATTGCGCCGGATCTTTTTTGTCGAACCGTGCAAAGTCGTAGTGTTGGTCGAAAGTGAACGGCGCCGTCAGCGCGGCGCGCAGATCGCCCTGGTTATAACCGTCAGGCCGGGTGACGTCCGCATAAGCGTCCACGTTATTGCCGACGGTTTGCACCGCCGTCAGCGGCAACCAGGGATCGCAGGTGCTGATGGGACCGCAGGCCAGCGTAATCAGATTGGCCGGCAGCGGAGCCGCCCGCTTTGCCAGCTCCGCGCCCGGATACGGCGTCAAGCGATTGCCATAGGGGTTGTCGTAGGGCAGAGGCAATGCGCTGTTTTCCGCCCACACCCGGTAGGTGTATGGCACAGCGCTGTCGGCGTGCGTCAAATTATCGCGGTACAGCACCGCGCCATCCTGTGCCGACACCACATAGGCGTAGCCACTCGTCCGCCTGTCGCCGTCCGGGCTGTTCAATTCCAGGTAATACGCCGGCTCCAGCCGGTCGGGCAGTTCAAAATAGACCGGCTTGATGCGCACCGGCTTCAGCGTACCCGCCTCCGGCTGCGGCTCTTGCAGGCCGTACCAGCGATAAGCGCCGCGCTGCTTTTCCAGGTGCAGCTGTCCGGCCGGCAGGGTTGCGTGATGGCGGTCGGCAAATGCAGCGGCGATGGCCTGCGGCATATTCAACTGAAATGCCGCACCGGCCCGCTCCGCCCGGTCGGCGTGCGGCGACAAATAGCCCGAAATAGCCACGGCTTGCTGCGCGGCGTCCAACAGCACGTTCAGCTTGCGCTGAAACACGTCGACACCGTTTACCTGCTGGTTAAAGCGGACAATGGCAACATGATCGCCCAAGACGTGCACGTGGTCCAGCCGGGCGCTGTCCAGGCCCTGCTGATTTAGCCGATACTGGCCGGCATGGCGTTGCAGGCTGCGGCGCGCCGCGTTTTCCAGATCCGGCGGCGCGGCAGAGATCGGGCCACGCGCCGCCGCCACGCCATCCACCCACAAGAAGGTGGGCACGCCCAGCGACGGCTCGCTGTGCAACACGTGCGCTCCATCGCTTTGCGCGGCACCGGCGGGTGCGGCAATCAAGGGTATGGGAGGAAGCTTTTCGGCCATTTCTGCAAACGCGCTGAAATGGGACGGCAATGGCTGCGCCGAGGGCTGTGCCGCTGCCGAAAGCACGGCAAACCCGCTTAGCAGTAAGGCTATGGTTATGGCTGTTTTCATTTTAAGACCATTAAGATGCGCAAAGGTTATAGGATGTGCCGACGACAGGAGGCGCATCTGTCGCGAGCGATGCGCTTCCCTTCGTTCAGCGCATCCTATGGCTCTTTCCAGAAGCCTTATTTATTCCGCTGCGCGGCGGCTTTCAGGAAGCCTTACTTTTTCCGCGAGGACGCGGCGGCTTTCCAGAGCATAAACCCCAACGGGGTTTCGTAACCCAGCCCAGGGTTGGCGCCGCAGGCGCTACCCTGGGTAGGTGTTCCCCATCATGTCAACCAACCCCAACGGGGTTGTGTCCCGGTTTTGAGGGTGACGTGCGGCGTTACATCACAGCCGGACGACGCAACCCCGTTGGGGTTGATGTTTTCATGGGATGCCGCGTAACCCAGGGTAGGCGCGAAACGCGCCAACCCTGGGCTGGGTTACGCAACCGCGTTGCGGTTGACAGGAATAGCATCCATAAACCGGGAGCCCAGACAAACTCAAAGTTACCGAATTTCGACAGCCTAGCCGGGGCCTGACTGATTCAGCGCTCCAGCAAGCGAATCTGCTCGCTGATAAAGCGCTGTATCGGCGGCGCCAAACCGCCGCTGTAGAGCGCCTGCCGAAATGCCTCCAGCGCTTCGGCATTTTTGCTTTGGTTCTGTAATGCGATCGCCAGCCCCATCAGCCAGATGCCGTTGTCCGCTTGTTGCTGCAACAACAGCCGATAACTGCGCTCCGCCTGCACGTACCGGCCTGATTGCTGGTTCAAGGCTGCGGCAAAGGCCAGCAGATCGGCTTTATTGCTGCCGCCCGGCACCGACAAGGCATCGTTGAGCACGGCCAGCGCTGGTTCATTGTCGCCGTCTTCCGCCAATAATCTGGCATACAGTATGGACGTTTGCGCATCGCCGGGCTTGCGGCGCAGGCCTTCTTTCAGCACCGTTTGCGCTTTGTCTTTCTGCCCAAGGTTGACGTGAATATCCGCCAGCGCCAAGCGCAGGCGTGCGTCATTCGGCGCGTTCTGCAATGCAATCCGCAAGGTTTCCATGGCGCCGCCAAAATCTCCAGCCGCCAACAGTTCCTGCGCTTGCCGATATTCGTCCACCTCATTGACAGGGGTGGTGCCGCTCGGACGTATGCGCAACGGTAGCGGAGGCGTGGGCTCCGGTCGATAAGGACGTACAGCCGGTTGGAGCGGCTGGCTGTTTTTTTCGGGCGGCGCTTTTGCCGGTGGCAAAACGGCTCGTTTTTCCGCTTTGGCTACCGTTTGTGTCGGCGGACGTGGCGCCTCGGTCCGGTCCGGCGGTTTTGCCGGTGCCGGCGGGGTTGCTCGCCGCCCGGGTGTTGGTGCCGGCTGACTGGGTTGCGCGGCGCTTACCGGCGGAACTGATTCGGCAGGGCGTGGAGCGGGTGTGATGGATGGCGGTGGCGCTGCCGGCGTTTGCGGAGCCGGTGGAACAGCTGGCACGGCCAGCGGCGGCGAAATTACGGCGGCAAATTCACCAGGTTTTGTGATGGACGTCAAATTTTCGGCTTTTGCGGCGAACTCCGCCGGCGGAGCGACGGGGGCAACCGCCGGCGCGGCCGGCGGTGGCGTCACCGGCACGACGGCGGGTTGAACCGGCGGCGGCGGTGCGGGTCGTGATTTGGCGGGCTGTGCAGCTACCGGCGGCGTGACCGGTTTCTTTGCAACCAGCTCCTGGCTGATGACCACCGGCGCAGCAATCGGTTTATGGACAAATCTTTTCCACGACCACAAGCCGGCGCCGGCAATGGCGGATAACGTCAGCGCCAGCGCCAGCACCTGCCGCCGGTTGATCGGCAGGTCTTCTTCCAGGCGTTCCCAAAACTCAAGCACATGGGTGTAGCCGCCGCGCTGCTCCTGCCGGCGGCGATCCAAGTCTTTGAGCATTTGGTTGATAACGCTCACGGAATCCTGCCTTAATGGAGCATGCCTGCCCCGTACCATCCCATGGCAAACGTCAGCATGGCTGCCAGAGTCATCACCAACCAGCGGCGCGGTTTGTGGGTTTGGGTTTTGATAACGCCTTCGGTTTCACCGACCGCCTCCCGCACCATCTTGCGCGTCACTTGGCGCAGGCCGCTGCCGAAGGCCAGCATCAGACTTTTATGGCTGACGATGTTGATCAAACGCGGTACGCCACGAGTGGCGCGAAATATTTCATTCAATGCCGCCGCGCTGAAGGGCGGCTTGCCGTTGTAACCCGCCAGCATGATGCGGTGGTTGATGTAACCGGTCAGGCCGGTTTTATCCAGCGGTTGCAACACGTGGGAAAAAATAATGCGCTGCTGGAACTGGCGCAGTGCTTCGGTTTGCAGGCGCTGGTCCAGTTCCGGCTGGGCAAACAGCACCACCTGCAATAATTTGCTTTTTTCCGTTTCGATGTTCGACAACAGGCGCACCGCTTCCAACGCGCCCCGGCTCATAACCTGGGCTTCGTCGATCAGCAGCACCACGCTTTTACCCTCGGCGTGATGCTGGGCCAGGCGGTGAGTTATCGATTTGATGATTTCGTATCCATCCATGTGATCGAACACGTTGACCCGCAATTCTTCGGCCACGGCCCTGAGCATGCCGTGCCCTGACAACAAGGGACTGGGCACGTAGGCCGTCACAAAACCGTCGCCCAGCAGTTCCATCAGTCGGCGGCACAGCAGGGTTTTGCCCATGCCCACTTCGCCGGTCAGTTTGATGAAGCCTTCGCCGGAGCGTAGCGCCACCAGCAGCACGCTCAAGGCTTCGCGATAGTTGAAATAATCGAAGTAATAGCTGGTGTCCGGCGTCAGCGCAAAAGGATGTTCGCGCAAGCCGAAATAATTCAAGTAAAGCGTGGACCCCACTTGTAATGCCCGGTCTTCCGCCGCACCCGGGGGGGCTCCGTTATTCGCCATGGCGGATGAAGCCGCCACGGCTTTGGGAATAAACGGCCGTACCGTGTCTTTGGCACGGCGCTCGGCCTCCATACGGCCGGAAAGCTCATCGATGTCTGTGTACTGTACAAGTTCCATCACGGCACCCGTTTCGAGATTGTTATGATTGTCGGGCATCAACATGCAGCTATCATGCCATCCCCTTGATATCACAACAACATCTGCCGCCGCTGGAAATTTCAATGCATCTGGCCAAAGGTATATCCCTGCTCGTCATAGCGCTGGTTCATTTCATCCTGGTAGCCCCGCATGCGGTCACCGACCTTGCGCGTCTCATCTCCCCAGGTTTTGTCCGGGTCGACGACGGTGGGGCGCAGCAAAATCACCAGCTCGGTCTTGCGGCTTTGTTGCCAGGAATGCCTGAATAAAGGACCCAGCAACGGCAGCTGGGACAGTAAGGGATTGGCAGCCGTGCGTTCCGTCGATTCGTTTTTCATCATGCCGCCGATCACCACCAACTGGCCGTCACGGGCGCGCACGATGCTGTCCGACTCGCGGTTACTGCTCAGCGCCAATGGCAGGGATTGCTCCTGACCGTTGACGGTAAAGCTTTTGGAGCCATCTTTGACGTCACTGATGGACGGATGAATGTGCAAAGTGACATCCCCAGCATCGCCGATTTGCGGCGTCACGTCCAGGGCAATGCCGGAAAAAAACGGCGTCAGGGTGATGTTGTTCGAAGTCAGCGTGCCCGTCCCGCCCGACGCCTGGGTATTCGACTCCACGTTCGTGACGAAAAACTCGTCGGAACCGACTTTGATGATGGCTTTTTGGTTGTTGAGGGTGGCAATGCGCGGGCTGGACAATACCTGGACGTTACCCTGGGTTTCCAGCAGCGTAATCAAGGCGTCGATATCGCGGGCGTGCAAAGCCAGGGTAAACATGCCGCCATACGGCGATGCCGCCGCCAGCGCCTCGGTCACTGCTGCGATGTTATTGGTGCCGAACTGATCCGCGGCGTCTGCTTTTCCGCCGGTTTGTTGCAAGGAAACCAGGTCCTGGCCACGCTTTTTCGACAATACCGACCAATTGATGCCGGACTGGAAATCGTCGCCCAATTCCACTTCCATGATTTTGGCGTCCAGAATCACCTGGCGCGCCACCGAATTTTTGGTCATGCGGATAAAGTCTTCGATGGCGCGCAGTTCTTCCGGCAATGCCCGCACGATGACCACGCCGGTATCGCGATTGATGCCCAGGATTTTATGGTCCAGGGTCAGTTGCGGAGGATTCGCGCCACCGCCTTGCTCGGAACCCATCACTGCCGTAGCGGCCTGCGCGGCGACGTTACCGGCTGTCCCCCTGCCTACCGTACACGCACTGGTAATTTGATTGTTGCCGCTGCTGCCGCTTTGTCCGCCCAGCTGTCCGCTCATTTGACCGGTACCGCTACCCTGTTGCTGGTTATAGGGTTGGCGCGTCCGGCTGGGACAATTGATGATCATGCCCAGGGTATCTTCCAGCTCCTGCCAGAAATCCGACTCGGTATTGGTGATGATGTCGTTATTGATGCGGGTTTGTTGACCGCTACCTTGTCCCGAACTGCCACCCTGGCCTGATGTTCCGCTCTGCCCTTGCGACCCGCTGCCGGTGCCGCCCGTCATTTGCGTCAAATCGCCTGAGCCCACGCGTATGCCGGAGCGGCCATGGCGCGCCATGTTGAGAAAATCCAGTTTGAATATGCGCGTCTGCAATCCTTTGGGCGCCGGCAACACCTGATAACCGTTGGGTAAAAATTTATATTCGTAGCCATACAGTTGCCGCACCGCTTCCATGACTTCTTCCACGGTGACGTTTTTCAACTGCAGGGCGATCTGCCCTTCCACGTCCGGGTGCACCACCATGTTGTAGGGCGTGCCGTCCACCAGGCCCATAAAAAATTCCTTGGCCGATACGCCGTAAACGTTGACGTCCATGCGCGCCGGTTTGGCCGGCTTGGCGGCACGTTGACCCTGCATGGCGCCGGGAGCGGACGGTATCAGCGCCTGCATGACTTCCGGCGGCAGTCCGCCCGGTGGTTTGCGGCGCGGCTCCGGCTCGCCCTCTTTGGCGCGCAAATCAGCGTCCAACGCCGCCATGGGCGCATCGTCCCGGCGGCGCATCCGGCTGTCGCATGCCGTCGCCCCCACCAATACAATCAATACCCACACCCAATGCTTAATGGTCATGTATCACTTCTTTGTGAAAAAAAACTTTTTCATCATTAGCTTGCGTCAACAGTTTCAACACGATGGTTTCATCGCCACGGCGCAACAACGCCTCTCCCGGGTTAATGCTTTGCAACACAGCGTTGGCGATGTTATCCCCCTCTTGCAGGGTTTGCCCGTTAATGATGGCTTTGCGTATGCCGTTTACCAAAAAAGTGGCGCTCAATACCAGCGTCACCTGTTCCTCGCCTTTTTCCACCACGACCACGCTCCCCGGCGCAACCGGCTCCTCGTAGTCCGGCGGCCGCATGGGATCAGGCAAAGGCGCATCTCCCGCCCAAGCCATCTGCGGCGGCCATAAAAGCAGCAAGCCTAAATACCAGTACGCCTTTTTATCGTTCCCACGCTGAGCGTGAGAACGATGACACAGGAACGAGGAAAAAACGCGCATAACCCGCTACAAGCTCAACCAGTTGTCCGACAAGTTCAGCGTATATACCCCCAAAGTGGCGGTAATTTCCGGGTATTTCTCACTCTTGATATCGATGCTTTCCCAATAAATACGCCACGGAGAGGATTCGATGGCTTTCAAATAACGATAAATGGCATCATAACTGCCGACCACCTCTATCGATACGCCGTGCTGAAACAGCCGCGCCACCTTTTTATCGTCCGATTCGCCGATCAAAGGCTCTGCATCCAGACTGCGCAAACCGATCAAGCGCAAATCGCTTTGCTTGCCCACAAACTCTTCCAACACGATGGACATATCGCCCGGCGGTATTAAATTGACCGAAGAAGCCTCCAGGCGATGCTCTATATCCGCTAATTCTTTAGCCAAATCTTGAATTTTTTCCCGCAAGGGCGCATCAGGATCATCCACCTGCCCTGGCTTGGGCACAGCGGCGACTTTTGCCGTCAACTCGTTGTTACTGTTGCGCAAACGGGTCAATTCAGCCGTCATTTGCTTTTTCTTGCTTAATTGCGGCGCCAGCATCGTGCGATCCATGGCGCCGTATATCAATACGGCGACGCCGATCAGCACAAACGCCCTTTCCCGCAAACTCAGTGCGTCGAATTTGCCAAACAGTTGCTTAAGCAAGTGCTTCATCGCTTGCCCCCTGTTTTGCCCACGTCTCCCAGCGTAGGTATGTTCCCACTGCCGTGCATACGCTGGATCAACTGCGCACCCGGCAAAATCTTATTCACAACGCCGGCCGCCGCCTGGCCGCCGGGCGTTAAAAATTCAATATCGGGCGATTGCTTGGCGGTTGAACTACCACCGGTGATGCTCTTCTCGGCAGCCTGCTGCTGAGAGCTTGACAAGGTATAAAGCGTAAAATCCAGGTGATTGGCATTTTCCGCTGAACGGGACAATTGCAAAGTATTGAACTGAGCGCCTTTAAATACCGATTCGCCCTTCAAGCCTTGCAGGTATCCCGGCAGTAATTTGCCATCCAGCGCCTTGCCTTTCACACCCAAGCGCCGGCCGTCTTCGGTAATCCGGATATGCGTCAGCCACAAACCGGTAACGCGCTGTCGCGCCAAAGCTTCCAGGTAACGGGAAAATTGCAGGTCGCGCTCTTCCTGACTCTGATCACCGCCCAATGCCTTGAGCACCTCCAGACGGGCATTGCGCTCCTTTTCCAGGCGCTTGATTTCCTGCTCCAGCAATTGACTGGGCTGCTTGGCCGGCACGTCTTTGGACAAAGCCTCCAGCAAGGTTCGACTGGCTGTTTCCGTCTGCTTGGCAGTCTGGAGTTCACTCTCAAGTGCACGGTTTTTACGCTGCAACAGCCACTGCCCGCCCATCAACGACACCCCCAAAATCAGCCAGACCGCCAGCGTCACACGCGCCGATAGTAACGTTCTTTGTGGTTGAAAGCGCGGCAGATAAAGGTTGACGTGCTGCATGGCCTATACCAGGAATTGACGTAAAGCCGCGCCCAAAGCACGCAGGTAGGTAATTTGCTCTTCCACCGACAAGGCTTCTTCGCAATAAAACAGCTCGTTCAAATCCATGATCTTGGGGGTCAAACCCAAACTAAGCCCAAAATATTCGATGGCGCCGGGCAACGCCGCCAAAGCGGTCGTGGTAAACAGCGTAATATGCCCATCGTAACTGTAATTGCTGTCGTAAAAATCCAGGGTTCTTTGCACTTCCAAGGTAACGCGGTCCAGCAACGCCTGAGCATCGTGCGGCAAACTATCCAACGGAGCATCGGGATCGATACCGGCAAAACCGCGCCTCAATCGTTCATAGCCGATGGGAATACTGCGCGATAAATGCAGCATGCCTTGGCGACACAGCAAAATCACGCTTTCCTGCTCCATCAAAAACAACAGGGCCACCCCGGTTTCGTTCTCCGGCAACAGCGATACCACATTGCGTATCACCTGTTCAGGAATATCGATGGCACACAGTGCCGCGTCACCACCGAGCAACCATTCCACTTTGCGCTGAACTTTGTTGGCACTCGCCGCCGCCACATACAAGCGCCGTCCCTGCTGGTTTTTGCCCAGCGGAAAATCGAATACGTCCAACACCACGTCCTGCACGGAAAACCCCAGCTCATCCTTGATTTTCCACAGTACGGCATCCCGCAAATCGGCTTCGTCCACTTCCGGCGCCGGCGTTTGAATCAAGTTATAGTCTTCGCGCTCCAACACCAAAACACAAGGTACGCCTTGATTGTTTCGGGAAAAAACGCCGGTCATTGTGGCAATTTCCCGGGAAGGCACCAGGGCAAAAGTAGACTTGGCTTCCAGCACCGGTTTATCGTTCCCACGCCGCAAGCGTACCCACGCAGCGCTGTTGCCATCAAAATCGATGCCAATCGCCATTCCGCCTGTGTCGGCCCGCTTCAACCATTTTCGCCAATGCAACGCCATACCGTTTATTCCGTAATCCGTCAAATAATTGACAGCTCGCCAGCGAGCTGAGCATCAACCAGTACTTGGATTATGATCATGCAATGACCTTGCCACAAATCAGCAATATTTATATTGTTTGAAATATCTGGATCACATCCGCGCCAGCTTGTATAGACAGTCGCAGCGATATAATGGACGAAACCCAATCAACTGCTATCACTGCTCCATGGCTATTGAAATCGAACGAAAATTTTTGCTGGCGAACGAAAGCTGGCGCGCCGCAATTTCACAATCCATCCCCATGCGCCAAGGTTATTTGAACCGGGAACAGCACTGCTCTGTCAGAGTCCGTACCAGTAGCGAAAAGGCCTGGCTGAATATCAAGAGCGCAACCATCGGTGCTGAACGCCAAGAATTCGAATATGAAATTCCGCTTGCTGACGCCAACGCCATGCTCAACGGTTTAAGCCAGCAACCTTTGATCGAAAAAGTGCGTCACTTGGTCATGCATCAGGGACACTTATGGGAAATCGATGAATTCTCCGGAGACAATGCGGGTTTGATCGTCGCTGAAATCGAATTGAGCCATGCCGATGAAGCATTTGCCCATCCAGCCTGGCTAGGCAAGGAAGTCACGATGGATGTGCGCTATTACAATACCAATCTTTCCCGACACCCTTTTAGCCATTGGAAAGATTAAACGTTCCCTCCGGGGCTTTGCAGCCCCCATTCACGCCCTGCAAAAAAAAAGCACCAAGCTGGATAGGCTTGGTGCTTTTTTTATCTACCGACTGATCGTCAGCTAAAACCAGAAGATGCTTTCCCTGCCGTATGAGGCGGCAAATCCATTCTGCCTTGCCGCCTCATTCGCTTTAGCTATCCGGCTTATTTGCCTCCGTTGGCCAGCAGACCTGCATTGGCCGGATTTTGCACGCTCAGCAGCCCATTCGTCTGTCCACCCGAAGCTGCTTGCAACAAGCCCGTTGTTCCCTGCGGATTGGCGATCAGATTTCCGTTGGCATCGAACTGTTTCAGGATATCCACGATTCCGTTCACGCCGTTCGAAACCGCCAAGCCCGGAGCTGCTGATTCCGACGGTAGCGTATTGCCACCCAAGCCACCGGCATCGTTACCCGAACCGGATTGCGCCCCATCGTAGGAAGCAATGGCCTGCGCCAGATCCGAAACATTGGAACGCAGATCGGTATTTTGCGCCGGAGCTGTCTGGAACCAAACGTCTGCCATGGCGTGTGATTCGCCATCCGCCGTCTGATAACTCGCTTCCAGCCCGATCACGTTGCCGTTGTCGACGATGCGCGTCGGCTCGGCTTCCACATCCAGCTGAGTAATGCCGCGTGAACTCAATGATTGCAGTTCACCCGCATCGGTTATGCCATCCTGGTCGCTATCGACCCATACTCCCAGGTCTTTAAAGCCGGCATCCTGGGCATTCATAACACCATCGTGGTTGCTATCCAGGGCTGCCAGAGCGGCAAAGCCGTCTTCCGCCGTATTGCCCGTGGGCAACAAAGTGGCAGTACCGAACAGCTCGCCACCGTTATTGACTACGCCATCCTGATTCAGGTCTCTTACCAGGAACCCATTTTGCGGAGTGATCCAACCGACTTGGCTTGCGACACCTGAATTATTCAGGTCGAATGCAACGCCACCGGCAACGCTCACGGTCTGTATTCCCGCGCCCGTTATATCAAGCACCAACGGCGATGTCGTGATGGCATCCAGTTGCGCCGAAGTCAACACCGCAGTAACCGCCGAGGTCAGATAGCTGGCACCCGTCGAACCGCCACCATAATTCGCCGTATGCAGTGCAGCCAACTGGGTCGTGCTCATCGCCGATACCTGTGCCGTCGTCAGTGCCGATACCTGGCTGGTCGTCAACGCCGACATCTGCTGTGTGGTCAACGCCGAAGCCTGATCCGTCGACAACGAGGACACTTGTCTCGTCGTCAACGCAACCACCTGCGCCGTCGACAAAGTGGACAGTTGTTTCGTCGTCAATGCGGACAGTTGCGTCGTGGTCAATGCCGACACACTGGCGGTCGGCAACACCGAAACCTGCGTCGTCGACAAAGCAACCACTTGGGCAGTCCCCAGTGCCGATACCTGCACGGTGTTTAACGCTGCAACGGACGTTGTCGTCAGCGCGGACAATTGTGCCGTGGTCAATGCAAACACCTGTTTCGTCGTCAAGGCAGACACCTGGTCCGTCGACAACACCGACACATCGTCAGTTGTCAAAACCCCGATCTGTGTCGATGACAATGACGACAATTGAGTCGTCGACATTGCCGACACTTGTGCCGTGGTCAACGCAGAGACTTGGTTGGCCGTTAAGGCGGAGACTTGAGCAGTCGACAATGTCGCCACGCTGGCCGTCGTCAGCGCAACCAATTGCTCCGTTCTCAACGCCGACACTTGCGCCGTTCTCAACACGGACACCTGAGCCGTGGTCAACACGGCCACCGAATCTGTTGACAGAACCGATACTTGCGCCGTGGTAAGTGCAGACGCCTGATCCGTCGTCAACGAAGACACTTGGGCCGACGTCAACGCGGACACTTGCTGCGTCGACAAGACCGATACTTGACTCGTCGACATGGCCGATACCGCTGCCGTCGTCAAAGCCGACACCTGAGCCGTGGTCAAAACCGACACTTGGCTGGTGGACAGCGATGACACTTGGTTTGTAGACAAGGCCGCTATGTCAGCGGTAGTCAGTGCGATGATCTGCTTCGTCGACAACACAGACACTTGGTTGGTCGACAATGCCGATACCGCCGCCGTCGATAACACGGCCACTTGGGCCGTCGTCAAGGCAGACAACTGGTTGGTCGACAATGTCGATACACTGTTGGTGGGCAAGGCCGACACATCAGCCGTCGACAATGCAACGATCTGACTGGTCGACAACACGGACACACTATTCGTCGGCAGGGCGACAACGCCATCCGTCGACAGCGCAGCGACCTGGGCCGTCGTCAAGGCGGACACTTGGTTGGTCCTCAGCACCGACACGTTGCTGGAAGTCAAAGCCGACACGCCCGCCGTCGATAGCGCCGATACTTGGTTGGTAGACAGCATCGACACTTGATTGGTCGACAAGACGGATACATCAGCCGTCGACAACGCAGACACTTGGATGGTAGTCAACGCAGACACCTGGTTAGTGCTTAGCGTGGACACCGCCGATGTCGACAAAGCCGATATGCCTGCCGTCGACAGCGACGATATCTGATTGGTCGACAACATGGACACTTGATTGGTCGTCAAAACAGATACGTCAGCCGTCGACAACGCGGATATTTGGGTCGTCGTCAAAGCAGATACCTGATTGGTCGCCAAGGTGGATACCCCTGCCGTCGACAATGCCGATATTTGGGTTGTCGTCAACGCGGACACCTGATTCGTCGCCAGCGCCGACACGCTGTTGGTCGGCAATGCGGATATATCCGCCGTAGTCAGCGCCGATACCTGATTAGTCGACAAAACGGATACGGTGTTGGTCGGCAATGCGATGATGGCATCTGTCGATAGCGCAACCACTTGGGCCGTCGTCAACGCGGATACTTGGTTGGTGCGTAGCGTGGACACCGCCGATGTCGATAAAGCCGATATGTCGGATGTCGACAGCGCGGATATCTGATTAGTCGACAACATGGACACCTGATTAGTCGACAAAACAGAAACGTCAGCCGTTGATAGTGAAGACACTTGGGTCGTCGTCAATGCGGATATCTGGTTGGTTGCCAAAACGGACACCGCAAAAGTCGACAACACCGAGATTTGCGCCGTCGTCAAAGCAGACACCTGATTCGTCGACAACATAGACACGCTGTTGGTCGGCAAAGCCGACACATCAGCGGTCGACAATGCAGAAATCTGAGTGGTCGACAACGCAGAGACACTATTGGTCGGTAATGCGATAACAGCAGCCGTCGATAACGCGCCTATCTGGGCCGTAGACAAGACTGACACTTGGTTGGTCGACAGAGCCGACACGTTGCTGGTAATCAACGCAGAGATGCCATCCGTCGACAACGCAGACACTTGGTTGGTCGATAAGGTCGACACTTGGTTGGTCGCCAAAACAGACACATCCGCCGTCGATAACGCCGAAATTTGCGCCGTCGTCAAAGCAGACACTTGGTTAGTGCGCAGCGTAGACACCGCCGATGTCGTCAAAACCGATATTTGGGCTGTAGTCAATGAGGACACTTGGTTCGTCGATAACATAGACACGCTGTTGGTCGGCAATGCGGCGATAGCAGACGTCGACAGTGAGGACACTTGGTCCGTCGTCAAAGCGGAGACTTGGTTCGTCGCCAAGACAGACACCCCAGCCGTCGATAGCACCGATATCTGGGCCGTCGCCAAAGCGGAGACTTGGTTGGTCGACAATACAGATATGCTGTTGGTCGGCAACACGGCAATATCAGCCGTCGTTAACGCAGACACTTGGTTCGTCGACAAAACCGACACTTGATTGGTTGCCAAGCTAGTCACATGCGCCGTAGTCAACGCCGATATCTGGGCCGTCAACAAAGCCGACACTTGATTGGTCGACAAGGTGGACACAGACGATGTCGTCAACGCAGCGATTTGCGCCGTCGTCAATGCAGACACCTGATTAGTCGACAACACCGACACGCTACGCGAGGGCAAAGCCGATACGTCATCCGTCGACAGCGAAGACACTTGAGCCGTCGACAAAGCCGACACTTGATTCGTGGATAAAATCGACGCAGCCACCGTCGACAAGGCGGCAATTTGGTCCGAGGTCAAAACGGATATTTGATTGGTGGATAAAACCGATACTTGAGCCGAAGACAACCCGGATACATCGTCCGTCGTCAATGCCGACACTTGATCCGTCGTCAAAGAGGACACCTGGAGAGTGCGCAAAGCCGACACTTGAGCCGTAGATAGGGCGGAAATGTCGTCGGTGGTTAATGCCGACACCTGAGTCGTCGTTAAAACAGATATCTGATCCGTGCTCAGGGTAGACACTTGCGCGGTCGATAAAGCGGAAATCTGGCTGGTGTTTAAGACAGACACCTGATCCGTAGATAAAACAGACACTTGCGCCGTTGACAATGCAGAAACCTGTGCCGTCCGCATCGCCGATACTTGAGCCGTGGACAAAGCGGACAATTGAGCCGTCGTCAAAGCGGCCACCTGAACAGTACGCAGCGCTGATATTTGCGCCGTAGTCAATGCAGACACCGCATCCGTGGTAAGCGCCACGATCTGCACGGTTCTTAGCGCGGAGACCTGAGCGGTCGATAAAGAGGATAATTGGTCGGTGCTTAAAATAGAAACCTGGTCCGTCGTCAGCGCGGACACTTGTTTCGTCGTCAAAGCGGACGCTTGCGCCGTAGTCAAAATAGAAATTTGATCCGTCGTCAGCGCAGAGACCTGGTCCGTTGATAAAACAGACACTTGTGCGGTATTCAAAGCTGAGATTTGCGCCGTAAGCAAGGCGGGTATTTGATCTGTCGTCAAACCAGGCAAAGCAGCAGTAGACAGCGCAGACACTTGATCCGTCGTCAGCGCGACCAATTGTTCAGTCGATAACGCAGCCAGTTGTAGCGAAGTCAAACCGGCAATCATGGTGGTCGTCAACACCGACAACCCAGCCGAGGACAACGATGCCAACTGATCCGTTCCCAGCGTAGCCATCTGGGCTGTCGTCAAAGCGGACAACTGTGTTGAAGACAATACGGATACTTGCTGATCGCTGAGACCTGCCAGCGTCGATAATGCAGCGATCTGCGCCGTGGATAAAACCGACACTTGTCTGGTCGACAACAACCCCAGTTGATCCGACGTCAATGACGACACCTGCGTGGTCGTCAGCGCGGAAACTTGTCGGGTCGTCAGCGCGGATAACTGATCTTCCGACAGACCGAGCATCCCGCTCGTCGACAACGCCCTCACTTGATTGGTGGACAACGCAGAGACTTGCTTGGTCGCCAAAGCTGCCACCTGATCGGACGTCAACGCCTTGATATGCAACGTCGACAACGCCGACATTTGCTGCGTCGTCAATGCCGACAAACCATCCGTCGACAATACGGCCACTTGCACCGATTTCAAGGCACTGAGCTGTTGTGTTTTTAATGCTTTGACCTGATCACCTGTCATAGCAGACACCTGATCCGTCCTCAGCGCGCGAATCTGCGTAGTCGTTAAATTGCTTTCCTGCTTCGTCGTCAATGCAGCGATTTGGTCGGTTGTCAAAGCGGACAACTGTATGGTCGACAATGCCGACACCTGTTTACTGTTCAGTGCAGACACTTGATCGGTATCCAAGGCCGATATCTGCGCCGTAGACAACGCCCTTAACTGTTTGGTCGACAGCGACGCCAAGTCTTTCGTTTCCAGCGAAGCCACCTGTGCCGTTGTCATGGCGGATATCTGCAATGTCGTCAAGGCAGAAAGTTGCTTCGTGGACAAAGTGGACAATTCGCGCGCCGACAGGGCCGAGATTTGGCTGGTCGTCAAAGCGCGTATTTGCGCCGTCGTCAAAGCAGAAACTATTCTCGTCGGCAACGAGGCTACTTGCTCCGTCGTCAAAGCAGACACCTGCCTGGTGGTCAAGGCAGAGACCTGTTTTGTGGACAGCGCAGACAAATCCTGGGTCTCCAACGCAGACACTTGCTTCGTCGTCAGCGCTGAGATTTGTTTGGTCGTCAAGGCCGATATTTGCGTCGACGACAAGCCCGACACGGCAGCCGTCGATAACGCGGCTACTTGCTTGGTAGTCAAGACCGACAATTGAACCGTGGTCAGTGCCGAGACATCAGTGGTCGTCCACGATGCGATTGCAGCCGTACTCAGCCCGGCAATCTGGGCTGTGGTGAGTGTTGTGACTATAGTGGCCATGCTAGTTACCCTTTATTTATGCTCGTTTAAGTCTATGAAACTGTCGCCAACGCGGGGGGCGTATCGATAAAACCTTGATAAAGCCTCTAGGGAGGGGCTTCGGCACTGAAAATAAAAACTTTAGGCTGGCGCAATAAAATGCCTTTACTTTGGCGATCTATCAACCAGACTAGCCTTCGTAGATTGCATTACCATTACTTTGATTGTCTGCGAACTCAATCACACATCCTGCCACACCATCATCAACCCCCCTTAAATTTTACGGATGAAGTCATTGCCAAGACCTGCCTTTACTAACTGTGGCATGCATTATGCCATACCCGCTACCAGAGCAACCAATACACCGGCGGCTTTGCTCATGCCGTCTTTTAAGGCAGCGTCGATGTCATCCATCGTGATCACCTCCTGGGTTTTGCCGGCCGCCCAATTGGCGACTACCGCCAGACAGGCATAATCGAGCCCTAGCTCCCGCGCCAAAGCGGCTTCGGGCATGCCGGTCATTCCCACCACGGCGCAGCCGTCCCGTTCCATACGGGCAATTTCCGCTGCGGTTTCCAGGCGGGGACCCTGCGTACAACCATAAGTGCCGCCATCGATCAGGGGCACGCCGACATTACGGCCGGCAGTCAACAGTTCAGCACGCAAGGCTGAATCATAAGGCCAGGAAAAATCGATGTGGGTAACTTGGTCCAATTCACCTTCGAAAAAGGTGTTACGACGGCCATGGGTGTAATCGATGATCTGATCGGGCACCGCCACGACGGCTGGTCCCAAATCATCTCGAATACCACCCACCGCCGCCACGGCAATAATCCGCTCAACGCCGGCCTGCTGCAATGCCCACAAGTTGGCACAATAGTTGACTTGATGTGGTGGAATCGTGTGTTTTTCACCATGGCGCGCAAGAAACACCAGCGGGCACCCCGCCAATTCGCCATAAGTCAAAGGGGATGAAGGCTTGCCGTAGGGGGTTGCCACGTCCTTTCGACGGCTATGCGCAAACCCTGATAATTGGGTCAGACCGGTGCCGCCGATAATCGCCAGTTTCGCCATAGTCATGCCTATACCTGTTTACAGGCATAAATGCCCGCCGCATTGCGTAGGTAGTCTTTATAGTCCATGCCATAACCAAACAAATATTGGTTACCCGTATGCAGCGCTACAAAATCCGCCTGGCAGGGCTTGGTCGTGCCCAGGTCTTTTTCCACCAGTACCGCCGAATACACGGCGGCGGCGCCTTTGGCGTGGCAATAGCGGATGACTTCCGCCAATGTAATGCCCTCGTCCAGCACATCATCCACGATGAGCACGCAACGGCCGGATAAAGCCGTGCTGGGTTCCAACAACCAGCGGATAAGGCCGCCCGAAGTCGCCCCGGCATAGCGCGTGGCAGTGATGGCATTCATCTCCAATGGAAAACGCAGCAACGGCAGCAAACGGCCGGCAAATATCACCCCACCGTTCATGATCGCCAGGATCAGGGGGTTGCTGTCAGCGAGCCGCGCGCTAACCTGCGCCGCCACATCGGCAATGGCTTGATCGACTTCTGTTTGGGAATACAGGCATTCCGCCGAGCTTTCCACTCGCCTTATTTCGTCCAAATCCACCGTCATACCGCCTCCCCAGCCATTAGATTTTGTAATAACGCCGCAGTCTGTTGCCAGCGGGTTTCCTGCCGCAACCGTGACCACGGCAATCCGCCCTGTGCCTGCAATTTTGCCAGCCGGCCTGCCGATTCCGGCGCGTCAAAATCCCCCAAAGACTCCAGCACGCTAGCCGCCGCCGCTGGGTTGTTGCAAACCAGCACCATGTCGCAGCCTGCCGCCAACGCCAAACGGGCGCGTGCTGCAAAATCACCAATGCCGGCGGCACCTTCCATGGACAAATCATCGCTGAAAATAACCCCCTGAAAGCCCAGGCGCCGACGCAGAACCTCTTGCAACCAAAAATGGGAAAAACCGGCGGGATGTTCGTCCAGTCGTGAGTACACCACGTGAGCTGGCATGACTGCATCCAGGCCTTGCGGAATCAGACGGCGATACGGCAGCAAATCGGCTTCCCACAAATCGTCCCAGGCACGTTCATCGACGGGCAACGCCAAATGGGAGTCGGCGGTCACGCCCCCATGCCCAGGAAAATGTTTCCCCACCGCAGGCATGCCTGCCTCGCGCATCCCTTCCATAAACGCACCGGCCAGATTCGCCACGGCTTCGGCATCACGGGCAAAAGCGCGGTCACCGATGACCTGGCTGAGCCCCAAGTCCACGTCCAACACCGGGGCAAAACTGAAATCCACGCCTACGGCACGCACTTCCGCAGCCATCAGCCAGCCAGCTTCCTGAGCCAGCTTTTTTGCCTGAGCCAAGTCGCCATGGCAATAATCCAGATAACAAGCCGCCGCCGGCAATCGTGTATAACCAGATTCAAAGCCGCCGACGGTAGTCGGTATCACTAAGGCTTCTTGAAAGCCGCCGACGGTAGTCGGTATCACTAAGGCTTCCTGAAAGCCGCCGACGGTAGTCGGTATCACTAAGGCTTCCTGAAAGCCGCCGACGGTAGTCGGTATAAATCGCTGCACCCGACCACCTTCCTGATCCACTGCCAACAATAGATCGCCGTTGCGCGCAGCGCGTACTTCCGCCACCAGCGCTGCCACTTGATCAGGGGATTGATAATTGCGGCTAAACAGAATGATGCCACCCACTGCGGGATGATTCAGCATGGCACGCTCATCGGAAGACAGCGTCGCGCCCTTGAGGTCCAGCATGACAGGACCGGGTAACAATCTCTCAGCCATGCCGAAATTCTCGCAAAGTGTTATCGCTCATGGCCTGGGATTATAATCTACGAATCGCCCTTGCACAGAGGCCTTTCAGCCAGCTTACACGATGAAGAAAACCAGACTCATGCGAATTTTCAGTACGGGCACGCTAGTATTGGCATTGATGTTCAACGCAATCGCCTGCGTTGCGGAAGAACACGGCAGCGGTAAAGGAGAGGAAAGTAAAAAAGAAGGAGAGCCAACGGGACCTGTCATTGAATATCTGCTGATTGAGCCGCCATTGGTCGTCAATCTGCAGGGCAAACGCCGCTATGTCCGCGCTGATGTGCAACTGCTGGTGGAGGGGCAGGAGAATCTGGACCGCATCAAAACCCACTTGCCCGCACTACGCCACACGTTGATCATGCTGTTCGGCGATCACGACCCGGCCACGCTGGTGAACGTGGAAGAACGGGAAAAGCTTCGTAAAGATGCCATGACCGCCATAAAAGGCTTTTTGGACCAATATTCAAACAGCCAAGGATTGAAGGACGTATTTTTTTCCAGCTTTTTAGTCCAGTAGAGAACAGCCATGCCATACCTGAAAATCGTCACCAACCTTGCCCTGCCCACCGATAGCCGCGCAACCCTGCTGGCCCGTGCCTCCAAAACGCTGGCCCAGCAATTGGGCAAACCGGAACGCTACGTCATGGCCGAAGCAAGCGGCGATACTGCGTTGTTATTCGGCGGCAGCGATGCGCCGGCTGCTTACGTAGAGTTAAAAAGCATCGGCCTGGACATCTCGCAAACAAAATCACTGTCCAAAACCATCAGCGAATTGCTGCACGCAGAACTGAACATAGCGCCGGATCGGGTGTATATCGAATTTATCAATATCCAAGGCAATTGCTGGGGTTGGAACGGCGGGACTTTTTAAGAAACGCAGGATGCGCTAAACGAAGGGAAGCACATCAATCTGCCATTTCACGGCAATCCCGCCTTACCCCGTCGGCGCTCTTCATACAAACGCAGCTGTTCCGGTGTCGCTTCAGTCTGGTATTTGACTTTCCATTCGTGGTAGGGCATGCCGTATACCCACTCCTGGGCTTCGGTATATTCGACCAGCTCGCCCCGCTCTTCCGCCGCCGCTTTGTACCATTTTGCCAGGCAGTTACGGCAAAAATCCGCCAGTATCATCAATTCGATGTTTTGCACTTCAGGGTGGTCGCGCAAATGCTGAAGCAAACGGCGCATGGCGGCTGCTTCGACTTCAATACGTTTTTTTTCGTCCATAGATTCCGGCTGCTTGCCTTCTTGAGTGTGATGCCGGGCGCTATTGTACTATCATATGAAGATGTGCAATGCCTTCCGACCATGAAGCTCGCGGACAATGGCTACTCAATGCTCCAGCTGTTCCAGCATGCCACTGCAACTCCAGACGCCGTTCGCCACGAACTCGCGAACGGGGCAAGAGCAGCGAGCGCTACGTGATTTTTCCGTACAGGAGGAACGCGGCAAACAGCCAAACAGCCGAAACATCGACTACCCCAGTTACACACAAAAGGTGGTGGGGCAATTGTCGTCGCTGGGCTTTGACAACGACGCGCAACGCCGTTTGGGGTTGGGTACGCATAGCCAGCAGGCTTTATCGGCCTATACCGAACAACAGCAGAGCCTGGACCGGGAAAATCTGGACGCCGTCAGAAACCTGCTCGGCGTCGATTATTACGTCTGAACCGCTACCTTTTTTGACTTATCTGCGCCCCTGACCACATATCTCTCCCTGACCCTATGAAACTACTGTCCGACTTCCTGCCCGTCATATTATTCTTCGCCGCCTACAAAATTTACGGCATTTACACCGCTACCGCCGTCGCCATGGCGGCCACTTTGATACTGGTGGGTTACAGCTGGCTACGCTACCGGCGCGTTGAAATGATGAGCTTGCTGACCCTGGGCATCATCCTGCTGTTCGGCGGCTTGACGCTGTTTTTCCAGGATGAGCAATTCATCAAGTGGAAACCGACCATCATCAATTGGCTGTTTGGCGCGGCTTTCCTGCTGTCCCGCTGGTGGGGAAAACAACCCCTGCTGGAACGCATGATGCAGGGCAACCTGGAACTGCCTGACAGCGTATGGCGCCGCCTCAACTACCTGTGGATCACGTTCTTTTTTACCATGGGAGCCGTCAACCTCCTGGTCATCTACAACTTCGACACGGAGACCTGGGTCAACTTCAAGCTATTTGGCATGCTGGGCTTGACCTTCGCTTTCATCCTGGGGCAAAGCGTTTATTTATACCGCTACCTGCCGGAACCTTCTGTTGAGGAATAACCCCTTGTTTTACGCCATCATCGCCGAAGACCGGCCCGACAGCCTGGACGCACGCCTGCAAGCCCGCCCAGCCCACCTGGAACGCCTGCAAATCCTGCAGCAACAAGGACGACTGCTGCTGGCCGGTCCCCACCCCGCCATCGACAGCGAAACTCCCGGCGCAGCCGGATTTACCGGCAGTCTGGTGGTCGCCGAATTCTCCAGCCTGGATGAAGCCCGCCTATGGGCCGAAGCAGATCCCTATGCAACCGCAGGCGTTTACCAAAACGTTACCGTAAAACCCTTTAAAAAAGTTCTGCCCGCATGACGCCACGCGCCGAAGCCGTTCACGCCCGCTTGACCGCAGCCTTATCGCCCAACCACCTGGAAGTCATCGACGACAGCATGGCCCACGCGGGCCATGCCGGCGCCATGCAAAACCGCCGCGAAGCGGAATCACTCAGGCTTCTGGAAGGTGGCGGTCATTTCTATGCCATTATTGTTGCCGAAGCCTTTACCGGAAAAACCTCGGTAAAACGCCATCAAATGGTTTACCAGGCCTTGGGCGATATGCTGCATAGTGACATCCACGCCTTCAGCATGAAGGTTTACACTCCTTCCGAATACTCAACACAAGGAAACCAATAACATGAATAAGCCGTCCTTACTGACTACCGCCATCATCACGGCCTTGGTGCTTTCGGGCTGTGACCAGCAGTCCGCCCCGCCCCCGCAACCGGCGGCTCCGGTTGCCAAACCGCCTGCGCCGGCCGCCAAGCCTGCAGCCCCCGCCGCGGCTGCAGCTACGACTCCGGCTCCGCCTGCCGTCAACCTGGGTGAAGCCATCGCCACGGTCAACGGCAAAGCGATCAGCAAGCTGGAACTTGAAAACAGCTGGAATGACGAAATCGTCGCGCGCGGTATTGCTGAACGCGTCACCAAGACTCAACTGCTGGATGAACTGATCAAACGCGAACTGCTACGTCAGGAAGCACAGGCGCAACACCTGGACAGCACCCCGGAAACCGCTGCGCGCATGGCAAACGTACAGCGCGGCATACTGGCAAAAACAGCAGGACAGGCTTTCCTGCAAACCAACCCCATCACCGACGACAGGGTCAAACAGGAGTACGACCGCCAAGTCGCCGCCAACAAAGCCACTGAATTCAAAGCACGCCACATTCTGGTTAAAACCGAACAGGAGGCCAAAGACCTGATCAAAAAGCTGCAGGCCAACGGCAAATTCGAAGAGCTGGCGAAAAAGAGTTCCATAGACACCGGCAGCGCCACCAAAGGTGGCGATCTGGGCTGGTTTGACCCGGCGCAAATGGTAAAGCCATTCGCCGATGCGCTGGCTCAGTTGGAAAACGGCAAGTACACCACCACCCCGGTGCAAAGTCAGTATGGCTGGCACGTCATATTGCGTGAAGAAACCCGCGACAAAGCGCCGCCCCCGTTTGAAGCCGTCAAGGCGCAATTGCACGACTCGCTGCAAGCCGCTGCCATGCAGAAATACCTGGGCGAATTACACGCCAAGGCCCAAATAACCCGCAACGATACGCCGCCACCGGCGCCTGAAGCCAAACAACCGGAAAAACCGGCAACCGACGCGGCCCCGGCAACGACGCCTCCGGCTGCTGCAACGCCTGCAACCGCCAAGCCGACCGCTGAAGCCGCAGCTCCGGCCGCTGCAACGCCTGCGCCCGCCAAGCCCGCCACTGAAACCACGACTCCGGCTGCCGCAACACCGGCACCCGCCAAACCCGCCGCTGAAGCCGCAGCTCCGGCCGCAGCTCCGGCCGCTGCAACGCCGACGCCCGTCAAGCCCGCCACTGAAACCACGACTCCGGC
>SCQD01000191.1 GCA_004299145.1 Methylococcaceae bacterium | reverse complement strand
ACGGAGTTAAACGCCGACACAACGCTTCGACAGCCGCCGCGAAGCGGACCAAGTAAGGCTGCCTGAAAGCGACAGCGGCGTCTAAGGCCGCCGCACTCCATGGGTTCCGCCTTGATACCCAAAACACCGGCGTAACTCACGACGTCATGGAGCTGAATGGATACACGCAAAATTCCATTTTGACAAAAAATAAAACAGGGGACGCGATAAAGAAAAAAACCGCCCCTGGTTTTCCCGTGGGGCGGTTTGCTTGGTGTCAGCCAAAGGTACGCGGTGCGTACCTTGACAGACTTGTGCAGGTTACACGAAGGTTGCCGTCGTCAGCGAAGTCACGGTCGAGCCGGTGATTTCGATGACGAAGTCCGCAACGGTAAATGCATCGCTGGCATTCAAATCCACGGCAAGGAATTTTTGTCCGTTCAAATCGCCCGCCGTTGCGGTGACTACCGCCGCGCTGATGCCGCCCACCGTGCCAGTGTCAAAACCGGAGCCGCTGACAGCCAACAAGGAGTTCAGGTCGGCGACGAAGCTGGCTTCATCCAGCGAACCTTCTACCGCCGTTCCGACGCTAGCAACGGTGACGCTCAGGTCAATTTTGTCGGCTGAAGCGGCATTGAGGGTCAAGTCTTTGAACCAGTCGACACCGCTGATGGATGCCGCTGCCGCTACCGTATCGTCGGTAGCCGTAGTCGCGAACTTGATCGTATCGTTGCCGGTGCTTGCCGTCACGATATCCTTGCCTGCACCCGCGTCGATTGTGTCGTTGCCGGCAGCGCCGTTGATCGTGTCGGCGCCACCGCCGCCCGTGATGGAGTTGGCGCCGCCGTTGGCGGTAATGGTATTGGCTGAGCTGTTGGCGGTGATGCTGAGGCCGGAGCTGCCGGTCAAGGTGATGTTTTCGAGGCTGGTCGCAGCCGTGGTTTTGAAGATCGTCGAGGTCGACGAGTCGGAAGCGCTGATATCCACCGACAAATTGCTCAACTGTATGGTATCGGCGGTGCCCCCGGTGTCCGAGATGGTGTCGAAAGCATTGTCGATCACGTAAGTGTCGTTGCCTGTGGCGCCAACCAGAGCGTCAGCGCCGGCGCTTCCGTCCAGGGTGTCGTCACCGGTGCCGCCTGTCAGCGCATTTGCGGCGCTGTTGCCGATGAGGTTGGTTGCTGATGTGGCCGCACCCGTTGCATTGATGGCCGTGGTACCGGTCAGAGTGACTTTTTCGATCACAGCCAAGCTGGCAAACGACGTGGAAGTGCTGGTCGCGGTGGTCAAATCCACCGAGACCGAGCTGGACAGCGCATCCGTGCCGGCGCCCTCATCTGCGAGCAGGATATCGTCATCCACGCTGTTGATGACATAGCTGTCGTTGCCGTCGCCACCTTCCAAAATGTCGTTGCCGGTGCCGCCGTCCAGGCTGTCGTTGCCGGCACCGCCGGTCACCGTGTCGTCCCCGGTTCCGCCTTTGATGGTGTCGTTGCCGGCAGCACCGTCCAGGTCGTTGGCGGCCGCGTTGCCTTCGATGGAGTTGTTGCCGGTATTGCCGACGACATCCAGTCCCGTCGTCGAGCCCGTCAGAATGAAGTTTTCGACGTTGCTGTAGCTGCTGGCGAGAATATCGACTTTGGCGCTTTTGACCGTGTCCGTGCCGCCGGTGGAAGTTTCCGTTACCGTGTCGGTGGTGTCGATGACGTAGATATCGTTGCCCGCGCCGCCGACCAGGGTATCGACGCCCGCGCCGCCGTCCAACGTGTCGTTGCCGTTGTTGCCGGTCAAGGTGTTGATGCCGCTGTTGCCGGTCAATGCATTGTTGCCCGCGTCGCCGGTGGCGTTGATGGCACTGGTTCCCAGCAGCACCAGGTTTTCCACGTTGCTGGGGATGGTGAACGTCACAGCGCTTTTTACCGTGTCGGTGCCTTGGCCTGATGCTTCGGTGACCACTTCGGTGTTTACGCTGACAATGTACACATCGTTGCCGGCGTTGCCGACCAGCGTGTCTTTTCCAGCTCCGCCGTCGATGAAGTCGTCTCCGCTTCCGCCCGTGATAGAGTTGGTGCCGTCATTTCCCGTCAAGCGATTGTTTTTGGTGTTGCCGGTGATGTTGACGTTGCCTGCGCCGGTGAGGCTGACATTTTCGATGTAGGATTGGCCGATGATGGCATCCCCGCTCGTTCCCGCCACTGTAACGTCGGTATCCGACAGGCTGACTGCCGTGGCGGAAATGAGGGTGTCCGTGCCGCCCGCGTCGGTGTAGCTGGTGGCCGAGGCCGAGGCCAGTTTGCCTTCGAGCACGATGTCGCCCGAGCCGATGACATAAGTGTCATTGCCTTCCATGCCTTTCAGCGTGTCGGCTGAGGTGGATGTATCGCCGTCCAGGAGGTTGTCCTTGCTGTTGCCGGTCAGAACGACGCCTGCGGGTGTTGCCAGCTCGTCGCCCGCTGCGCCGCCGTTTTCCACTTCGCTGGACAAAGTGTAGTTTACGGTGGAAATGATGGTGTCTATGCCTTCGTTGGTCAGTTCGGTCACCACGTCGGTGGTTTCGTTGACAATATAAATGTCGTTGCCCGCGCCGCCTTCGAGGGTGTCGGTGCCGTCACCGCCGACCAGCGTATACACTGCGTCCGCGCCACCCGAAATGGTCTCTGTTGCCGAGGAACCCAGCACGTAATCGTCGGTGCTGTCCGTGCCAACTTTAGTGGCGGATGATGGTTTGCTGAGAATTGCCATAAAAAACTCCAATTAGTCGAATTGAACTCGATACTGGCCAAGCATCAACCGATAGCTAGGGTTGGTTGGCCTGATCGTAAAGGTTGTGCGTCAAAGTCTGTGTCCGGCGTTTTTTCCGGAATCCCCCCCCGGTTGATGCCGTTACGGTGAGAGGGTCAGCCTGGGCTGGAAGAGAGGGTGCAGAAAGGTGTGCGCGGCGGCCTTAGCGATGAAATCGCACCAGGAAGCCCGTTTGCATACCGTATACCCCCTGCCCTTGCCCCACCTTACCCCTTTTCCACGTTCGGAAAAGGGGCCGTGTATCCGTGAGAGGACGATCAGCAGATTGCCGGAGAGGTCTTGCAGCTGGAAGTGCTGGCATCCCAAGTGACTTTACCGTCTGCAAAAGTAGGAACCAGGATGTAGGTTTCGCCGTTGAGACCATTCGCGGCTGCCGCCGTAGCGGTGATGACGCCGTCGGTGGTCGATATCGAAGCAATGTTGCCGGTGGCGGCGACGGCTTCGATGCCGTTGGAACCGTCGGTGCAACCCGTTACCGTGCCCAGATCCTGCGCGCACAGTTCAACCGCCGTTTTTACGCCGGCGGTGCCGAGCACCACTTCCGAAAATTTCGCTTTTTTGGTGTAGGTTTGGTAAGCCGGCAAGGCGATGGCTGCCAAAATACCGATGATGGCTACGACGATCATCAGTTCGATGAGGGTAAAACCTTGTTGTGCTTTTTTCATGGGGGATGTCTCCTGTTGTGAATGTCATGAGTGAACGGACGCAATGCCTTAAGCCAATCGCGTGCCAAACTGGTGGGCGACGGGGCGCTGCTGCGTTTTGTTTGGCGGTTTGCCGAAGGCAGGCCTAAGTATAGTGCTGAGTAACGGATTTTGTAGGAGGCGTTTGCCCACCTGCCTTGACGAGAGTGCTCGGAGCGTCGTTGGCGGCTGTTTGCGCGCAATCCGACAAATAACGTCACATTTTGCCGTAATGGAGTCAGGGTTTAACGTTGGTATACTGCGCGCGGTAGCAAAGTTGCATTGTATTGAATGTGATTATTGTGGCGAGCAATATTTCGATGCCGATGTGTTAAAGGCCATTGAACTCGAACATTTGGCCATACTCCGACAGCAGAAGGTGCCGAAGCGCATCAGGCCGGCAGCCATGGAGACATTTGCTGAATTAACTGCTTGAAAGGGTATGCGCTAAAAAAACGAAAAGGCAATACTATTTTTCTTCAATAATTCCGTAAAGCACATAGGGCGGAACGCGAAAGCCACCCTACGGTCCTGCCAGGATTGAACGCACGGTTTCAATCGTGATGAGTAACGTCATTGGCTGCAAAGGCGATTCCACAAAGCCATGCGACAGATAGAATCGCTTAGCCTGGTCGGAAAGCGCGTGAACCAAAAGAGCAAACACGCCGACATCGTCGGCGACGCCAACGGCTCGCATCATCGCATCGCGCAGCAGGGCTCGACCGAGACCCTGATGCTGATAGCGTCGATCAATAGCCAGCCGACCCAGCAGCAGCACCGGCAACGGGTTGGGCATGTTGCGCCGCATTGTCTTGGGCGCGGCTTCATGGTTAATCGCACCAGCCGACAGGCTGTAATAACCCATGACGCTAGCGCCGATACACAGCACAAAACAACGCGAGGCGCCGGACGCATGGTTCTTGATCGCGCGCTTTTTGAGCCATTCGTTCAGGAACAATTCGCCGCTATCGAAATCGGCCAACTCGTGACCGGCGGTGATCGGTACCGGCGGGGTAAGCGGGAGCTCGGTTATTTTTCCCAAGGCGCTTTCGTCTTAAGCAGTCGGCGCAGCTCGTCGGTGGGTGGCAACGGGTTATCCAGCAACGCCTGAAATTTGGCGAAGGTGTTGGCATCAACCGTGAAAAACACTTGGTCCAGCAATACATCTTCCGCTGCGCGACAGGAGGCTTCAAGCATGAAATCTGAACGACTGCGGCCTTGCCGTTTGGCGGCCTGGTCGATCAAGTCGCGCTGCCGCGCCTTGGCGCGGATGTTGATGGAAACCGCTTCTCTGGTTTGTGCATGGGGCATGGCGATACTCCTCTGTGTAGACAAGCAGCATGCGTTATTGTGTAGAACATTGCAACACAAATGCTGGGTATTCTCTGGTTGTGATGAACCATGTTTCCTCGTTCCCACGCGGCGCCCATCGTTATACACCAGATGTCAGCGATGTCAGCGGGGTACCTGGAGTCCCGCACTCATTCCGGCAGGGAATGCCGACTGGTACAGCGGTGAAGCCGAGATCCAGGGTCAGGGGGCGCGCGCCGGCCCACATCCATGTGCCTGGGTTCCGCCAATCCCTGGCGGAACCACGACGTTGGTGGAATCTGACAAAGTAGAATTAACCCCCTGGCTTTTCCGCCAAAAAAATTGCCCTCGTCGGCGCGGGCAGTCCTTCGGCGGTGCGGCTGGGGTCGCCGGGGTCGAGAAAATCGGCCAGCGAGTGAAAGCGCATCCAGTCGGTGCTCCGTTGTTCTGCGGTGCGGGTGGGGGTGACGTCGATCAGGCGCACGTGCCGGAAGCCGCAGCGCTGTAGCCAGCCTTGCAGCGTCGGAGGGCTGGGGATGAACCAGACGTTGCGCATTTTGGCGTAGCGGTCCGCCGGTACCAGGATCTGGCCGGGGCCGCCGTCGATGATCAGGGTTTCCAGAATCAATTGGCCGCCCGCTTTCAAACAGCCTTTCAAGCCCAGCAGGTGGTCGATGGGCGATCTCAAGTGATAGAGCACGCCCATGGAAAACACGCTGTCGAATGCGTTCAAGTCGGGGGGTACGGCGTCGAAGCTCAGCGGCAACACGTCGACCGGATGGTCGCCGGCAAAATGCTTGATCGCCTGAAATTGCATGACGCTGAGCAGGGTGGGGTCGACGCCGATCACGCGGCGCGCGCCGGCGCCCAGCATGCGCCAGCAGTGGTAGCCGTTGCCGCAGCCGACGTCCAGCACCAGTTTGCCGGTCAATGGCGCAATGTGTGGGGCCAGCCGCTGCCATTTCCAGTCGGAGCGCCATTCGGTGTCGATGTGGATGCCGTGCAGGCAGTACGGCCCTTTGCGCCAAGGGTGCAGTTGGCGCAAAGCCTGTTCGATGGCGCTATATTGCGCGCGGTCATAAATTGCGTTTTTTTGATTGCCCTCACCCCAGCCCTCTCCAGAAGCCTTAGTAATTCCGCTTCGCGGCGGCTTTCCCGCAGGGAGGGGGGGAGCAAAGCCGCAATTTATGAGCGCACAAGGTATATGTTGGCCGGGGCTGGTGTCGCCGGGGGCGCCGATGCGCAGGCAGTCGGCGTTGAAGTCGACGCCGGCGGCGGCGATGCCAGGCAGCGCATCGACCAGGGCCTGCCAGCGCGCCAGATCGCCGTGGGCATCCAAGTCCAGGGCAAGGCTCAATTGCTCCGGCAGCAGCGCCAGCCAGGGACGCAAGCCAGGCTCGCCGTGCAGGGCGGTCAACAGGGCGGTGTAAGGCTTCATTTCAGCGCGATCAACGAAGCGAAGTTGAAGTACTGAAACCACGTTTCGCTGCTGGCGAATCCCGCTTCAGTCAGGCGGGCGCGGTGTAGTTCCAATGTTTCCGGGATCATGACGTTTTCCAGTGCGCTGCGTTTTTGGCTGATTTCCAGGTCCGAATAGCCTTGGGCGCGTTTGAAGGCGTGGTGCATGTCTATATGCAAGGCTTGCTGGCGCGAGTCGGTGAACGCCAGTTTTTCCGAGAGGATCAACGCGCTGCCCGGCTTGAGTCCCCGATACACGCGGCGCAGCAACGGCAGGCGGTCGGGTGGGGGTAAAAACTGCAAGGTAAAATTGAGTACCACCAGCGAAGCATCGACTACCGTGATGTCGCGAATGTCGGCGCAAATCAGGTCGATGGGGGCGGTGCCGTCATCCCTGGCAATGAGGCTTTGGCAGCGGCGCAGCATGGCCGGGGAGTTGTCCACGGCGATGATGCGGCATGGAGTTTGTCCAATGCCGTGGCGTAGCGCCAAGCTGGCGCCGCCCAAGGAACAGCCCAGGTCGTAGCAATGACTGTCCGGCTGGGCAAAGCGCGTGGCCAGCAGGCTGATGGCCGACAAAATCGTGCCGTAGCCTGGCACCGAGCGCTGGATCATGTCGGGAAATACCTCGGCGACTTTTTCATCGAAACAAAAGTCGGCGACGGCGGTGATGGGGACGGCGTACAGCGTGTCGCGGGATGGGGTGGTCATAAGGCGGATTTTAAGAGCCCGTAAAGAGGTAAAGCAAACCGCCGGCCATCGGCAATGGCCGGATAGCCTTTGCAAGCGTTCGTCTTTGTGTTTTGATACGCGGTGTAATTTCACCCCAAAAATAACAAGGTTTACGCTATGAATACGCCCGACATCGACTCCGTCAAAGCTTATCTGCTGCAGTTGCAGGACAATATCTGCCGCTCCCTGGAGGGGGAAGAGCCTGAAGCGCGTTTTGTCGAAGAACTTTGGAATTACGAAGGCGGCGGCGGCGGGCGAACGCGGGTGTTGTCCAATGGTAAAACGTTTGAACAAGGCGGCGTCAATTTTTCACACGTGATGGGTAAGGGCTTGCCCGCCGCCGCGACGGCAGGACGTCCGGAATTGGCGGGCCGCTCGTTCCAGGCGGTAGGGGTGTCGCTGGTGATACATCCACGCAATCCTTACGTGCCCACTTCGCACGCCAACGTGCGCTTTTTTCTGGCGGAAAAGGAGGGTGAGCCGTCCGTCTGGTGGTTCGGCGGTGGTTTCGATTTGACGCCTTATTACCCTTTCGAAGAAGACGTGCTGGCTTGGCACCGTACCGCGCGCGATGCCTGCCGGGATTTCGGCGCCGATGTTTATCCGCGATTCAAACAGTGGTGCGACGAGTATTTCTTTCTGAAACACCGCAACGAAACGCGCGGCGTGGGTGGCTTGTTTTTCGACGATCTGAACGAATGGGATTTTGAACGCTGTTTCGCTTTCCAGCGCAGCGTGGGAGATCATTACATCCCGGCTTATTTGCCCATCGTGCAGAAGCGCAAAGACACGCCTTACGGGGAAAGGGAACGGCAGTTCCAGCTCTATCGCCGTGGACGCTACGTGGAATTCAACCTGATTTATGACCGCGGCACGATCTTTGGATTGCAATCGGGTGGGCGCACCGAGTCCATCCTGATGTCCTTGCCGCCCGAGGTGCACTGGCGCTACAACTGGCAGCCGGAACCCGGCAGTGCTGAAGACAATCTTTACGCCAATTACCTGAAACCGCGCGATTGGCTGGGCGTTTGAAGCCAAGAAATGTAGGCGCGTAGATACCGCTGTGCGTACCGCGTTCGGAGCATTGAGGGAGCCATTACCATTGGCCCCGTTTCCTGTGCGGTCAATGACAAACCTTGTTGCTAAAGGTACGCACAGCGTACCCTATAGGCTGCTGAATACGGCAAAGGGCGTGAGGAACACGAAGAAAATAACTTCGTGTTCCTCACGCCCTTTGCCGTGAATAAGGTCCGCGCAGGGCCTGCCCTGCCGAATCAGGACTTGACGCCCGTACCTTTCATCGCCGCATTGTTGCGCTCTACCAACCGATTGATGATGGGGTCCAGGTTGCCGCCGCTTTGGGTAATTTCCTGGCCGAAAGTGGTGCGATAGTTTTGCAGCAGGCTGACGCCTTCGATCAGGATGTCGTAAACCTTCCAAGCGCCGCTTTCATTGACCATCCGGTAGTCCACTGCCGTCGGCGGTGCGCCGGGTTGCAGGATTTCCGTTTTCACCACGACTTTGTCTTCGTTGGGCGTCAGGTTCAACGGCAGGTAGCGTATGGACCAGTCTGCGTATTCTGTAAACGCCGTGGCGTAAGTGCGTACCAACAGCTGTTTGAACTCTTTGCGAAAGCGTTCTTTTTGCGCGTCGGTGGCGGTTTTCCAATGTTTGCCCAACACCAGAATCGCTACACGGGTGAAGTCCATGTAGGGATCTATCGTTTTGTCCACGAACTGCGTGGCCTTGAGAAAGTCGGATTTATACTCGCTAAGTTGCAGGTTTTTCTGCAGGATGTCCGAAGTGCGCTGGATCACCAGTTGCGGTTCCAGTAGGGGGTCGGCCGAGACAGCGGAGCACCCGATGCTCAGCATCAGGCACAACAGTATCCGTCCGAACGTGGCGGTCAGGGGACGGTGTAGCTTCATTATCTGCTTACTCCTGTAGCGAAATGGGTTGTTTTTGTCATAGCGGGTGAGCCTTGTTGAGAAACCATGGTCTTGTTAACGGGCTTGCGCGGGTTCAATATAGACGTATTAAAAACAGCGCCAAGACTTTATGCAAGCGAACCTTAATCATAACATGGCTTACCCCTTGCTTCGCCCTCGTCGTATGCGCTTTGCCGGTTTTAGCCGGCGATTGATGCGCGAGCACGCGCTGACGGCGGGCGATCTGATCTACCCGCTGTTCGTGGTGGACGGCGACAACCAGCGCGAGCCGGTGGCCTCCATGCCCGGCGTGGAGCGTTTGAGCATCGATCTTTTGTTGCGCGAGGCCGAGTCGGCCTATCTTTTGGGGGTGCCGGCCGTCGCACTGTTTCCGGTCACGCAAGCCGCTTGCAAAACCGCCGATGGCCGTGAGGCTTTCAATCCCGAGGGTTTGCTACAGCGAGCCGTGCGGGCGCTGAAAGCCGCCGTGCCGGAGTTGGGCGTCATTACCGACGTGGCTTTGGACCCCTTTACCACCCATGGCCAGGACGGCTTGATCGACGATGCGGGCTACGTGGTCAACGATGCCACGGTGGAGGTGTTGGTGCGCCAGGCTTTATCCCACGCGGAGGCCGGTGCCGACGTCGTTGCTCCGTCCGATATGATGGACGGCCGTATCGGCGCCATCCGCCAGGCCCTGGAAGCCGCCGGCCACGTCAACACGCGCATCCTGGCTTATTCCGCCAAATATGCTTCCAGTTTTTATGGGCCATTCCGCGATGCGGTGGGGTCGGCGGGCAATCTGGCCGGGGGCGATAAATACAGTTACCAGATGGACCCCGCCAACAGCGACGAAGCCTTGCGCGAGGTGGCGCTGGACATTGCCGAGGGCGCCGACATGGTCATGGTCAAGCCGGGCATGCCCTATTTGGACATCGTTTACCGGGTCAAACAGCGCTTCGGCATGCCTACTTTCGCTTACCAGGTGAGCGGCGAATACGCCATGCTCAAAGCCGCTGCCCAGAACGGCTGGTTGGATGAGCGCCGTTGCGTGCTGGAGTCCCTGCTGGCTTTCAAGCGTGCCGGTGCCGACGGCATTCTGACCTATTTCGCCAAGGACGTGGCTCAGTGGCTGAAAGAGGCCTGGTAGGATGGTTAGCGTTTGGCTGGACATAACCTCCCTGAGTCGAAGCGATATTTCCAGAAGCCTTAGTCAGTCCGCTTCGCGGCGGTTTTCCAGGGGCTGGCCAATCTTGTAGGGTACGCTGTGCGTACCTTCAGCGGCGTCGAACGGTACGCACAGCGTACCTACATCTTTAAACCAAGGGGAGAGTCATGAGCGAATCCGGTAACGCAGAACAAACCGCCGTCACGCAAAGCATCGCCGTCGACGAGATCGTGTTGATCATTCTGGTCATGCTGTCGTTGGTGGGCGTGGGCATCACCCATTTCTCGCCGTCGGAGTCGTTCATGTACTGGCTGGCCATGATTTTTGTCTTTGGCATTGCCGCCATGATTGCCGGTTGGGCGCAAGCCAAGGAACAAGGGCACGTGCGCGGCCATTTGCTGAAAGAGCTGTTTTTTCTTCAGTCCCTGCACTGGCTGGGTTCGTTGCTCACGGTGCTGTGCATATTCGCCATGCTGCAAAGCGGGCGGATGAGCGCGGAAACCGCCGGCCTGGTGATTCTGCTGATCCTGGGTCTGGCGACTTTCCTGGATGGTATCCGCATCGGCTGGCGCTACAGCCTGGCGGGCGTCTACCTGGGCGTCACGGCCATGGTGGCGGTCCTGGTCAAAAATTATGTTCCCATCCTCATCCTCGTCGGCATGACCATTGTGGCCGCCACGATTTACTGGGAAAAACAGCGCATCGTCCGCCAGAAGTCCTGACTGTTAAGGCATGCTTGCCGGCATGGGAAGATAAACCCGCTATTTCATTATTTTACTGATGAGTTCTCCTGATCGTTACGCCGTTTTTGGTCACCCTATCGGCCACAGTAAATCGCCGCGCATTCACGGTTTGTTTGCCGAGCAGACCGGACAAAACCTGCAATATATCGCCCAAGACGTGCCCGCAGACGCTTTTGCAAACTGTCTGGCGGAGTTTTTAGAGCAGGGCGGGCGCGGGTTGAATTGCACCATCCCCTTGAAAGAACTGGCATGGCGCGCCGCCGGGCGTTGCAGCAAGCGCGCCGAACTCGCCAAAGCCGTCAATACCCTGCTGGTGGAAGCGGATGGCGGCTTGTTTGGCGACAATACCGATGGCGTCGGTTTGGTGCGGGATGTGTGCGTCAATCTGGGCTTGGCGTTGGCCGGCAAGCGTTTGTTGCTGCTGGGTGCCGGCGGTGCCGGCCGGGGTATTTTGCAGCCTTTGCTGGACGAGGGGCCGGATGGTCTGGTGATTGCCAATCGAACCGTCGGTAAAGCCGAACAGTTGGTGCGGGAGTTTGCCGGCGTAAACGGGCGTGGGGCGCCCCCGCTTGCCGCCTGTGGCTTTGCCGATTTGGCAGGGCAGCGTTTCGACGTGATCATCAACGCCACCGCCGCCAGTCTGCAGGGGGATTTGCCGCCGCTGCCCGCCGACGTGTTGGAGCCGGGGGGCGCTTGTTATGATCTGGCCTACGGCACGGTTCCCACCACTTTCCTGTGCTGGGGGCGGGAACACGGCGCCGCAGTCAGCGCGGATGGCCTGGGCATGCTGGTGGAACAAGCCGCGGAAGCCTTTTGGCTATGGCGCGGCGTGCGGCCGGACACCGCGCCGGTTATTCGCTTATTGAGTGCGGAGCGGGGGTTTTGAGGTGTTCATCTTTCAGGTGCACATAGTGTTCGGCCGAGTAGCGAAAAAACTGCTTTTCCTGGTCCGTCAACGGCCTCACTTGTCTGGCCGGGGCTCCCACGTATAAATGACCGCTGGCCAGCCGCTTGCCGGGGGGCACCAGCGCCCCGGCGCCCAGCATGACTTCGTTTTCGATGACGGCGCCGTCCAATACCACCGCGCCGATGCCGATCAGGCAGTAATCGCCCACCGTGCAGCCGTGCAAAACCGCTTTGTGGCCGACGGTTACGCCGCGCCCTATTTTTAGAGCAAATCCCCCCGGCGAATAGGGACCGTCGTGGGTGACGTGCAGCACGCTGCCGTCCTGGATATTGCTGGCTGCCCCCACTTCGATGCGTTCAATGTCGCCGCGCAGTACCGCGCCGGGCCAGATCGATACCTGATCCGCCAAGTGCACGTCGCCGATCAGCACCGCGCTGTCATCCACGTAGACCGATTGGCCCAACTGGGGCAGCCGGTTGTTAAATGCTCTGATTGACACGATAAAGTGCTCCATAATTAATATAACCAAGTCGCCGCAACGCCATAAATGCCGGGGTTGCGGGCGTTTTGGCCGAGTATAACAAGCCAGGCTTGGTCAAACCATCAGGGAAAACCCGGGGCCAGGACTGTGAAGGCGGCGTTATTCCTAGTTCCGTCAGGGTGGCACACTTGAGTGGACACTTGGATTGTCAGCAGCAAGCATATTGTGTAGAATGCTTGTCAATGAGCGGGATGAAGTAGGTGTTGCGCAGCGATGCGTGTCCGCTTGCTGTTTTCAATAAACCAGGGTCTGTTCCTGGATTGTATGAATGGGCCTTTGGCCCATTTTTTATGGGTGAAATTTACGCTGGATCGATGAAGCAGGTTTCAGAGCGCTTATACATGTTGATAGAGCCCGTTGTCGTCGGCATGGGCTATGAAGCGGTGGGGATCGAATTTGATCAGCATCGCCGCATACTGCGCGTTTATATTGATCATCCCGACGGTATTACGGTCCACGATTGCTCCGATGTCAGCTATCAAGTCAGTGGTGTTCTGGATGTGGAAGAACCCATCAGCGGACATTACAACCTGGAGGTTTCTTCGCCCGGTTTGGATCGCCCTTTGTTTAAGCTGGAGCATTTTGTTCAGTTTGTCGGCAGCGAAGTGCGAGTGCATTTGCGTCAGGCGATCGACGGGCGGCGCAATTTCAAGGGCTTGCTGCTGAGCAGCGATGGTGGGCAGGTAACGATAAACGTGGATGGCGAATCCTACACGATTCCCTATGATTCCATAGAGACTGCGCGGCTGGTGCCGGATTTCAAGGCGGCTGCGAAAGGAAAGCGACATGGCGAATAAAGAAGTATTGCTGGTGGTGGATGCGGTATCCAACGAAAAGGATATCGAAAAAGAAGTGATTTTTGAGGCCGTCGAAATTGCGCTGGCAACGGCGACGGCCAAGCGCTACGACGACAAAATGGACGTGCGCGTGGTCATCGACCGGAAAACCGGCAACTATGAAACCTTCCGGCGCTGGCAGATTGTCGAGCCGGGCGATGATTTTCCCGTCGGCGTCGAGTTCCCGGACACGCAGATTTCTCTGACGGATGCTCGTAAATTGAATCCCAACGTCAATGTCGGGGCCTATATCGAAAAACCGATCGAGTCCATCGAATTTGGCCGCATCGCGGCACAAACCGCCAAACAGGTGATTGTGCAAAAAGTGCGCGAAGCGGAACGCAGAAAAGTCGCCGATGCCTACCGCGACCGGGTCGGTGAGTTGGTCACCGGCATCATCAAGCGTATCGAGCGCGGCAACGTTTTTTTGGATTTGGGCGGCAACGTGGAAGCTTTCATTCCGCGCGAAGAAATGATCCCCAAAGAGCCGGTGCGCGTCGGCGACCGCTTGCGCGGCTATCTGCAGTCGGTCGACCCCGAAGTGCGCGGTCCGCAATTGCGCGTCAGCCGCACGGCGCCGGAGTTGCTCATCGCCCTGTTTCGCCTGGAAGTCCCTGAAGTGGGCGAAGGCGTTATCGAAATCATGGGCGCGGCACGCGATCCCGGTTCACGCGCCAAAGTGGCGGTGAAAAGCAACGATCCCCGCCTGGACCCCATCGGCGCCTGCGTCGGCATGCGCGGTTCGCGCGTGCAATCGGTTTCCAATGAATTGGCCGGTGAGCGCGTCGACATTATTCTGTGGAATGAAAACGACGCCCAGTTTGTCATCAACGCCATGGCGCCGGCGGAAATCGTTTCCATCATGGTGGACGAAGATGCCCATAGTATGGACGTGGCGGTGGCGGACGAAAACCTGTCCCAGGCCATCGGTCGTGGCGGCCAGAACGTGCATCTGGCTTCGGAATTGACCGGCTGGGAGCTGAACGTCATCGGCGCGGCGCAAGCTGAGGCAAAAAGCGAGCAGGAAAGCGAAGCGCTCAAACAGGCTTTCATGGCTGACCTGGGCGTGGATGAGGACGTGGCGGCCATCCTGGTGCGCGAAGGCTTTTCCACGGTGGAGGAGCTGGCCTACGTGCCGGTCAAGGAAATGCTGGAAATCGAAGAATTTGACGAAGAATTGGTGGAAGAAGTCCGTAATCGCGCCAAGGACGCTCTGCTGATCAAGGCGATTGCCAGCGAGGAAAAAATCGAAAATCCACCGCTGACGACGGACTTATTGGCCATGGAGGGCGTGGACGATGAGTTGGCGCAAGCATTGGCGCGTCTTGGCATCAACACCATGGAAGAATTGGCGGAGCAGGCGGTGGACGATTTAATGGAGATCGACGGCATGGATGAGGAACGAGCCGCCAAATTGATCATGGCGGCCCGCGCCCCGTGGTTCAACGCGTAAAGGCGTACGAGTATTGGAGAGGAGGCGTAGTCGATGAGTATGACAGTTCGGCAATTGGCCGGTGTGGTGGGTATCCCCGAAGATCGTCTGCTGACGCAGCTTGAAGAAGCGGGGCTGCCCAAATCGGGCGCTGACGATGAATTGAGCGATGCGGAAAAAATGCAGTTGCTCAGTTACTTGCGGCAAAGTCACGGCAAAGGGCAGGCGGGTTCCGCGGAACCGAAAAAAGTGACGCTGAAGCGGCGCACCGTGAGCGAATTGAAGCAAGGCGGCGCGCCTGGCCAAGGCGCCAAGGTCATCAGCGTGGAGGTCCGCAAGCAGCGCACTTACGTAAAGCGCAGCGAACTGGCGGAACCTGCGCCGAAGCCGGCCATGCCGGAGGCCGCCAAGCCAAAACAGGAAGAACTGCCGCCTCCGTTGCCCGCGCAGCAGACCGAGCCGCGGATGCCGGAACCAGAGATGGTTGCCAAGCCGGAGGAAACAACGTCGCCGGTAGTGGTGGAAACGCCACCCGCCGAGGTTGTTGTTCCGAAAGTTGCCGAGCTGGGGGCAGCGTCTCCGGTGGCGCTCGAACCCGCAGTGGTTTTGCCGGAACCGCTTGAAGTCGCGCCCGTCAAGCCGGTCCAGACGCCGCCCGCAAAAACCAAGCCAAAGGAGAGCCCGACGCTGGAACCGCGTAAAGCTGAAGCCTCCAAACCCGGCAAGAAAAAATCTTCCGACTTCGGTGGCGGTGGTAAATCCAGGGTGGAATTGCGCGATGCGGATATTTTGCCGTCAACCGGCAAGCGCCCTGGCGCCAAAAGAAAGAAAGGCGGTGGTGGGCGCAACGCCGAGTTCACTCCGCCGGAAAAACGCCACGGTTTCGAAAAACCGACGGCGCCGATGGTGCACGAAGTCATCGTGCCCGAGGCCATTACGGTGGCCGAACTGGCCCAACGCATGTCGGTCAAGGGCGTGGAAGTGGTCAGGACGCTGCTGAAAATGGGCGTGATGGCGACCATCAATCAAACCATCGACCAGGACACGGCCACTATTGTAGTGTCGGAAATGGGGCACATCCCCAAGCCACAAAGCGAGGAAGACCTGGAAGCGGAAATTTTCGCCGGCGTGGAAGAAACCGAGGCCGAATTGTTGCCGCGTGCACCGGTGGTCACCATCATGGGGCACGTGGATCACGGTAAAACCTCTTTGCTGGACTATATCCGTAAAAGCCGGGTGGCGGCGGGTGAGGCCGGAGGCATTACTCAGCACATCGGCGCTTATCAGGTAAAAACCGACCATGGCAACGTGACTTTCCTCGATACTCCCGGCCATGCGGCGTTCACTGCGATGCGTGCACGCGGCGCCAAGGTGACGGATGTCGTGGTGCTGGTGGTGGCGGCGGATGACGGCGTGATGCCGCAAACCAAGGAAGCCGTCGAGCACGCCCGCGCCGCGGGAGTGCCGCTGGTGGTGGCGCTCAATAAAATGGACAAAGCCGGTGCTGACCCCGACCGCGTCAAACAGGAACTGGTCGTTTTACAAGTCGTACCGGAAGACTGGGGTGGTGATACGCAGTTTATTCCGGTGTCCGCCAAAACAGGGCAGGGTATCGACAATTTGATCGAGGCCATCCTGATCCAGTCTGAAGTACTGGAACTCAAAGCCCCGCTCAACGTTGCAGCCAGCGGCGTGGTGCTGGAGTCCAAGCTGGAAAAAGGGCGCGGGCCGGTAGCCGATGTGCTGGTACAGCGCGGTATGTTGAAAAAAGGCGATTTTGTGCTGTGCGGCAAGGAGTTCGGCCGCGTGCGCGCCATGTTCAACGAAAGCGGCAAGCCGGTCAAAGAAGCCGGACCGTGCGTTCCTGTGGAAGTGCTGGGCTTGTCCGGTGCCCCCAATGCCGGTGATGAATTCGTGGTAGTGGCTGATGAGCGTAAAGCGCGCGAAATTGCCACGCAGCGCGAAGAAAAAAGCCGCGCCAGCGCTCTGGCCGCGCAGCATCAGGCCACCAAGCTGGGCGACGTGTTCGAGCGCCTGGAAGCTTCCAGCGGTTCCGTGGACCTCAACATCATCGTCAAGGCCGACGTGCAGGGCAGTTTGGAAGCATTGCGCGGCGCCATGAACGAATTGAGCGGTTCCAAAGTGCGCGTGCGGGTGATTTCCGGCGGCGTGGGCGGCATCACCGAATCCGACGCCAACCTGGCGCTGGCGTCCAATGCCATCGTCATCGGCTTCAACGTGCGCGCCGACGTGGGCGCCCGCAAGCTGATCGAAGAAAAAGGCATAGACCTGCACTATTACAGCGTCATTTACCACGCCATCGACGAGATCAAAAAAGCCATCACCGGCATGATGGCGCCCGAGTACAAAGAACAAATCGTCGGCATCGCCGAAGTGCGCGAAGTATTCCGTCACCCCAAGTTCGGCGATATCGCCGGCTGTCTGGTGCTGGAAGGCTACGTCAAGCGCAACCTGCCCATACGCGTGCTGCGCAACAACGTGGTGATATTCGAGGGCCAGCTGGAATCGTTGCGCCGCTTCAAGGACGACGTCAACGAAGTGCGCTCGGGCATGGAATGCGGCATCGGCGTGAAAGATTACAACAACGTCAAAGCGGGCGATCAGATCGAAGTGTTCGAACGCATTGAAATAACGCCGACCCAATAAACCAGCCGGATAATCATGCCTAGAGAATTTACCCGCAGTGACCGGATTGCTGCCCAGATGCACCGGGAGCTGGCTGATCTGGTGCGCACCGAATTGAAAGACCCGCGCATCGGCATGGTGGGCATACACGAAGTTCAGGTGACCCGTGATTTGTCATTGGCCAAGGTGTACGTGGGTTTGCTGGTGGGCGGCGCCGAAGAGGCGCGCGCCAGCGTGGCGGTGCTCAATCAATCGGCTGCTTTTTTGCGCAAGGCGCTGGGGCGGCGCATGTTGCTGCGCTCCGTGCCGGAGATCCGTTTTATCTACGACGATTCCGTCGAACGCGGCGTGCACATGAGTCAATTGCTGAGTGGCTTAGTGGCTCGGCAGGAGTCCCACGAACCGGCAGAGCTTCCTCCTGCCATCCAGACCAAGGAGTAAATCGTGGGTCAACGCCGTCACCGGGGTCGTGAGATCGACGGGATTCTTTTGCTGGATAAAGTGCCTGGACTAACGTCCAACGGCACGCTGCAAGACGTCAAGCGCCTGTTTCAGGCGCGCAAGGCCGGCCATACCGGCAGCCTGGACCCTTTGGCCAGCGGTTTGCTGCCCATTTGCTTCGGCGAAGCCACCAAGTTGTCCGGTTTTTTGCTGAACCAGGACAAATGCTACGAAGTGGTGGCCCGCCTGGGAGTAACCACCACCACGGCCGATGCGGAAGGTGAAGTGCTGGAACAGCGGCCCGTGCCCGCGTTGGACCAGGACGCCGTCGAAGCCGTGTTGGCGCGTTTTCGCGGCGATATCGAACAAATCCCCCCTATGTATTCCGCCTTGAAACACCAGGGCAAACGCCTGTACGAATTGGCGCGCCAGGGTGTCGAAGTGGAACGCACCGCGCGTAGCGTGAGCATCCACGAGCTGCGGCTCATCGCCATGGGCAGCGATACGTTGCGCATTTATGTGCACTGTTCCAAAGGGACTTACGTGCGTACCTTGGCGGAAGAAATCGGCGCAGCGCTGGGGTGTGGGGCGCACGTCGCCGCTCTCCGGCGTACGCAGGTAGGCGAGCGCTACAACGTAGCCGATGCCAAAACCGTCAGCCAATTGCAAGACATGTCCGACGAAGAGCGTCTGGCTTGCCTGCTACCGGTGGATGATGCGTTGCAGGACATGCCCTCTGTGTCTTTGAACAGCGAAATGTGTTTTTTTCTGCGCAAAGGCCAACCCGTATTCGTACCCAAAGTTCCCAATGCGGGCTGGTTGCGTTTGTATGATAAAGAAGGCGTGTTGCTCGGTGTGGGCGAGTTGCTGGACGATGGCAAGGTTGCGCCGCGCAGGCTGTTGCGGGCGTAACGATTCAATTTTGGGGGCCCTGTTTTCCTTGTGGGCGGACAGGGGTAAAGGTACAATTTTCACTTTGTAATTCAGTCGAATTTTTTTGGAGTCACGATGGCATTTACCGCAGAACAGAAAAGCACGGTCGTAAAAGATTATCAGCGTCAGGCTAACGACACCGGTTCACCCGAAGTACAGGTCGCCTTGTTGACCGCGCGCATCAGCCAATTGATGCCTCATTTCAGTGAACACAAAAAAGACCACCATTCGCGCCAGGGTTTGCTGCGCATGGTCAACAAACGCCGCAAATTGCTGGATTATCTCAAGCGCACCGATGCCGACAAGTACCGGCAGCTCATCGAACGATTGGGTCTGAGAAAATAAACCGGTAATACGGCGTAGCGGCAAACCAGTTGTAAGGAATATTGTTGTGAATCCGATTCGGAAGACTTTTCAGTATGGCGAACACCTCATCGCCATGGAGACCGGCGAAATAGCCAGACAAGCGGATGGCGCCGTCATGGTCGACATGGCGGGTACCGTGGTGCTGGTCACCGTGGTTGGCAAAAAACAAGTCAACCCCAACATGGATTTTTTCCCCCTGACGGTGAATTATCAGGAAAAAACCTACGCAGCCGGCCGCATTCCGGGTGGTTTTTTCAAGCGCGAAGGCCGGCCCACGGAAAAAGAAACCCTGACCGCTCGTCTCATCGATCGTCCGATCAGACCGCTGTTTCCCGAAGGCTTCCGCAACGACGTACAGGTGGTCGCCACCGTCTTGTCGTTGAACCCCGAGGTGGATCCGGACGTTCCCTCCATGCTGGGCGCATCCGCCGCCCTGGCTGTTTCCGGCATTCCTTTCGACGGCCCGGTCGGCGCCGCCAGGGTGGGTTATAAGGATGGCCAATACCTGCTCAACCCTTCCGCCGAGGCGTTGAAAGAGTCGCAGTTGGACTTGGTGGTGGCCGGTACCCACCAAGCCGTGCTGATGGTCGAGTCGGAAGCCAAGGAACTGTCGGAAGAAGTCATGCTGGGCGCCGTATTGTTCGGCCATGAACAAATGCAGACCGCCATCCAGGCGATCCGTAATTTGGCGGAAGCCGTCGGCGTCACGCCGTGGGACTGGGCGCCGGCCGAGCATGACCAGGCCCTCAAGCAAGCCGTCGCCGATCTGGCCCGCGAACAAATCGCCGCAGCTTACAAAATCGCCGAAAAAATGCAGCGGCAGGATGCCGTCAAAGCCGCGCGTACCCTGGTGATAGCAGCGCTTACCCAGGATGCTCAATACCCCGAAAATGCCGTGCGCGAACAGTTTGAAAAGCTGGAAGAAGAAATCGTACGCGGCAATATCCTGCAACACCGTACCCGCATCGACGGACGCGATCTGGCTACCGTGCGCCCGATCACCATCCGCACCGGCGTATTGCCCCGTACCCATGGCTCCGCCCTGTTCACGCGCGGCGAAACCCAGGCATTGGTGGTAGCCACGTTAGGCACCTCGCGCGATGCGCAGGTGATCGACGCCATCGGCGGCGAATACAAAGAACCGTTCATGCTGCACTACAACTTTCCGCCGTTCTGCGTGGGCGAAACCGGCATGATAGGCTCGCCCAAGCGCCGCGAAATCGGCCATGGCCGCTTGGCCAAGCGCGGCATTCAAGCGGTGATGCCGGGTGAAGACTTCCCGTACGTGATCCGCGTGGTCTCGGAAATTACCGAATCCAACGGTTCCAGTTCCATGGCATCGGTGTGCGGCACCAGTCTGGCGCTGATGGACGCCGGCGTGCCCATCAAGGCGCCGGTGGCCGGCATCGCCATGGGCTTGATCAAGGAAGGCGATGCTTTCGCCGTGTTGTCCGACATCATGGGCGACGAAGACCACCTGGGCGACATGGACTTCAAAGTGGCCGGCACCTCGGACGGCATCACCGCGTTGCAGATGGACATCAAGATCGACGGCATCACTGCCGAGATCATGCGCGTTGCGTTGGACCAAGCCAAAGCGGGCCGCGTCCACATTCTCGCCAAGATGAACGAAGCCTTGCCGACGACGCGCGATGAAATGTCCGATTACGCGCCGCGCATCATGACGCTCAACATCGACCCGTCTAAAATCCGCGACGTCATCGGCAAAGGCGGCGTCACCATCCGCAGCATTACCGAAGAAACCGGCGCCAGCATCGACATTACCGACGATGGCGTGGTCAAAATCGCCTCGGTCGACAAGCAGGCCGGCCTGGAAGCGCGCCGCCGCATCGAGCTGATCACCGCCGACGTGGTGGTGGGTGAAATTTACGAAGGGCGCGTGGCGCGCCTGATGGACTTTGGCGCATTCGTCACCATTTTGCCGGGCAAGGACGGACTGGTGCACATCTCGCAAATTTCCGACGAGCACGTGGAAAAAGTCAGCGACAAGCTGAACGAAGGCGACACGGTCAAAGTCAAAGTGCTGGAAATCGATCGCCAGGGACGCATTCGCCTGAGTATGAAAGGCATCGAAGCATAACGCCAGAGCGTTTGTTCAATAAAAAAGGGCTTTCGAGCCCTTTTTTATTGCTGTTCTTTAGCATGGAAACGAAAAGTTACCCCGGCTCCCGCAACATTTTTTCGCCGTATCGTGTTTTTTCAAGTCCATGCCCCTCTGCCCCCCTCTTGCCCCCCTGACCCCTAAAAATTGTAGCGCGCGGAAAACTCGACGCGGTGCAAATCGCCGTCGCGGCCATCGACCGCCGCGCGATTGGCATAAACGTATTCCATGCCGAAGGTGGCTTGAGCAACCGGGCTCCACAGCAGATTGGCGTGCACCGATTGCACTTGATGCGTCAGGTTGGCGTCCACGAAGGGCGGTTGGTCGGCTTGCGCAAAACCATAGGTGGCGGTGGAACGCCAGGTCTGCGACCAGAAATGCTGGTAGGAAAACAAACCGCTGTAGGTATTGACCAGCTGTATGTCGCCGCCGCTGCTCAACGCGGCGTCTTCGAAGCTGTTGATCGCCGCGTAACGGCCAAGTGCGTTGCCGTAGTTCAGCATAAAACGCACATTGTCCATGCCGATGGTGCTGATCTTGCCGGCCAGGCTGACCGCACCGCCCCACTCGCCTTCTTCGCGGTCGGTCAAAGGATCGGTATTGCGGATTTGCCGGCCCAATGCCGCCAGGGAGAGGTTGCCCCAGTCCGGGTTGTAATTCAAACGCGCCACCAGGTCGGGATAACGGTCGGCGTTGGGCGCGACGAATGCATCGGCATCGGCGACGGCGCCGCCGCGCAGCCGGCTGCGCGGCGATTCCACCGCCGCCTGGATTTCCAGCGGCGTGCCCGCCACGCTGAACGGCTGGGTCCAGCGCAGCAAAGGCTGCCGCCAAACGGAAACCGAACCCGCCGAACCACCGGGATCGAGGTGATCGGGCAACACTGCGGTGTTGAGAAACGTCGTCCAGGTTTGACCGGCCAGCAGATTGCCGATCGATCCATAAGCGTGGCGCAATCGCGGCGTGTAGGTGTAAGTGGCCGCATCGCCGAAAAAATCCACTTCCACATAAGTATTGACGTCGCCCCAGGATGTGGGAGTGAAAGAGCGCAGCCATACCCGGCTTTCCTTGGCGTGGAAAGTGGTTTGGCTGTGTTCGCCGTGGATGCTGCCGACCGGAATCTGCGAGTAAATCAATTGCTGATCGCCCATTCTTTCACGCCCCATGCTGACGTTGGCCAACAGCGCGTCCACTTTGACAAATCCGCCCACCCCCAGCGAAGTGGCGGTACCGGGGATTTTGAACGTGCCTTTGACGTCACCCACCGTGACCGCTGGTTTACTGTCGGCTTTGGCGGCGGCGTCCGCCGCGAAATTGCCGCCGCTCGTTGCCGCCGGTGCAGCGGTGGTTGCGGCGATGGCCGGAGCGGCAGCCTGCTGCGGGTTGGCGCGCATGCGCGCAAGTTCATCTTCCAACTGGTCGACCCGCGCATTGGATGCGCGCACCTGGCTTTTCAGCTCTTTGACTTGGGCGCTGAGTTCTTTGAGCACGGCGCGCAAATCGTCTTCGGCCCAAACCGGCTGCACAGACCACGCGAGTAGCAAAACGCAAAATGCAAGTTTCATCGCCCTTCCCCTTTACAGCTTTCTGAACAGCGCGTGGCAAGAAGTGCAGGTGGTGCTGATCTGCTCCAGCGTGCCGGGAATGGCGTCCATGCGGTTTTGTCCGGCTTGATCCTGCAAATTTTGCGACTGCTCGCGCAGTTTGTTGGCCAGTGCGAGAAAAGCGGTTTGTTCACCGGCGCTCAACTGCAGCGTAGGCAAGGTCGTGAGGATGGCGTCGATGGTCTGCGACAGGTTTTGCGCCGTGGCGGCGATGTGGCGCGCGTGCCGGCGGCGTTCGACGTCCAGTTCCGGCTCGGTCATGAAGCGCTCCTGCAGCAAGCTGTTCATGCGGCTCATCAGTTCGCGCAACTGCTCGTCGTGCACGGCATGCAGGGCGGGCACGCCGGTTTCACGGCGGCCGGCATCGGACGCAAAACGCTGGGACGGCGGCGTACAGGCGGTCAGGCTGAGTAAAAGCGCAATGAGTAATCGCTGCCGGTTCATGGAACACCTTTGAAAAATGAATGTTTGGGATGGTTTGGGAACTCAAGCGGCCATGGCTTAAGATGAGTGGGAGGGGCAATGCCGCTAAAGCTTTCCCCAACGACACTCGCACCAAGCATGCCGCCGCTCCCCGCCAAGCAGTATAGCCAGCAAATTCAGTTTCGTAGCGGCATCCAGGACATGGCATAAAAACGAGATTCCCATGAAAAACTTCATTTACGCGGCATCCATCCTGCTGATGCTGGCCTGCGCCGGCTGCGAATCCACGCAGGAAGAATCCAAAACAGCAGCGGGGCCGCAGTACGGCAGCGAACCGGTCGGCGTGGCCAAACCGCTGTACCGGCTGGCCATCCATCCGCTGCACAACCCGAACAAGCTGTCCGAAGCTTATCAACCCCTCATCGACTACCTGAACCGCCAAATCGCCGGCGCCCAGTTCGAACTGGAAGCCTCCCGCGATTATCAGGTTTACGAAGCCAAGTTCCGCGCCCGCAAACCGGACCTGCTGCTGCCCAATCCCTGGCAGACCCTGCAAGCCATGCAAGTGGGTTATCACGTCATCGCCATGGCCGGCGACGCCGAGGATTTCAAAGGCATTTTCCTCGTGCGCAAGGACAGCGGCATCCAAAACCCCGCCGACCTGAAAGGCAAGGCGGTGAGCTATCCCTCGCCCACCGCCCTGGCGGCCTGCATCATGCCCCAGTATTTTCTGTACCAGCACGGCATCGACGTCAACCAAGACATTCAAAACCTGTACGTGGGCTCGCAGGAGTCCTCCATCATGAACGCCTATCTGGGTGACAGCGCCGCCGGCGCCACTTGGCCGCCGCCCTGGCGTTTGTTTCAAAAAACCCATCCCAAAGAAGCCGCCGAATTGCGCGTCGCCTGGGAAACGCCGTCGCTGATGAACAACTCCGTCATGGTGCGGGACGACGTGCCGGCGGCGCTGCGCGACCGGTTTCGGCAATTGCTGCTGACCCTGGACCACAATCCTGCCGGCCGGGCCATCCTGGCCGGCATGGAGACCGCGCGCTTTCACCCCAGCGACGACGCCGGCTACGCGCCGGTGCGTGATTACGTGGCCCGGTTCGAACGGGAAGTGCGTCCTGTGGAGCGGAAATAAGGCCGGACCGACCATGTTGAAACGCCTGCACGCGCTGCTGTTCGGTTCCCTGCGCCGCCAACTGGTTTGGGGCGTGGCGCTGACCAATGCCTTGCTGATGGCCTTGTTCGCCTGGGTCAGCATCGAGCGCCAGATGGACGTGCTGCACGAACGCCAGAGCGAATACGCCGACGCACTGGCCCAGAGCATCGCCACTTCTTCCGCCGGCTGGCTGGCGGCCCGCGATTATTCCGGCTTGCAGGAAATCGTGCTGTCGCAGCGCCGCTACCCGGAACTGCTGTTCGCCATGATCCTGGACAACAGCGGCCGAATTCTGGCGCACAGCGACCCGGCCCGTTTGAACCAGTACGTACTCGATCTACCGCAGACCACAGACCACCGGCCAGCGCTTATCCACAGCGAGGAACTGGTGGATTTGACCCTGCCCGCCATGCTGGGCAAACGCCAGGTAGGCTGGGTGCGCGTGGGCCTGGGACTGCAAACCGCGCAAGCGCGCACCCGGCTGCTGGCTCTCGACGGCCTGATCTATGCAGTCATCGCCATCTGCATCGGCTCCTTGCTGGCCGCCATGCTGGGCTGGCGCTTGACGCGCCGTTTGTACGCCATTCAAGCGGTGAGCAATGCCGTGCAGACCGGGGATAGCGAAAGACGCGTCGGCTTGGCCGGCGTGGATGAAGCGGCCCGGCTGGGCCGCGCGTTCGATGCCATGCTGGACGCCTTGGCGTTGCGCGATCAGGCGTTGCAGCAAAGCGAGGTGCAACACCGCCGCCATCTGGAGGAACTGGTCCAGGACCGCACCGAGCAACTGGTGCAGGCGCGCGATGCCGCCGAATCCGCCAACCGCGCCAAAAGCACCTTTTTATCCAATATGAGCCACGAGCTGCGCACGCCGCTCAACGCCATACTCGGTTTTGCCCAGCTGATGGAACAGGACGAGCGTCTGCCGCCCGATGCGCGCCACAACATCGAAACCATCAACCGCGCCGGCCGCCACCTGCTGTCGTTGATCAACGACGTGCTGGAAATTTCACGCATCGAAACCGGCCATACCACCATCCAGAACGCCGCTTTCGATTTGCCGGACACCATCAAATCCGTTGAAGAAATGATCCGCGTCCGCGCCGAATACAAAGGGCTGGCGTTCACCGTCGCGCATGTCGGTGAACTACCGCTTTACGTCGACGGCGACGCGCATCACCTGCGGCAAGTGCTGATCAATCTGCTGGGCAACGCCGTCAAATACACCGACCAGGGCGGGGTTTGGCTGCGGATGCAGCCCGTCGGCGACAGCATTCGCTTCGACGTCGGCGACTCGGGCCCCGGCATCGCGCCGGATGAGCAGACGCGGATTTTCCAGCCGTTCTACCAGACCGAATCCGGCATCGCCAAAGGCGAAGGCACCGGCCTGGGACTGGCCATCAGCCACGAATTCGTCCACCTCATGGGCGGCGAACTGAGTGTGGCCAGCAATCCGGGCCAGGGCAGCGTGTTCAGCTTCACCCTCCCTCTGCCCGAAACCACGGCACCCGCCTGCATCGCCGACCAGCGCCTGGTTTTGCACCTGGCCCCCGATCAGCCGCCAGTGCGCATACTGGTGGCCGAAGACAACGCCGACAATCAGGAACTGATCGCGCGCTTGCTGGAAAAAGTGGGATTTGAAGTCCGGCTGGCTGACAACGGCCAACGCGCCGTCGAGATCTTCCAGAGCTGGCGGCCGCACTTTATCTGGATGGACATGCGCATGCCGGTGATGGACGGCTACCAGGCCACGCAAGCCATTCGTGCGCTGTCCGGCGGCGAAAGCGTCAAAATCGTCGCGCTCACCGCCAGCGCCTTTCGCGAAAACCGCGCCGCGATCCTCGCTGCCGGCTGCGACGACATGCAGGCCAAACCTCTGGACGCCAATCGGCTGTATGCGCAGATGGGGGACTTGCTCGGCCTGCGCTACCGTTATGCCGACGCCACGCCCGCTGCGGCGCCGGAAGCGCCGGCCGGCGGGCGGCAATTGCAGGACTTGCCGGAAGCGTTGCGCAACGAACTGATGACCGCCGCGGAACTGCTGGACCCGGAAGCGGTCCACGCCATCGTCGAACGCATGCTGGCCGACTACCCCGAACAAGCACGGCAGGTGGACGAACTGGCCGGCGAATACCGCTTCGATAGAGTGGCCGAGTTGTGTAGGGGGGCGTGACCGTGAAAACCTATCTTTATCAACGCCGGCTCCTATATTCAAGCCGTTTTATCACTACCCGTTCCCATACCCAGGAATTCATATGTGCCCGACAATATGTGGCATAGCCACTTCACAAGTGATTGACACCATTAATTTATTCAATGAACAGCCGGAACTGGGCCAATTCCGCTTCAAAGCGACCGCTGATTGGATAGATGCGGGGCGTAGCCGCATTACCATCCACAGAAAATATGGCGTTGCCCAAGGTGAGGACCCATGCATAAAAAGCTTCGAATTCGAATCGGAAGAACCCCCCATTCTGATCGGCAGCCAGGTTTCCGGGACGCCGCATGCCTGTCCGGTGGAACTCATTCTGTCGGCGCTGGCTTCGTGTTTGACCATGGGGGTGACTTATAACGCCGCCGTCAGAAAAATCCGTATCGATACCCTGCGCATTGATGTGCAGGGCGATATAGACTTCCGCGGCTATCTTGGCATACCCGTCGAACGCATGGGCTACCACCATATCCAGATTAATTGCGACATCAAGTCCAGCGCCACCGACGAAGAAATTGCGGAGCTGATGGAGTACGTCCGGAAAACATCGCCCGTGCTCGATATCATCGGCAACAGCCTCAAAGAGATCAGTTTCAACATATCCGCTCACGGCGATTCAGGGGCATCCCCATGAAAAACATACGCTTCAGAATATGGAACGCAAACCGCATGGAGTTTGGCGGCGACGGCGCTCCGCTACAGCTTCACGTTCGCGGCAACGCCGCCTTGCATGGGGATGCCGGAGCGGCAGCCCATTCCGCAAGCCTCCAAGACATCATGCTGGCAACGGGTATCAAGGATAAAGACGCCAACGAGGTATACGAAGGCGACATTTGCCGGGGAAAAATCTCCATCGCCTGCATAATAAAAGAAGTAGACAGCGGTATCGTGGTATATAACCCGAATAATGCGCGCTTTGAATTAAAGTGCAGCGATTCCTCGTTGCCGCTTAACCTGATTTCAGGACTACAGGTGATTGGACATATCCATGGTGAAGCGCATGATGTCCGACTCCGGCGATAGGTTGCTCATTACCCGGCTGAAAGCAGAGCATCGTGCATTGCAAGCCAGGCTGGAAAAATACGCCAACGAGATTCAGTTTTACCGGGAGCTGGGCCTGGCCATAACCTCCACGCTGGACATGCGCGAGCTGCTGGATCTGGTGGCTGATTGGAGCAGAAAACTCATCGACGCAGACCTTGTCGTCGTCCCCTTAATTAATCAAGAAAAACAAGAGTATTTTTATGCATCGGCCAGCGGAGCAGGCGCCGAGAATATTATCGGCGCCTGCTTCGCTCTCGACGTGGGCATGTGCGGCTGGGTATTGACGCACAAAGAAACCTTGATCTTTGCCGAGGGCCATGAATTCCTGATGGAAAAAAAGACCGTCTGGGAAGCAGGCAATCAGTCGGCTCTACTGGTGCCGTTATTCGGCAAGAAAGGCATCATCGGCGGCCTGGGCGGCCTCGGCAAAAAGGGGGCAAAGTGTTTCTCCCAGGATGACATCGACGTACTCACCATGTTCGCCAACAGCGTGAGTCCGGCCATAGAAAACGCCGGGTTGTTCAACGAAATTAATCACATGGTTAATACGCTGGAACAACAGGTGGCCTATAGAACCCAAGAGTTGCAAGCCGCCAAAGAAGCGGCTGAGTCCGCCAACCGCGCCAAAAGCGCGTTTCTCGCCAACATCAGCCACGAGTTGCGCACGCCGCTCAACGCCATCCTCGGTTTCTCCGACCTGCTGGGCCGTGATGCCGGCATCTCCGCAGCGCAGAAAGAAACGCTGTCCATCATTCATAAAAGCGGCGACCACCTGCTCGGCTTGATCAACGACGTACTCGACATCGCCAAAATCGAGGCGGGTCGTGTTGCGCTGGAATGCCGGCCCTTCAACCTGGGCGCTCTGATCCTCGACATCAACGGCATGCTGTGCCTGCGCGCCCAGGCAAAAAACCTGCAACTGCGGGTCGAGCCATCCCCGGACTTCCCGCGCTACATCGTTGGCGACCAGGGTAAATTGCGGCAGATACTCATTAATCTGATTTCCAACGCCATCAAAGCCACCGAACAGGGCGGCGTGACCGTGCGCCTGGGCTTCAAGCATAACCAGTCCGAACGCCTGCTGATAGAAGTGGAAGACACGGGCTGCGGCATCGCTGCGGAAGATCAAGGCAAAATTTTCGATGCTTTCGTCCAGGCGGGTTCCCAGGCTAAACAGCAAGGCACCGGGTTGGGACTGGCCATCACGCGCCAGTTCGTCGACTTGATGGGAGGATGCATCACGCTGACCAGCAATCTCGGGCTGGGCAGTATTTTTCGGGTGGAACTGCCGGTACAAGTGGCGTCGGCGGAAACCATTCCCGAAACACCCAAGACACAAGGCATGGTCGTCGCGCTGGCGCCGGGACAACCGGCTTACCGGGTACTGGTGGTGGACGATCAGGCAGACAACCGTCTGTTGCTGCAGCGTTTGCTGGAAAGCACCGGGTTCGAGGTCAAGCTGGCTGAAAACGGCGCCGAGGCGGTACAGCAGTTTATCGGCTGGCAACCGCATTTCATCTGGATGGATAGACGGATGCCGGTGATGGATGGCGTGGGGGCAACCCGTAGCATTCGCGCCCTGCCCGACGGCAAGACGGTGAAAATCGCCGCCGTGACGGCTTCCACCTTTAATGAGGAGAATAGGGAACTGTCCGCTGCGGGATTCGATGCCACCGTCCACAAGCCGTTCCGCCCCGAACAGATTTACGATTGCATGGAACGCTTGTCGGGCATGCGGTTTGTACGCACCGAGGTTAAAAAAGCCGATGCTGTGCTTGAGCTCAATCCAGCGGCTCTGGCCGGCCTGCCGCAAACATTGCAACAGGATTTGGCCGGCGCAATCATCACGCTGGATAAAAAACGCATTTTAAGCGTCGTCGATCAGATCGAAAAAACAGCACCCGGATTAGCGGCAGCGCTCAGAATACGGGTACGAAAATACGATTACGACGGCCTATTAAAATTGGTAAAAACCAGCCTTGCCATAAGCACTCAAGCCTAAGGAACCTCTTCCAATGAGCAATAACGCCATTCTGGTCGTCGATGACACGCTGGAATCACTGGGATTGCTGACGGATATTCTGGAAGCGGAAGGCTATTACGTACTGCCTGCAAACAGCGGCGAGATTGCATTGGCCGCGGTTGCCGTCAATCTGCCCACATTGATCCTGCTGGATATTTTAATGCCCGGCATGGATGGATTTGAGGTTTTACGCCAGCTTAAATCATGCCCGGAAACTCATGACATTCCCGTGATTATTCTCAGTGCTGTTTCGGAAACCGAGCAGCGCGTCCAAGGTTTGGAGCAAGGCGCCATCGACTTTATTTCCAAGCCATTCCAGCGCCAGGAATTACTGGCAAAAGTCAAAGTTCATCTCGAATTGCGCCAAACCCGTTTGCTGCTTGAAGCACAAACGACCGCTCTGCGATTGTCCAATGAGCAACTACAACGTGAAATGGCCGAGCGCAAGCAGGCGGAAGAGTCTCTGCGCAAGAGCGAGCAAGGACTGGCCGCAGCCCAGCGCATCGCACAAATCGGCAGCTGGGAGCTTGATTTATCGACGAACAGGCTCACCTGGTCGGACGAGATGTTTCGCATTTTCGAGATAGACCAGGCTCGGTTCGACGCCAACTACGAGGCGTTCCTATCATCCATCCACCCCGAAGACCGCGCCGAGGTCAACGCCGCGTACTCGCGCTCTTTGGCATCCCATGCCCCCTATAACATTACCCATCGGCTACTCATGCCGGACGGGCGAATCAAGCACGCGCATGAACGCTGCGAGACCTATTATGCCGCGGACGGCAAGCCGATGCGTTCGGTGGGAACCGTGCAGGACATCACCGAACGTGTATTGATCGAAACCGAGCTGGAACGCTACCGCCAACACCTGGAAACCTTGGTGGAAGAACGCACCGCCGCCCTCTCCCACGCCAAGGAATTCGCCGAAGCCGCCAACCGCGCCAAAAGCGCTTTCCTGGCCAACATGTCGCATGAATTGCGCACGCCGTTGAACGCCATTCTGGGCTTTTCCGAGCTGTTGCGGCGCGATGCGGCCATCCCCGCCGCCCAAAAAGAAACGCTGGCGATCATACACAAAAGCGGCGGCCACCTGCTCGGCCTGCTCAACAATGCGCTCGAAATCGCCAAGATCGAAGCCGGGCGCGTCAGCGTGCAGACGGCGCCTTTCGACCTCGGCGCCACGATGCTCCACGTCGCCGGCATGCTGCGCAGCCGCGCTGAGGACAAAGGACTGCAACTGCTGGTAAATCAATGCCCCCGATTTCCCCGTTACATCGTCGGCGACGAAACCAAGCTGCGGCAGATCCTGGTCAATTTGATCTCCAACGCCATCAAAGCCACCAAGCAGGGGAGCATCACCCTGCGCCTGGGGCTGGACCCCGCTCAACCGGACCGCCTGCTGATGGAAGTGGAGGACACCGGTTGCGGCATTTCCCCTGAAGATCAGACCAGAATCATGGCGCCCTTCGTACAGATCGGCCCGCAGAACGAGCAGCAGGGCACGGGCCTGGGTCTGGCCATCAGCCGCCGCCTGGTGGAACTGATGGGCGGCCGTCTGTCGCTGACCAGCACGCCGGGTCTGGGCAGCACCTTCCGGGTAGAACTGCCGATACAACCGGCAGAGGAGGAGGAACTCACGGCCGCCGGTTTCGATGCCATCGTCCACAAGCCTTTCCGCCCGGAACAAATTTTCGGCTGCATGGAAGGATTGTGGGGATTGAACTTTGCGCGAAGCGTGGCGGAGCCGGCCGCTCCCGCCACCCGGCCCGAGGCCAGCGCCGCCGCAATGGCCGCAGTGCCGGAGCCGTTGCGCCGGTCGCTGGACGAGGCGCTGGTCGCACTGGACAGCGAACGCATCCTGGAAATTATCGACACCATCGGAGAGTCCGCGCCCGATCTGGCGGCGGCATTGCGCGTACAGGCGCACAGCTATGATTACGCAGCCATGCTGGCACTGCTTGCGTCGACCCAATGCTAACCGGTCATGGCGCGAGCACCATCGGCACGGCATGGTGGTATACCTCCTTATCAAACATGATTTTCATGGATTGAATAATGGCGGGGTTATCTGCGCAAGCTCAAATCAGCTTCCTCACGAGCCGTAATCGTTCACGCCCACCCACCTTTGCCCCTCTCCCACCGGGAAAGCCGCCGCGAAGCGGTATCACTAAGGCTTCTGGATAGGGCTGGGGTGAGGGCATAAAAAAACAGGGGGCGTGAACGATTACCACGAGCCGGCTTGGGTAATTTAAAGGCCGACCGCGCGCCGGCAAAGTTCAGCCACGGCGTCGAAACGGTAGGCGTCCACCCAGGCGGCCAAGGTTTGCGCCAGAGCAGGCTGTTCAGGCCGCAACCGCTCGATGATCGCTTGTACGGCTTCCATATCCAGCAGCTCGGCGGCCCGCGCCAGTTCGGCGCGCGTGGCGGCGTCGACGCCGCTCAGGTCCGGCGTGGCTAAGCCGCCTTCCGGCTCGGGTTCGGGCTCGGCATATTGCAATTCCAGGTTCAGCAACTCCCCCAAGCGTTGCAGCAGCCGGTCGAAATCCAGCGGCTTGGTCAGCATATCGTCGCAGCCGGCACCGAGAATGTGGTGGCGGTCTTCCTGAAATACGCTGGCGGTGAGCGCGACGATTTTCACTGCTCCGCCGCCGGGCAAAGCGCGGATGGCCCGCGTGGCCTGGTAGCCGTCCAGCACCGGCATGCGCATGTCCATGCAGATCACGTCGGGCCGCCAAGCCTGAAACGCGTCGATCGCCTGCCGGCCATTTTCCACCGTCAGCACGTCAAATCCGGCGCTTTGCAACAAGCGGCAAATCAGTTCGCGGTTATCGGCGTTGTCTTCCGCCACCAGCACCCGCCTGCTGGATTGATGCGGCGCCAGCCCCGCCACCCGCCGCACAGGCGGCGCCGGCGCCGGCGCCTCGGCTGCCGGCAGCGGCAAGGTGAAAGCAAACACGCAGCCTTGGCCCGGCTGGCTATGCAGTTCGATCCTGCCGCCCATCAGGCGCACAAACTCCTGGCTGATGGTCAGCCCCAGCCCTGTGCCCTCGCCCTTGGCGATGCCGGCCTCGGTTTGATAGAAAGGCTTGAAAATGCGGGGCTGGTCTTCGGCGGCGATGCCTGGGCCGCTGTCGATCACTTCGAAGCGGATGAGGTCATGGTCATTGAGCCCCCTTTCCCTGGCCGTATCCGGAAAAACGGAGGTCGGCGTCAAACGCAGCACCACCCCGCCCTGATCGGTGTATTTGACGGCATTGCCCAGCAAATTGATCAGCACCTGGCTGAGGTGGTGGGCGTCGCCGTCGACATAGCGCGGCGGCAATCCGCAGCGCTCGACGCTGAAAGCCAGCCCTTTGGCTTGGGCGCGGACGCGGATGATGTCCTCGATGGCGCGCAGGCAATCATCCAGATCGAACACGGCTTTTTGCACGCAGGTGCGGCCCGCTTCGATGCGGGAAATTTCCAGCACGTCGTTGATCAGCGCCAGCAAATGTCGGCCGGCGCGGTTGATGGTGTCCAGCTCGCTGCGGTGCTGCGCGTTCAACTGCGCATCGCGCGCCATCAACTGGACAAAGCCGAGTATGGCGTTGAGCGGCGTGCGCAGTTCGTGGCTCATGTTGGCCAGGAACACGCTTTTGGCGCGGTTGGCGGCTTCGGCGGCGTCGCGGGCCTTGATGAGTTCGGCTTCGGCCTGCTTTTGCGCAGTGACGTCGTGCATGGAAACGACCGCGCCGATCTTGGCGCCTTCCTTGTCGTACATGGGCTGGCCCGAGCACAGCAGGATGCGCTTGCTGCCGTCCACGTGCGCGATAACCAGTTCCTGATCGCGCACCCGTTCACCCTGGAAAGCGCGGAACAGCGGAATGCGCTCGGTGGGCATGGGGGTGACGCCATCCGCCTGCAGCAGCCGGTAATGCTCGCTCCAGCGCTGCGGCGGCAGGTCGTCCTGCTCTATGCCGTGAATTTCGCGCGTGGTGCGGTTGAAAAAAGACAGTACGCCGCGATCATCGCAGGCAACGATGCCGTCGCTGATGTTTTCCAGCGCGGTTGTGGTGAAAGCCTGCTGGCGGCGTAACTCGGCGGTACGTATCGCCACCAGTTCTTCGAGGTGATTGCGGTGCAGCAGCAGTTCTTGTTCTGTGAGCTTGCTTTCGCTGATATCCAGCAATCCGGCCATGACAAACTGGACTTTTCCTGCGTTCCTGTAGCAGGCCACGGTGAGGCGGGTATAGATGACGCCGCCGTCTTTGCGGAAAAAGCGCTTGTCCATTTCGTAACTGTCGACGTCTCCCGCCAGCATGCGTTCGAACTGGGCGACGTCGGCGGCCAAATCCTCCGGATAAGTCATCTCCGCCCAGTCCATGCACAGCAACTCCGCTTCCTCGTAGCCGAGCATGCGGCACAGCCGGGGATTCACCCGCAACCAGCCTTTTTCGGGGGAGGTGATGGCAACCCCGATATTGCCCAGCTCGAACAGTGAGCGGAACAGAAACTCGCTCTTGCGCAGGGTTTCTTCCGCCCGCTTCCGTTCGGTGATGTCCTTGGCCAGCACCATCCACACTTCGCCGTGCCGGGGATGGGTAAACACGGAAACCGAAACGGCGCAGCAAAAAACCGCGCCGTCCCGGCTGATGTTGGTGGTTTCACCCTGCCAGACCCCTTTTTCCAGCACGGTCTCGCCGATGGCGGCCGCTTGCTGTTCCGCGGTCTGGCCGTCGGGTGCGAACAGCGCCGCAAAGTTCCGGCCGGCCAGGGCGCCTTCGTCATAGCCGAACAGGCGCTCGGCGCCGGGGTTGGTGTAAATGATGCGGCTGTCCGCCGCGTCGACCAGAAAAATCGCTTCGCTCATCTGCGCGATCATCCGGGCTTGCAAGTGGATGTCTTCGTCCAGTTCGGATTGCTTTCTGATGCGCAAATGCCGGTAGCGCGCCGGCAACAGCGGCTCGATGGCGCCGAAGCGTTCGACGATGGCAAACCTGCCGTCGGCCTGGCAGCGCGACAAACAGGTATTGACGCGGGCGTGGTGCGTCGCCGGGTCCATTTGCACACTGCCCTGCGGCCCGGTGACGCAAACGGTTTCCAGGGCGTCGACCAGCGCTTCGGGAGCCAGACTGCCGGCCTGATTGGCTGCCTGGGCGAAAGCCTTGACGCACAGATAAGTGCCTTCGCCGAAGTTGGTCAGAATGCCGTTGCCCTGCGGCCAAATCCCGCTCACGCCGGGCATGGCGGCGAGGCACGCCAGATAAGCGCGGTTTTCCGGCGTATCCAGGGTCATGAAATAAGTATTGCTGGAATAAAAGCCTGCCCGCACCTGTGCCGGCAAGCGGCTGGCCATGATCTCATCGTAGTGCCCCATCACCACCGCCATGCGCTGTTTCATGCCCCTTTCGGTAAAGCGCGTCAGCAGATGCACTTGATCGGTGCCGGCAAAATAGGGCACGAATACCTCGGCGCCGGAGGCGGCCACGTGGTCCAGCAGGCGTTCGATGTCGTCCCCGCTCACGCCGATGGGGCAGTATTCCTCGCCCACCGTCTGCCCACCCGTTTGTTCCAGGGCGCGCTTGGCGGCGTCGATGGAGCCGCGCGGCCATTCGTAGTTGTTGCCGGCGAAGAACATGCGCGGGCCATAGCGCTGGCACATGCTGGGGATCATGCGGTCGATCTGCTGATTGGGCAGGGCGGCGAAATGGAAAAAATAGCGGCTGAGTATGCTGCCTTCGTAAAAAGAAAAATTGAGGTAGGGAATTTTGCGCGGCTCGGCCACCCGGTAGGCGACGGCGATGCGCGAATTGGACAGCAGATTGCCGACGATGGCGACGCAGCGGTGCTGCTCCACCAGCCGGATGGCGGCCGCGACCGCGCTTTCCGGCAGGCTGCCGTCGTCTTCGATCACCAGTTCCAGCTCGCGGCCCAGCACGCCGCCGCTTGCGTTGATTTCCGCGCAGGCGATCTGTCCGGCGCGGCTGATCTCCGCGCCGTAGATGTCCACCAGGCCGGTCAAAGGGGGCATGAGCCCCAGTTTTATGCGGTGTTCAGGCATGGGCAGGTTCTCCACGCAGGCGATAGAAATGGCCGCAGCGGCCATAAGCCGCAAAGCCTTGCGCCAGGGCCAGGTGCCGCAAACCGTCCTGGGGACCCAACAGCAAAAAGCCGTCGCGGTGCAGGGAACGGACGAAACACTGCTGCAATACCTGCTTTTGCAAGCCGGCGTCGAAATAAATCAGCACGTTGCGGCACAGAATCAGCTGGAACTCGTTGAAAACGCCGTCGTGCGCCAGCGAGTGGCGATAAAACAAAATGTGCTCGCGCAAACGCGGGTCGGCTTTCAAAAAATGGCCGCCCGGCGTGACGTAAGCGTCGAAATAGCGCGTTCCGCCGCTCGCCAGATAGTTTTCCCGGCTGCCGGCCAGGGCTTCCGTGGGAAACAGGCCGGACTTGGCCAGTTCCAGTAAATACGGATTGATGTCGGTGGCAAAAATCCGGCTTTTTTCCAGCAGGCCCAGTTCCTCCAGCAAAATGGCCAGCGAGTAGGCTTCTTCGCCGGTGGCGCAACCGGCCGACCAGATTTTGATCAACGGAAAGCTGGTCAGGTACGGCAGGATTTCCTCGCGCAAGCAGCGAAACTGTTCGGGATGGCGGAAAAATCCGCTGACGCCGACCGACATTTCCGCCAGCAAACGCTGAAACAGCGGCGGCTCTGCCAGCACGGCGCGCTGGAAATCGGCAAAACCGTCCAGGCCGAAATCGCGGCCGGCATTGCGAATGCGCCGTTCCAGACTGTCCCGCTGATAGCCGCGGAAGTCGTAGTCGTAGCGGCTCTGCACCGCTTGCAGAAACAGTTCCAGCCACTCGCCGCCGGGCGTGGCGGCATCGCCCGCGATGGATGCCGCCGCCACGCTGGTAATGGCGGGGCATTTCAGCACCAGATCGAAAGCGCCGGCGCTGCGGGCGCTGTCCGGCAGCACGCAGGCCGGTTCGCACTCGGCGCTGTCCTCGATAATGACGCTTGCGCCGGCGGCTTTCAACGCGGCGCAACCGGCCACGCCGTCCTGGCCGTAACCGCACAACAATACGGCCAACGCCTCGGCGCCGTATTCCCCCGCCACCGATTCGAACAACACGTCGATGGATGGCCGGGCAAACTGGATTTTGCGGTCTCGGGTGAGATAGATCAAACCGTGCGCCACTTTCATGTGGTGGGCGGGTGGGGCGACATAGATCACGCCCGATTCCACGGGTGTCAGACTTTGCGGCATGAGCACGCGGTATTCGGTGCGCACTTTAAGCAGTTTGTCCAGCAGGTTTACCTGATCTTCCTGCACGTGCTGGGCGATGAACACCGAGGCATCGCCGGGCGGCAAACGGCCGACGATGTAGAGAATCTTGTCCAGACTCTGCGCCGAGCCGGCCAGCACCAGCGCTTTGCAGCGCGGCCGGGGTGCCCGTGGCGGCTGGTGGGACATCGGCAAAACCGGCAGGCCCAGGCGCATCAGGCTATGGCTGAGCAAAGCGTGGTAAGCGACGATTTTCAGTTTGACGCCGCGATCCAGTAAGTCCGCCAAGGATTCGATCACCGCCCCCGGCAGGGTGTCGGCGTCGTAAAAATCCAGCTCCAGCGCCGTCGCCGCGCCGCCGGCGCATAAATCTTGCAGGCGCACCAGCAATTCCTGCTGCTCGCCGGCCTGCTCCAGACGGCCGAGAATGGCGTACTTGTGCAGCACGCCGTTGTCCTGCACGGCGATGCTCATGGGGAAGGCTGCACGATGCTACGCCGCCCACACCACAGCACCGCCATGTTGATCAGCACGTCGTAATCCACCGGCTTGGACAGATAATCGTCGGCGCCGGCCGCCAGGGTTTTTTCCCGGTCATCCGGCAGCGCCTTGGCGGTCAACGCCAGCACCGGAATAGCCGCCAACGCAGGATCGGCGCGCAATCGGGCGATGGTCTGGTAGCCGTCCATTTCCGGCATCATGATGTCCATGATCACCAGATCGACCGGGTTTTTCGCCAGCAGCTCCAAAGCGCGCCGGCCGTTGACGGCGTTTTTCACTTTGGCGCCTTGCTGTTCCAACGCGGCGGTGATGACGAACAGATTGCGGCTATCGTCGTCCACCACCAGGATGCGCTTGCCCTCCAGGCGCTTGCCGCCGCCCGGCGGACCGGCCGCGCCGGCTTGCGGCACTTCTTTGAGGAAGCGCTCGATGTTTTCCAGCAAACGCCGCTCGGCCATCGGCGCTTTGATGATGATGCTGTCCGAATACTGGCGCAGCCGCGCTTCGTCTTCGTCGTTCAACGGGCGCTCGCCGAAAAACACCAGGCCGATGCCGGCATTGGCGGCGCGTATGGTCTGGGCGATGCTCAAGCCGTCTTCCAGGGGGTGGGCGTCCAGGTCGATGACGGCCAACCGCCAGGCCTGTTCATGCAGAGCCGCCGCCAGGGCGGCACCGGCCGCGGTTTTGCGCACGCAGCCGGCATCGGCGCCGATGATGCGCCGCACGTCTTCGGCGCTGATGCCGCCGCTTTCCACCACCAGAATGGCGTTACCGGCCGCTTTTGCCGACAGCACCGCCGCTTCGGCCTGCGCAATCTGGCGATCGTCCACCGGTTTTTGCAAATAACCGATGATGCCTTGCCGCAACAAAGCGGCATCGCGGTCGCGGCCGGACACCACGTAAACCGGCGTCGCGGCCAGTTCCGGCTGGGTTTTGACGTGGTGCAGCACTTGCGCGCCGTCCA